>NZ_BAAAWT010000001.1:3925000-4282500 GCF_039535215.1 Streptomyces racemochromogenes
TTAACCCGTGTGGGGAAGCCGTAGCGAAAGCGAGTCCGAATAGGGCGATTGAGTTGCACGCTCTAGACCCGAAGCGGAGTGATCTAGCCATGGGCAGGTTGAAGCGGAGGTAAGACTTCGTGGAGGACCGAACCCACCAGGGTTGAAAACCTGGGGGATGACCTGTGGTTAGGGGTGAAAGGCCAATCAAACTCCGTGATAGCTGGTTCTCCCCGAAATGCATTTAGGTGCAGCGTCGTGTGTTTCTTGCCGGAGGTAGAGCACTGGATAGGCGATGGGCCCTACCGGGTTACTGACCTTAGCCAAACTCCGAATGCCGGTAAGTGAGAGCACGGCAGTGAGACTGTGGGGGATAAGCTCCATGGTCGAGAGGGAAACAGCCCAGAGCATCGACTAAGGCCCCTAAGCGTACGCTAAGTGGGAAAGGATGTGGAGTCGCAGAGACAACCAGGAGGTTGGCTTAGAAGCAGCCACCCTTGAAAGAGTGCGTAATAGCTCACTGGTCAAGTGATTCCGCGCCGACAATGTAGCGGGGCTCAAGCGTACCGCCGAAGTCGTGTCATTGCAGCAATAGGGCCAACGCCCGCTGTGATGGGTAGGGGAGCGTCGTGTGCCGGGTGAAGCAGCAGCGGAAGCTAGTTGTGGACGGTTCACGAGTGAGAATGCAGGCATGAGTAGCGATACACACGTGAGAAACGTGTGCGCCGATTGACTAAGGGTTCCTGGGTCAAGCTGATCTGCCCAGGGTAAGTCGGGACCTAAGGCGAGGCCGACAGGCGTAGTCGATGGACAACCGGTTGATATTCCGGTACCCGCTTTGAAACGCCCAATATCGAATCCTCTGATGCTAAGCCCGTGAAGCCGTTCCGGACCCTTCGGGGAATGGAAAGTGGTGGAGCCGGCGATCCAAGGTGGTAGTAGGTAAGCGATGGGGTGACGCAGGAAGGTAGTCCAGCCCGGGCGGTGGTTGTCCCGGGGTAAGGGTGTAGGCCGTGTGGTAGGCAAATCCGTCACACGTTAAGGCTGAGACCTGATGCCGAGCCGATTGTGGTGAAGTGGATGATCCTATGCTGTCGAGAAAAGCCTCTAGCGAGTTTCATGGCGGCCCGTACCCTAAACCGACTCAGGTGGTCAGGTAGAGAATACCGAGGCGTTCGGGTGAACTATGGTTAAGGAACTCGGCAAAATGCCCCCGTAACTTCGGGAGAAGGGGGGCCATTCCTGGTGATGAGACTTGCTCTCTGAGCTGGGGGTGGCCGCAGAGACCAGCGAGAAGCGACTGTTTACTAAAAACACAGGTCCGTGCGAAGCCGTAAGGCGATGTATACGGACTGACGCCTGCCCGGTGCTGGAACGTTAAGGGGACCGGTTAGTGACCTTTCGGGGTTGCGAAGCTGAGAACTTAAGCGCCAGTAAACGGCGGTGGTAACTATAACCATCCTAAGGTAGCGAAATTCCTTGTCGGGTAAGTTCCGACCTGCACGAATGGCGTAACGACTTCTCGACTGTCTCAACCATAGGCCCGGTGAAATTGCACTACGAGTAAAGATGCTCGTTTCGCGCAGCAGGACGGAAAGACCCCGGGACCTTTACTACAGTTTGATATTGGTGTTCGGTTCGGCTTGTGTAGGATAGGTGGGAGACTTTGAAGCAGCCACGCCAGTGGTTGTGGAGTCGCCGTTGAAATACCACTCTGGTCGTGCTGGATGTCTAACCTCGGTCCGTGATCCGGATCAGGGACAGTGTCTGATGGGTAGTTTAACTGGGGCGGTTGCCTCCCAAAGGGTAACGGAGGCGCCCAAAGGTTCCCTCAGCCTGGTTGGCAATCAGGTGTTGAGTGTAAGTGCACAAGGGAGCTTGACTGTGAGACCGACGGGTCGAGCAGGGACGAAAGTCGGGACTAGTGATCCGGCGGTGGCTTGTGGAAGCGCCGTCGCTCAACGGATAAAAGGTACCCCGGGGATAACAGGCTGATCTTCCCCAAGAGTCCATATCGACGGGATGGTTTGGCACCTCGATGTCGGCTCGTCGCATCCTGGGGCTGGAGTCGGTCCCAAGGGTTGGGCTGTTCGCCCATTAAAGCGGTACGCGAGCTGGGTTTAGAACGTCGTGAGACAGTTCGGTCCCTATCCGCTGTGCGCGTAGGAATATTGAGAAGGGCTGTCCCTAGTACGAGAGGACCGGGACGGACGAACCTCTGGTGTGCCAGTTGTCCTGCCAAGGGCATGGCTGGTTGGCTACGTTCGGGAGGGATAACCGCTGAAAGCATCTAAGCGGGAAGCCTGCTTCAAGATGAGTATTCCCACCTCCTTGAGAGGGTAAGGCTCCCAGTAGACGACTGGGTTGATAGGCCAGATGTGGAAGCCCGGTAACGGGTGGAGCTGACTGGTACTAATAGGCCGAGGGCTTGTCCTCAGTTGCTCGCGTCCACTGTGTTAGTTCTGAAGTAACGAACTCGCCTTGCCGGCTGGAGTTCAAACTTCATAGTGTTTCGGTGGTCATAGCGTTAGGGAAACGCCCGGTTACATTCCGAACCCGGAAGCTAAGCCTTTCAGCGCCGATGGTACTGCAGGGGGGACCCTGTGGGAGAGTAGGACGCCGCCGAACAATCATTGTGGGAAAGCCCCGCACCTTCTGGTGCGGGGCTTTTCTGCGTTCAGGGCCCGTTCGGGCGCGTTCAGCCGTTTACCGGCACGGGGTTGCCGTCAACCTGAGCTGACTGCTCGTATGGTGGGCCGATGGGCTATGAGCTGGTCATCTTCGACAACGACGGCGTCCTCGTGGACAGCGAGCCGGTCGCCAACACGATCCTCTCCGAGTACCTGACGGAGCTCGGGCACCCCACCACGTACGAGGAATCCCTCCGGGACTACATGGGGTCTGCCGTGCACCGGGTGCACGACCTCGTCCAGGAGCGGACCGGGCAGCGGCTGCCGGCGGACTTCGAGGGGGTCCTGAACGGGCGTCTCTTCGCCGCCTTCGAGCGGGAACTGCGGCCCGTCCCCGGAGTGGTCGACGTCCTCGGGGAACTGTCCGCGACCGGCATGCCCTACTGCGTGGCCTCGTCCTCCGGCCACGAGCGGATCCGGGTCGGGCACCGGGCGTCCGGGATGGACGAGTGGTTCGAGGAGGAGTGGATCTTCAGTGCGGAGGACGTCGGCAAGGGCAAGCCGGCACCGGACCTGTTCCTGCACGCCGCCGACATGATGGGGGTCCCCGCCTCGCGGTGCGTGGTGGTCGAGGACAGCCCCCTCGGCGTCGAGGCCGCGCGGGCCGCCGGGATGGACGTCCTCGGCTTCACCTCGATGGTGCCCGCCGAGCGGCTCGTCGGCGCCACCGCCTGCTTCGGGGAGATGAAGGAGCTGTCCGCCCTGCTCGGACTGGGCGGCTGATTGGGTGTGTGATCTCTCTACCCACGGGTAGTCGCGGGCCCTACGCTGTGCCGCCATGACGGTTGACGTACGGCTTCGCCGTGGGCGCGGGGCGCTCGGGTTCGGCTTCTTCGTGCAGGGCGTCGCCTTCGCCCTGCTGGTGACGCGGATCCCGGCCATTCAGGACCGGTACGGGATATCCGACGGGCTGCTGCCCGCGTTCCTCGCCGCCGTGCCGGTCCTCGCCGGGCTCTCCAGCGTGGCGACCGAGCACCTGGTGAAGCGCGTCCCGCCCGGCGTGGTGCTGCGGTGGGCGCAGCCCGTCGTGCTGCTGGCCCTGCTCGGTGTGGGGGCGGGCAGCGGGATGTGGCAGGTCGCGGTGGCCCTGGGGGTGTTCGGGCTGGCGGTGGGCGCGCTGGACGCCTCGATGAACATGCTCGGGGTGAGCCTGCAGCGGGCGTACGGGCGCTCCATCATGCTGGGGTTCCACGCCGCGTACAGCCTGGGCGGGATCCTGGGGGCGTCTGCGGCCTGGGCGGGCGCGCACTGGCACCTGTCGCTGTTCACGGGCTACCTGCCGGCGGTGGCGGTGCTGCTGCCGCTGGCGTTCGCCGGGAGCCGGTTCTACGTGGACGCGGCGGACGGGGGCGGGAAGGCGGAACAGGGGTGGCCGGCGGGCGGGGGGAAGCTGCTGCTGCCGCTGTGCCTGGTGATGGCCTGCGCGTACATCGGGGACTCGACGGTGGCGAACTGGAGTGCCAAGTACCTCCAGGACGTGCTGGGGAGTTCGGAGCAGCTGGCGACGGTCCCCTACAACGTGTACATGGTGACGACGCTCGCCGGGCGGGCGGTCGGGGACCTGGGGGTGCGCCGGTTCGGTGCGGTGGCCGTGGTGCGGGCCGGGACGGTGGTGGCCGCCGCTGGGTTCGGGGTGGTGGCGGTGGCGCCGGGGGCCGGGGTGGGGATGCTCGGCTTCACGCTGCTGGGGATCGGGCTGTGCGTGATCGTGCCGCAGACCTTCGCGGCGGCCGGGCGGCTGTTCCCGGGTGCGTCGGACACGGCGGTGGCGCGGCTGAACATCTTCAACTACGTGGGTTTCCTGATCGGTTCGCCGCTGGTGGGCGGGATCGGGGACGCCTGGAGCTACCGGGGCGCGATGGTCGTGCCGATGGTGCTGGTGTTGGTGACGTTGTTCCACGCCCGTTCCTTCGGCGCCGATGGGGCCCGATACGGTGTCGGGCATGAGCGGCGAGTCGGTGACCGGGCTGTTGATGTGGGACGAGGCGGTAACGGGGTATGACTTCGGACCGAGCCATCCGATGGACCCGGTGCGCCTGGCGCTGACCATGGGCCTGGTGCGTGCCTTCGGGCTGGACCGGGAGATGGAGGTGCGGGCGGCTCCGGCGGCCGGGGACTCGACGCTGCGGCTGGTGCACCGGGAGGACTACGTGGCCGCGGTGCGGGAGGTGTCGGCGGATCCGGGGCTGGCGGACGGTTCGTACGGTCTGGGGACCCTCGACGATCCGGCGTTCCACGGGATCCACGAGGCGTCGGCGCTGATCGCCGGCCAGTCGGTGGCGGCGGCGGAGGCCCTGTGGCGGGGGGAGGCCGGGCACGCGGTGAACTTCGCGGGCGGGCTGCACCACGCGATGCCGGGCGGGGCGGCCGGGTTCTGCGTGTACAACGACGCGGCGGTGGCCATCGCGCGGCTGCTGGAGCTGGGCGCGGAGCGGGTCGCGTACGTGGACGTGGACGTGCACCACGGGGACGGGGTGCAGGCGGCGTTCTGGGACGACCCCCGGGTGCTGACGGTGTCGCTGCACGAGCACCCGCGGACGCTGTTCCCGCAGACGGGCTGGCCGCAGGAGACGGGTGGTCCGGGTGCCGAGGGGAGCGCGGTGAACGTGGCGCTGCGGGCGGGGACCGGGGACGAGGGGTGGCTGCGGGCCTTCCACGCGACGGTGCCGGAGCTGCTGGCGGACTTCCGGCCGCAGGTGCTGGTGACGCAGCACGGGGCGGACACGCACTTCGAGGACCCCCTCGCGCACCTGGCGGTGTCGCTGGACGCGCAGCGGGCGGTGCAGGAGGCGTGCCACGCGCTGGCGCACGAGTACGCGGGCGGGCGGTGGCTGGCGCTGGGCGGCGGCGGGTACGCGGTGGTGGACGTCGTGCCGCGGTCGTGGACGCACCTGGTGGGGATCGCGGCGCACCGGCCGGTGGATCCGGCGGCGATGGTGCCGCAGTCGTGGCGGGACGAGGCGTACGCGCGGACGCGGCAGGGCGGGCCGGCCCGGATGACGGACGGGCGGACTCCGCGGTGGCGGGACTGGGAGGCCGGCTACGACCCGGCGGACCGTACGGATCAGGCCGTTCTGGCGACGCGGAGGGCGGTGTTCCCGCTGCGCGGGATGCTGGTGTGACGAGGGGTCAGTCGTCGGCGCGGTTACGCCAACTGTGGGGCTGTTGGGTGGAATTGATGAACCGGCAGGTGGGTTGCGGCAGCATCGGAGGGTGTTGAGCACCGGCGCGTTGCGTGCGCATCTGCTGGCCGCCCGGTTGGCCGGGCCCGTCGCCACGACGCGGGAGGAGAGCCTGAGCAGCTACCGGCTGTTCGCGGCGGGGGACCCGCGGGTGTTGCTGGGGCTGGAGCCGGAGCGGCGGTGGGGTGTGGGTGAGCTGCTGGGGCTGATGTCGGCCAAGTGCGGGGTGTCGGCGGATCCGGCGCACGTCAGGGGGCCGGACGTGATCGATCCGGAGCGGACGGTGGCGGCGCTGGAGGCGTTCGCCGTGCGGTTGGGGGCGGCGGCGGGGGCGCGGTCGCCGGTGCTGTTCGGGACGGGGCACCCGCATCGGCTCCTGCCCTTCTACGCCGGTTTGGCCCGGGCGCTGTCGGCGGCGGGATGTGTTGTCCTCACTCCGGCGCAGGGGGTGCATGTCGACATGGCGACCCGGTTCGGCGTACGGCCGCACCGGATCGATTACGTACGGGGGGTCGCGCTGGTGCGGGAGTCCGGCGCGCGGGGCGCGGGGAGTGCCACCGGCGCACACTCCCATTCGCCGCTGCCGGTTCGGGTCGCGCTGGGGGCGCTGGCGGCGGCCGGGGGGCCGTTGCCGGAACTGGTGGTGGGTGATCA
This sequence comes from Streptomyces racemochromogenes, assembly GCF_039535215.1. Classification (GTDB taxonomy): domain Bacteria; phylum Actinomycetota; class Actinomycetes; order Streptomycetales; family Streptomycetaceae; genus Streptomyces; species Streptomyces racemochromogenes. The sequence goes on from NZ_BAAAWT010000001.1 coordinate 3,931,506, forward strand.
CGGGTGGGTCTGCGGTGCAGGTCAGCTGGGTGTGGAGGCGATCGGGCTGGGCGATACGGATGATCCGGCGCTGTTCGTGGGGGAGGCCGAGGGGCGGGTGGTGGTGACCGTTCCGCTTGATGACGGGGTGCGCTCGGACTACTACGGTCCGCTCATCCGGTTCGTGCTGCACCGGGCCGGCCTGTCGGGGCGTCAGGAGTGGCCGTAGCTCCTCTTCCCCACTCGTATCACCCGCCCCTACTCTGGGGAGTGAGCGTGCGACGACGAGGAGTAACCGGAGGGGAAGCCGGTGCCCGTCATGCGCGGAAGGTCAGGTGGGTGTCATGGCTGCTGGCGAGAGGCCTCTCAGTGAGGTTCAGTTCCTGACCGTGGCGGAGGTCGCCTCGGTGATGCGAGTGTCGAAGATGACGGTGTACCGGCTGGTGCACAACCGTCATCTGCCCGCGATCCGGGTGGGCCGGTCCTTCCGGGTCCCCGAGAACGCGGTCCACGAGTACCTCCAGGAGTCCTTCGTGGGGGTGGAGTCGGCCTGAGATCCAGGCCTCCTGCCGAGGCTTGGTAACTCCTGCGGAGGGCTCGGATTACAAGCTCTGAGTTTGGGCGGGTAGGCTAGGCCGACGTAGGTCGTGTGGGCCCAGACGCCCCGCACCAGTGAAGAGAAGTGAGCGAGGGTAGTCGTGGGCTCTGTTATCAAGAAGCGGCGCAAGCGGATGGCGAAGAAGAAGCACCGCAAGCTGCTCAAGCGCACCCGCGTCCAGCGCCGTAACAAGAAGTAAACGGCAGCTGTACGTGTTTTCCGCAGCCCCTCCACCATCCTGGTGGAGGGGCTGCGGTGCAGCCGGGGTACTTCTTCGAGGGAGGCGCTGAGCTCGTGGGGAAGGTCGTGCTCGTCACCGGGGCAGCTCGGCAGCTGGGGGGCCGCTTCGTGCGCCGCATCCAGCGCGACCCGGGGGTGGAGAGGGTCATCGCGGTGGACGCGGTGAGCCCGCCGCACCGGCTCGGCTCGGCCGAGTTCGTGCGTACGGACATCAGACAGTCGGCCATCGCCCGGGTGCTCGCGGAGCACGCCGTGGACACGGTGGTCCATCTCGCGGTCACCGGCGGGGCCGCGGCGGGGGCGCCGGGCGGGCGCAGCACCGTCAAGGAGACGAACGTCATCGGGACGATGCAGCTCCTGGGGGCCTGCCAGAAGTCCCCGACGGTGCGGCGGCTCGTGGTGAAGTCGAGCACCAGCGTGTACGGGGGCACGTCGCGGGATCCCGCGGTCTTCACGGAGACGACGCAGCCGAAGTCGCTGCCGGCGGGCGGCTTCGCGAAGGACGCCACCGAGGTCGAGGGATACGTACGGGGCTTCGCGCGGCGGCGGCCGGACGTGGCGGTGTGCGTGCTGCGCTTCGCGAACATCCTGGGGCCGTTCGCGGACTCGGCGCTGGCGGAGTACTTCTCGATGCCGGTGATGCCGACGGTGCTGGGGTACGACCCGCGGCTGCAGTTCGTCCACGAGGACGACGTGGTGGACGTGCTGAGGCTGGCGGCGGGGGAGCCGGAGCGGGGCACGCTGAACAGCGGGACGTTCAACATCGCGGGTGACGGGGTGCTGCTGCTGTCGCAGTGCGCGCGGAGGCTGGGGCGGCCGACGGTGCCGTTCCTGCTGCCGGCGGTGACGTGGGTGGGGCAGGCGCTGCGGGCGGTGGGCGCGACGGACTTCTCGCCGGAGCAGATCCGGCTGCTGACGCACGGGCGGGTCGTGGAGACCACGCAGATGCGTCAGACGCTGGGCTTCCGGCCCATGTACACGACCGCGGAGACCTTCGCGGACTTCGCGCGGAGCCGGGGGAGCGGGCTGCTGCCGCCGGAGCGGGTGGCGCGGGCCGTGGGGCGGGTCGCGGAGCTGTTGGACGTTGACGAGGTTGCCGAGGGAGTGGAGCGATAGTGGCCGACGCCAAGGTCATCCCGTTCGACGAGGACCGGCCGCGCCGGCGGGCCGGTGCGGCCCGGAAGGTGCGGGCGGTCCCGGACCGGCCGGAGCCGGTGGAGCCGGTGGATCCGGTCGAGCCGGTGGAGCCGGCCCCGGTGCGGGGCGGCGGGGGTGGCTGGGACCGGCGGATCGCGGGCGGGCTGGCGTTCCTGCGCCGGCGGATCACGGGCGAGTACGAGGTCGACGAGTTCGGCTACGACAAGGAGCTGACGGACCAGGTCCTGATGTCCCTGATGCGGCCGCTGTTCGAGAAGTACTTCCGGGTGGAGGTCCGGGGCGTCGAGAACATCCCGAAGGAGGGCGGCGCGCTGATCGTGGCGAACCACTCGGGGACGCTCCCGCTGGACGGCCTGATGCTCCAGGTGGCCGTCCACGACCACCACCCGGCGCAGCGGCACCTGCGGCTGCTGGCGGCGGACCTGGTGTTCATGCTGCCGGTGGTGAACGAGCTCGCGCGGAAGGCCGGGCACACGCTGGCGTGCGCGGAGGACGCGCAGCGGCTGCTGGAGGCCGGTGAGCTGGTCGGGGTGATGCCGGAGGGCTTCAAGGGGATAGGGAAGCCGTTCGGTGACCGGTACAAGCTCCAGCGGTTCGGGCGGGGCGGTTTCGTCTCGACGGCGCTGCGGGCGGGCACGCCGATCGTGCCGTGCTCGATCGTGGGGGCGGAGGAGATCTACCCGATGATCGGCAACGCGAAGACGCTGGCGCGGCTGCTGGGGTTGCCGTACTTCCCGGTGACGCCGACGTTTCCGTGGCTGGGGCCGTTGGGGGCGGTGCCGTTGCCGACGAAGTGGACGATCCAGTTCGGTGAGCCGATCCCGACGGACGGGTACGCGCCGGAGGCGGCGGAGGATCCGATGCTGATGTTCAACCTGACGGACCAGGTGCGGGAGCAGATCCAGCACGCGCTGTACAAGCTGCTGGTCCAGCGACGGTCCGTCTTCTTCTGACGGTTGCCGGCCGCCGGTCGGCAGGGGCGGGGCCCGGTGCGTCGACGGACGGAGTCCGGCGCAGCCGGGCGAAGCCTGTGAGGCCCCCTGGGGCCGAGCAGCGCGAGGTCGGCGTCGTGAATTGGGTCGCTGGCGCGGCTGCTGGGGTTGCCGTACTTCCCGGTGACGCCGACGTTTCCGTGGCTGGGGCCGTTGGGGGCGGTGCCGTTGCCGACGAAGTGGACGATCCAGTTCGGTGAGCCGATCCCGACGGACGGGTACGCGCCGGAGGCGGCGGAGGATCCGATGCTGATGTTCAACCTGACGGACCAGGTGCGGGAGCAGATCCAGCACGCGCTGTACAAGCTGCTGGTGCAGCGGAGGTCGGTCTTCTTCTGACGGTGCGGTGGGGGCGGGGTGGGGTGCCGCTGCGCGGAGCTGCGCCCCGCCCCGCCCTTTCTCCGTTTCCCGGGGCGCCGCCCCGGACCCCGCGCCTCAAACGCCGGCGGGGCTGGATGGCCGGAGCCCGTGCCGGAGCGCCCGGCGGGCTGGGAGGACCAGCTCGCCGGGCGCTTCCGTTGTTACTCGGCGTCCTCCGCCTGGATGCCCAGGCCTGGGAGGAGGCCCGGGAGGAGCGGGGGGAGGGTGATGTCCGGCTGGGGTTGGGCCGGGGGTGCCGAGGGGGGCGGGGCGGACTGGCCGTGCGACGGCGGGTTGAGCAGGTTGCCCGTGCCGCCCAGGAGGCCGCTGCCGGGAGCCGGGGCGCGGCTGCCGGAGGGGCTGGGGGCGGCCGGGGTCTGCGCCGCGGCGGGGGAGTCCGGTGCCGGTGCGGGCTGCTGCTTGCCCGTCGCCGGGGTGCTCGGCCTGGCGGGGCTTCCTCCGGGGCCGCCGCGCTGCTGCTCGGGAGGTTTGGGCAGCAGCCCCTGGAGCGGCGCGACCTCATCGTCTATGGCCTGGAAGACGGAGGTCACCTGGTCGCCCACGTCCGTCAGCTGCGGCGGCAGGTTGGACCGGAGCCGTCCCCACGCGTCGCGGTGGGAGTTGGAGAACGAGGACAGGGTCTGGATCGGGCCGAGCGAGCCGTCCCGCTTGTAGGCCGCCTGGAGCAGCCGGTGGCCCTCTGCCGCGTCGTGCTGCATGCCTGCCAGGGCCCGCCGGATCTCGCCGAGGACCTCGTGGTCCAGGGGTCCGGAACGGCCGCGTTCCATCAGCCGGCGCGCTTCCGACAGGCGGTTCGAGGCCCGGTCGAGGTAGACCTCGCCCCGGTCCGCGCCGTCGTCGGCCATGCCCAGCTTGAGGTCCTCCATGCCCAGCTTGACCGGGTACAGGGGATCACCGGGCAGGGCGTCGGTGCTGGCAGCGGCCACTCCGCTGAAGGCCCCTGCGGCCACACCCACGGTGAGGCCCCCCGCTGCGATGCCCTTGGACCAGCGGGAGCGGGGCCGCAATTTCCGGAGCGAGGTCGCCCGGTGGGCGCCGCGGCCGGTCCGCTGCTCGGGCACCAGAGGGTCCGCGGCGGCACCGCCCCCGGCCCTCTCCTCCTTCACCATGGCCTCCATGGCGGCTACGAGCTGTGCTCGTTGCACCACTTTGACCTCGGGGTCCAGCACCGGGCGCGGCATTTCGCCGAGCACGCTCGCCAGGGCCAACAACCGTTCGTGGTCGGCGGATTCGGCAGGTGCCTCGGACTGCTCGGCCGCCGGGTCCGGTTCCGAAAGAGCGGACGGGGTCCGATCCTCCAGGGCCTGGGCGAAGGCGTTCGCCCGCCGGTGCGGAGTCACGTTCGCGATCACTGGCGGCACCTCCTCTCGTCATGACGATCGACTCCCCAAGGTGTCCGGAAGGTTGCCTTCCTTGAGCACATCCACACTTTCGGGTGAGCGGCTTCGGGCAGGGCTTGTCCACAGGGAGCCTGCATTCCGCACAACGAGCGGCGCGGCACTTGGGTTACGGACGAAGGATGATCGGACCACAGCGTCATCGAGGGGTCACCGGTCGTGGGGTTGTGTAGTCGTAAGCGGGAGGGGGCCGGGTCAGCGGGCGTCGTCCGGCAGCAGGCGGGCCAGGGTGCGGACCGCCCGGTACTGGAGCGTCTTGATGGCCCCTTCGTTCTTGCCCATCACCCGGGCCGTCTCGGCGACCGAGAGGCCCTGGAGGAAGCGCAAGGTGACGCACTCCTGCTGCTGGGGGTTCAGTTTCCGCACGGCTTCGAGCAGGGCCGCGTTGGAGAGGGACTCCAGGACGGAGTCCTCGGGGCTGCGCTCCACCTCGTTGGCGTCGAGCATCTCGCCGGTGGTGACCTCCAGCCGGAAGCGGCTGGACTTGAAGTGGTCGGCCACCAGGTTCCGCGCGATGGTCACCAGCCAGGCGCCGAAGTCGCGGCCCTGCCAGGTGAAGGTGGAGATGCGGCGCAGCGCGCGCAGGAAGGTCTCGCTGGTGAGATCCTCCGCGGTCGCCTTGCCGCCGACGCGGTAGTAGATGTAGCGGTACACCGTGTCGCTGTACTGGTCGTAGAGGCGGCCGAAGGCCTCCGCCTCGCCGGCCTGGGCGCGTTCGACCAGGTCCATCATGCGGGCCTGGTCGCTGTCCGCCGTGGGGCGGCGGGCGGTGGGCGTGCTGGTGCCGCTGGTGGCGGCGGAGCCCGCGCGACCGCGTCTGCCCACGGTCGCCCCGCCGTCCGTCAGGGCGTAGCAGGGGCCGGCCGGGCCGAGGCCGGCAGGGACCGCGGCGGCGAAGGCGGGGACGGCGTACGCGGTGGGGACGAAGCCGCGCAGGTGGTCGAGGACCGTCGCGCGCAGCGTAGCCAGGCCCGAGGCGTCAACCCCGACAGGTGGGTACACGGGACTCCCAGAGGCAGAGCTTCCATCACGTGCAGTGCGGGACCGTTCACCCGTCGTGGGGACGGATGGGCGGTGGCATGCGTTTGAGGAGAATAACGCTTCGTACAGGCAGCGCTACACCCAGTTGCCTAAATCACCGGTTCCGACACTTCTGTTGCGTGTCCAGGGCATATTCAGGCCTGGTTGGTGATCGATTCCTGATCGCTTGGATGCACGGAATGGACGCTTCCACGGTGGCTCGCGACCGAGTCGGGCAGGCCGGAGTGCCGCGCCGACGGCGCGGGTAGAGGGGAGCGAATGACGGCGGGGCGGCCCGCCGGAGGGCGGGGGCCCGCCGTTGCTACTTGCGGCGCCGGTGCAGGGCGATGGCGGCGGCCGCGCCGCCCGCGATGGCGCCGACTCCGGCGGCCGCCGGTACGCCGACCTTCACGGCCTTGCGGCCGGTCCGATAGTCGCGCAGCCGCCAGTCGTTGGCCCGGGCATGCTTGCGCAGTTTTGTGTCGGGATTGATCGCGTACGGATGTCCGACCAGGGACAGCATCGGGATGTCGTTGTGCGAATCGCTGTACGCGGCGCAGCGTTCGAGGTCGAGGTCCTCGGCGGCGGCCAGCGCGCGCACCGCCTCCGCCTTCGCGGGGCCGTGCAGCGGCTCGCCGACCAGGCGCCCGGTGTAGACCCCGTCCACGGACTCGGCGACGGTGCCCAGGGCGCCGGTCAGGCCGAGGCGGCGGGCGATGATCGTGGCCGTCTCGACGGGGGCGGCGGTGACCAGCCACACCTTCTGGCCGGCGTCGAGGTGGGCCTGGGCCAGGGCGCGGGTGCCCGGCCAGATCCGCTCCGCCATGTACTCGTCGTAGATCTCCTCGCCGATGGCCATGAGTTCGGAGACCTTGTGGCCCTTGACGATGGACAGGGCGCTGTCGCGGGCGTCCTGCATGTGCTCGGGGTCCTCGACCCCGGCGAGCCGGAACCAGGCCTGCTGCCAGGCGAAGCGGGCCAGTTCGCGGCGGCGGAAGAACTCGCGCTTGTAGAGGCCGCGGCCGAAGTGGAAGATCGCGGCGCCCTGCATGACGGTGTTGTCGAGGTCGAAGAAGGCGGCGGCGAGGTCGTCGCCGTGGACCGGGAACTCCGGCTCGGCGGCCTCGGCCTCGGCGGCCTCGGCGGCTTCGGCTTCGGCGGCGGCCGCGGTGCCGGGGGCTTCCCCGGGCGCGGGCGCAGGCCCGGTCTCCGGTGCGCCGGCCGCCTCGGGGGCGTGTGGCGCACCGGCCTGAGCGGTCTTGCGGGCGGCCTCGGCCGAGGCCTCGCCTGCCAGTACGCTCCGCGCCGTCGCGGAGCGCCTACGGGGGGTGAGCCATCCCAGAGCGGCCATGACGCGAGCATAGCCATTGTGTTCGGGAGTTCCCGAACCGCCCGGAAACGGAGCGGTTAACTCTTCGGGCATGCCGGGCAGGCGCGGGACAATGGCGGCATGAGCCCTTTGCTGCGCCGTAAGGAAAAGAAGCGTCCCGGAGAGCGGATGGTGACGCTCATCGGGAAGCCGGGGTGCCATCTCTGCGATGACGCCCAGGAAGTGATCGAGAAGGTGTGCGCCGAGACGGGCGCACAGTGGGAGAAGAAGGACATCTCGCAGGACGAGGAGCTCTACCGGCTGCACTGGGAGCAGATCCCGGTGGTGCTGGTCGACGGTGAACAGCACACCTTCTGGAGGGTGAACCCTGACCGGCTGCGTCGGGCATTGGGAGCCTGACCGTTTCGCCCGTTACCATCATGGGCGTTTTGTGGGGACTCGGGGGCGTATCGATGAGGAGTGTGTACCGTTTTGCCCCCCTCGGGATTTGAACGGGTTCGGCCCGTTCCCGGCCCGGGCCCCATCTGCCCAGCCCGCGTGACCCCGGTCACTTTGGACGGACAAAGCGGACACAATCTTTGTGCACGCGTTCACAAAGACATAGCCTGCATTCGACGGGGCGGTCCTGGGACAAGAGGCCGCCTGCAGCCCCGCTCATCCCGCAGGAGCATCGTGGCAACTGGCCGAACTCACCGACCGGCGACCCGCAGCCGAGGTATTCCCGAGGCCACTGTCGCCCGGCTTCCGCTGTACTTGCGCGCACTCACCGCGCTCTCCGAGCGATCGGTGCCCACGGTGTCCTCCGAGGAGCTCGCGGCCGCCGCCGGAGTCAACTCCGCGAAGCTGCGCAAGGACTTCTCCTACCTCGGCTCGTACGGCACGCGCGGCGTCGGCTACGACGTCGAGTACCTCGTCTACCAGATCTCCCGCGAACTCGGCCTCACCCAGGACTGGCCGGTCGTCATCGTCGGCATCGGCAACCTCGGCGCCGCCCTGGCCAACTACGGCGGTTTCGCCTCGCGCGGCTTCCGCGTGGCCGCGCTGATCGACGCCGACCCGGCCATGGCCGGCAAGCCGGTCGCCGGCATGCCCGTGCAGCACACCGATGATCTGGAGAAGATCATCGAGGAGAACGGCGTCTCCATCGGCGTCATCGCCACGCCCGCGGGCGCGGCCCAGCAGGTCAGCGAGCGGCTGATCGCCGCCGGCGTGACCTCCATCCTGAACTTCGCGCCGACCGTGCTGTCCGTGCCCGAGGGCGTGGACGTGCGCAAGGTCGACCTGTCCATCGAGCTCCAGATCCTGGCGTTCCACGAGCAGCGCAAGGCCGGCGAGGGCTCCGGCGCCGCCGGTGCGGACGTGGACGCCGACACCGAGCCCGGCGGGGACGCCGCCGCGGGCGCCGCGCCCGTCGCCGCCGTCGAGCCGCCGGCCGGCCGGGCCGCCGCGGCGGCCGCCGCCGCGCGCAAGAACGGTCCCGAGGGTGACGTGCCGGCGGTGATGCCGGCATGAGTCTGCTCGTCGTAGGCCTGAGCCACCGCAGCGCGCCGGTGAGCGTGCTGGAGCGGGCCTCGCTGTCCGCCGACGCCAAGGTCAAGCTGCTGCACGACACCCTGGCCGCCGAGCCGGCGGCCGAGGCGACCGTGCTGGCCACGTGCAACCGCATCGAGCTCTACGCCGACGTGGAGAAGTTCCACGCCGGCGTCGCCGAGCTGTCCACGCTGCTGGCCCAGCACAGCGGGGTCGCGCTGGAGGAGCTCACGCCGTACCTGTACGTGCACTACGAGGACCGGGCGGTGCACCACCTGTTCTCGGTGGCGTGCGGGCTGGACTCGATGGTCGTCGGCGAGGGCCAGATCCTCGGCCAGATCAAGGACGCGCTGGCGTTGGGGCAGGAGCTCCACACGGCGGGCCGGCTGATCAACGACCTGTTCCAGCAGGCGCTGCGGGTCGGCAAGCGGGCGCACTCCGAGACCGGGATCGACCGGGCCGGGCAGTCGCTGGTGACCTTCGGCCTGGAGCAGCTCGCCGCGCACCAGCCGGTGGGGGAGTGGGCCGCGGGGAAGAGGGCGCTGGTGATCGGCGCCGGGTCGATGTCCTCGCTGGCGGCGGCGACGCTCGCGCGGGTGGGTGTCGCCGAGGTGGTCGTGGCGAACCGGACCGCGGAGCGGGCGGAGCGTCTTGCGGAGATTTTGGTTGCCTCGGGCACTGGTGTCGCGGCCCGGGCCGTTCCGATGTCCGCCGTGGCGGGGGAGCTCGCGCGGGTGGACGTCGTCGTGTCCTGTACCGGGGCCACCGGGCTGGTGCTGACCGGGGACGACGTCACGGCTGCCCTCACCGATGCCGGGGCCCCTGCGGGGCTCTCCCCCACCCCGCCCCTTCCCGAAACCGGGGGCGAGCCCCCGGCCCCCTCCTGGGGGCTCCGCCCCCAGACTCCCGCGCCTCAAATGCCGGCGGGGCTGGAGAACGGGGCTGCGCCCCAGGCCGCCGGGCCGGGGACGGCCGACGGCTTCGCCGCGCCCCAGGCCGCCGGGCCGGCGGTGGCCGACGGCTTCGCCGCGGCCGGTGTGCTGGGCTCGGCCTTCGCGGCTGCGCCGCAGGCCGGGGTCGACGCCGAGGTCGTGGCGCGGCTTGCGGCCGCAGCCCAGGCCGGGCGGCGGATCGCCGATGCCGGGGCCGTGCGGACGATCACCGCGCCCGCGCCCGTCGAGGCGGACGGGTGTCCCGTCGGGCTGGACGCGCCCGCTGAAGGGGTCGGGTCGGTCGGCGGCGGCCGCTCGGCGCTGGCCGGGGTCGACGCCGGGTCGCTCGAACTGCACGGGGCCTGGGCCGATCAGGGTGAGGCCGCCGCGCAGCGGCAGCCGCGGCGGGCGGCGCGGGCGCTGGCCGACGGGGCCGTTCCTGTACGGCTGGCGCTGCTGGACCTGGCCATGCCCCGGGACATCGACGGGGCCGTGCACCGGATTCCGGGCGTTCGGCTCGTCGACATCGAGAGCCTCGCGGAGGCGTCCGCGGACGCGCCGATGGCCGCCGACGTCGACGCCGTACGCGCGATCGTCGCCGCGGAAGTGGCCGCGTTCGGCGCCGCGCAGCGGGCCGCGCACATCACGCCCACCGTCGTCGCCCTGCGGGCGATGGCCGCCGAGGTCGTCGCCATGGAGGTGGCACGGCTCGACGGGCGGGTACCCGATCTCGACGAACGGCAGCGCGCGGAGGTCACCCAGACCGTGCGCCGCGTCGTCGACAAGCTCCTCCACGCGCCGACCGTGCGCGTCAAGCAGCTCGCGAGCGAGCCCGGCGGCGCCGGGTACGCGGAGGCGCTGCGCGAACTCTTCGACCTCGACCCTCAGACGGTGGCTTCCGTCAGCCGGGCGGACGCGGCCGATCCGATGAACGACGACCCAGGACGGGCATCATGAACACACGTCCCGACCAGCCCCTCAGGCTCGGCACGCGGCGCAGCAAGCTGGCCATGTCCCAGTCCGGGCACGTCGCCGAGGCGGTACGGGCGATCACCGGCCGGCCCGTCGAGCTCGTGGAGATCACGACCTACGGTGACGTGTCCCGCGAGAACCTCGCGCAGATCGGCGGCACCGGCGTGTTCGTCACGGCGCTGCGCGACGCGCTGGTGCGCGGCGAGGTCGACTTCGCCGTGCACTCGCTGAAGGACCTGCCGACGGCGCAGCCCGATGAGCTGGTCATCGCGGCCATGCCCAAGCGCGAGGACCCGCGCGACGCGCTGGTGGCCCGCGACGGTCTGACCTTCGAGCAGCTGCCGGACGGGGCCCGCGTGGGTACCGGTTCGCCGCGCCGCATGGCGCAGCTGAACGCGTACGCCCGCAGCCTGGGGAAGTCCGTCGAGACCGTCGCGATCCGCGGCAACGTCGACACCCGGATCGGCTTCGTGCGCGCCGGGGAGCTGGACGCGGTCGTGCTGGCCGCGGCCGGCCTGAACCGGATCGGGCGCGGCGACGAGGCGACCGACCTGCTGTCGGTCGACAACGTCCTGCCCGCGCCCGGCCAGGGTGCCCTGGCCGTGGAGTGCCTCGCCTCCGACGCGGACCTCATCTCCGCGCTCGGCCGGCTCGACGACCCGCACACGCGGGCCGCCGTGACCGCGGAGCGTGCGCTCCTCGCCGCCCTGGAGGCCGGGTGCAGCGCACCCGTGGGCGCGCTCGCCGACCTTCTGGCCGACGGGCAGATTGTCAATGAAATGCGCCTGCGTGGTGTCGTCGGGACCCTCGACGGTTCGACGCTGGTGCAGCTGTCCACCACCGGTCCCGTGCCCCAGTCGTACGACGAGGCCATGGCGCTCGGCCGCGAACTCGCGGACGAGATGCTGGCCAAGGGCGCGGCCGGTCTGATGGGGGAGCGATCCCTTTGAACCCCTCAAGCCCCACCACCTCCCCCTTCGCGGGCGTAGCCGCCCCCGGGCTCGTCACCTTCCTCGGTGCGGGTCCGGGCGACCCGGGTCTGCTGACGCTGCGCGCCGTCGAGGCGCTCGCTGCCGCGGACGTACTGATCGCTGAGCCCGAGGTGCTGGAGGTCGTACGGACCCATGCGCGGGCGGGCGTCGACACGCCGCAGCTGACGGTCGCTGACGAGATGTCAGCAGCCGCCGGTGTCCCGGCGATCCGTACTCCCTCGACCGCCGCGGACGTTGCCAATCTTGTCATGGAGGCCGCGCGCTCCGGCAGGCGGGTCGTCCGTGCGGTGACGGGTGACCCCGGACTGGAGGGGAACGCGGCCGAGGAGATGCTCGCCTGCGCCCACCAGGGGATCCCCTTCGAGGTGGTGCCCGGTGTGGCGACCGCCGTCGGCGTGCCCGCGTACGCGGGTGTCCCGCTGCGCGGGGAGCAGGGCGCGGACGTGCGGTTCGTGGACGCCCGGCACGCCTCGGCGCGCTGCTGGAGCGAGGTCGGCACGAGCGACTGCGGCGTGGTGGTCTCGGCGACGCTGGAGACGGTCGCGAGCGCGGCCGCCGAGCTGGTGGCCGCCGGCCGCAAGCCGGAGACCCCGCTGACGGTGACCGTGGGCGGTACGACGACCCGGCAGCGGACCTGGAGCGCGACGCTGGGCACGATCGCCCAGGTGTTCAAGCAGGGCAAGGTGCTCCCCTCGCCCGAGGGTTCCCGGCCGGTGATAGCCGTGGTCGGTGAGCAGGGTGCCGCGGCGCGGCGCGAGGAGCTGGCCTGGTTCGAGTCGAAGCCGCTGTTCGGCTGGCGGGTCCTCGTACCGCGTACGAAGGAGCAGGCCGCTTCGCTCTCCGACCAGCTGCGTTCGTACGGTGCTGTGCCGCACGAGGTGCCGACCATCGCGGTGGAGCCGCCGCGCACCCCGCAGCAGATGGAGCGGGCGGTCAAGGGTCTGGTGACGGGCCGCTACGAGTGGATCGCCTTCACCTCGGTGAACGCCGTCAAGGCGGTGCGGGAGAAGTTCGAGGAGTACGGGCTCGACGCGCGTGCCTTCGCGGGCATCAAGGTCGCCGCGGTGGGCGAGCAGACCGCGGCCGCGCTGGTGGAGTTCGGTGTGAAGCCGGACCTGGTGCCGAGCGGTGAGCAGTCGGCCGCCGGGCTGCTGGAGGACTGGCCGCCGTACGACCCGGTCTTCGACCCGATCGACCGCGTCTTCCTGCCGCGCGCCGACATCGCCACGGAGACGCTGGTGGCCGGGCTGATAGAGCTGGGCTGGGAGGTGGACGACGTCACGGCGTACCGGACCGTGCGGGCGTCGCCGCCGCCGGCGGACACGCGTGAGGCGATCAAGGGCGGCGGTTTCGACGCCGTTCTGTTCACGTCGTCGTCCACCGTGCGGAACCTGGTCGGCATCGCCGGCAAGCCGCACAACGTGACCGTCATCGCCTGTATCGGGCCGGCGACGGCCAAGACGGCGGAGGAGCACGGCCTGCGCGTGGACGTCCTGTCGCCGGAGCCGAGCGTGGGCAAGCTGGCGGAGGCGCTGGCCGCGTACGGGGAGGCGCGCCGGGAGGCGGCCAAGGCGGCCGGCGAGGTGGTGGCCCGCCCGAGCGAGCGGCGGCCGGGCGCGCGCCGGCGTCGCGCGACGTGAGGTGAGTGGTCGAAGGGGCCCGGGCGCGGTGTGCGCCCCGGGCCCCTTCGGCGTTTTCGGGGGCCGGTCCCCGGGCAGGGCGGGCGGCGGGCGGCGGGCGGGCGGGCTCTAGGCTGGGTGGTGACTGCTGTCGAAGCTCGAAGAGGCGACTAGAACATGAGCGCGTACGGATCCTTCCCCGGCTCGCGGCCCCGTCGGCTGCGTACCACCCCGGCGATGCGGCGGATGGTCGCGGAGTACCGGCTGCACCCCTCGGACCTGATCCTGCCGGCGTTCGTGCGCGAGGGCATCAGCGAGCCGCTGGCGATCTCGGCGATGCCGGGCGTGGTGCAGCACACCCGGGACACGCTGCGGAAGGCCGCCGTGGAGGCGGTCGAGGCGGGCGTCGCGGGGATCATGCTCTTCGGTGTTCCGGCGGACGAGAACAAGGACGCGCTGGGCACGGCGGGCACGGAGCCGGACGGCATCCTCCAGGTGGCGATCCGCGACGTGAAGGCCGAGGTCGGCGACGACCTGGTGATCATGTCGGACCTGTGCCTGGACGAGTACACCGACCACGGCCACTGCGGGGTCCTGGACGAGCACGGCCGCGTCGACAACGACGCGACGCTGGAGCGGTACGCGGAGATGGCGCAGGTCCAGGCCGACGCGGGCGTCCACGTGGTGGGTCCGAGCGGGATGATGGACGGCCAGGTCGGCGTGATCCGCGACGCGCTGGACGAGACGGGCCACGAGGACGTGGCGGTCCTGGCCTACACGGCGAAGTACTCCTCCGCCTTCTACGGCCCCTTCCGCGAGGCCGTCGCCTCCTCGCTCCAGGGCGACCGCAAGACCTACCAGCAGGACCCGGCGAACGCCCGCGAGTCGCTGCGGGAGCTGGCGCTGGACCTGGAGGAGGGCGCCGACATGGTCATGGTGAAGCCGGCCGGCCCCTACCTGGACATCCTGCACCGGGTCGCCGAGGCCGTGGACGTGCCGGTGGCGGCGTACCAGATCAGCGGCGAGTACGCGATGGTCGAGGCGGCCGCGGAGAAGGGCTGGATCGAGCGCGACCGGGCGATCATGGAGACGCTGCTCGGCATCAAGCGGGCGGGCGCGGACACGATCCTGACGTACTGGGCGACCGAGGTCGCGGGCTGGCTGCGCGCCGAGCGCTGACGCGGGTGCGTGCCGGGCGGGGCGGGCGCACCCTGGAGGGGTAGCCCGACTGTGGGAGGCGATCCGCCATGGCCACGCTCGCGGGATGGCACGTGGAGCTGGAGTTCACCGAGGACGGCCACCGCACCAACGCGGCGGCCATGCTCAGGCTCGGTGACGGCTGCGAGATGAGGGCGCGCGGCTACGCCATGCGCCATCCCTCCGACCCGGAGCAGCTGCGGGTCGGTGAGGAGATCGCGGGCTCGCGGGCCCTCATGGACCTGGCGTCGCAGCTGCTCCAGAAGGCGCACACGGAGATCGACGAGGTCTCCGGCAAGCACTCCTACCCGCTCAAGCGCTAGCGGGTGCGCGTCCGGAACAGGGCCGTCGCGAGGGCGAGGGCCAGGGCGGTGATCCCCGCGCACCAGGCGAGGGCCGTCCACGGGGTGCTGCCCGCGGGCTGGTCCAGCAGCAGGGCCCGCAGCGATTCGATGACCGGCGTCAGCGGCTGGTGCCCGGCGAAGCCGTGTAGCCAGGACGGCATGGTGTCGATCGGGACGAACGCGCTGGAGGGGTACGGCAGGAACATCATCAGGAAGGTGAACCCGCCCGCCGCCTCCGGGGTCTTGGCGAGCAGCCCCAGCGCGGCGGCGAGCCAGGAGATCGCGGTGATGTACGCGACGAGCAGCCCGGCGGCGGCCAGCAAGGCGAGCGGCCCGCCCGAGGGCCGGAAGCCGATCGCGAGGGCGACCAGCAGCACCAGGGTGGTGGAGAGCAGGTTGCGTACGACCGAGGCCGCGACGTGCCCGGCGAGGATGGGCACGCCGCCGACGTCGAGGGAGCGCAGGCGGTCGACGATGCCCTTGCTCATGTCGTCGGCCACGCTCACGGCGGTGCTCGCCGCGCCGAAGCCGGCGCACAGCAGCATCGCCCCCGGGACCACGTAGGTCACGTACTCGGTGCCGGTGTCGATGGCCCCGCCGAAGAAGTAGACGAAGATCAGCATCAGCATGACCGGCAGCATCAGGGCGGCGATCAGCGCGTCCGGGCTGCGCCGGCTGATGCGCAGGCTGCGCCCGGCCATGGTGAGGGCGGTGGCGGTCATCGGGATGCTCCCGTCAGGGCGAGGAATACGTCGTCGAGGGTGGCGCTGCGCACGGCGAAGCGGGCGACGGTGGTGCGGTCGGGGTCGAGTTCGTCGAGCAGGGCCCGCACCTGGGCGGCGGAGCCGTCGGTGGCCAGGCCCAGCGTCAGGTCGTCGGGGGCGTGGTGCACGGCGCGGGCGGCGAGGGCCTCGTAGGCGCGGCGGCTGGTGAGGGTGAGGTCGAGGCGGTGCCCGGCGACGCGGGCCTTCAGCTCGGCCGGGGTGCCCTCGGCGGTGATCTTCCCGCTGTCGAGGACGGTGACCCGGTCGGCGAGCCGGTCGGCTTCCTCCAGGTACTGGGTGGTGAGCAGGACGGTGGTGCCGTCGGCGCGCATCTCCCGTACGGCGTCCCAGAGTTCGAGGCGGCTGCGCGGGTCGAGCCCGGTGGTGGGCTCGTCCAGGAAGAGCACCTCGGGCCGCCCGACGAGGCTCGCGGCGAGGTCCAGGCGGCGCCGCATCCCGCCGGAGTAGGTCTTGCTGAGCGCACCCGCGACCTCCGACAGGCCGAAGCGCTCCAGGAGTTCGTCCGCGCGGGTGCGGGCGTCGCGGGCGGAGAGCCCGGCCAGCCGCCCGGTCATGCGGAGGGTCTCGGTGCCGGTCTGGAGGTCGTCCAGGGCGGCGAACTGCCCGGTGAGCGCGATGCGTTCGCGTACGAGGGCCCGCGCGCCGGTGATGTCGTGCCCGGCGACGCGCGCGGTCCCGGAGTCGGGGGCGGTGAGGGTGGCGAGGATGCGGACGGTGGTGGTCTTGCCCGCCCCGTTGGGGCCGAGGAGGGCGAGTACGGAGCCCTTCGGGACGGCCAGGTCGAGGCCGTCGAGGACGCGGGTGCCGTCGTAGGACTTGGTCAGGGCGCGGGCGTACAGGGCGTGGTCGTTCACGGCTCATCCCTTCTGCGTATGGGTTACGCGCTTCTGCGTAAGTAATACACAGAACTAGGATGTGGGTCAACGAGACGTGAAGGGAGGGGTGGCCGTGCCGAAGGACGAACCAGATGAAACCGGGCTCCCGGTGAGCCTGCAGATGGCCTGGGGCCTGCGCGAACGCCCCGGCAAGGGCCCCCGCCCGACCCTCACCCTCCCCAAGATCGTCGACGCGGCCGTCGCCCTGGCCGCGACCGAGGGCATGGACGCCGTCTCCATGGGCCGCGTGGCCAAGGAGCTGGGCGTCTCGACGATGTCCCTCTACCGCTACGTCACGGCGAAGGAAGAGCTGTACATCCTGATGTCCGAGGCGGGCGTCGGCACCCCGCCGCCGCTCCCGCCGGAGGCGGAGGGGTGGGACTGGCGGGCCCTGCTGACCGACTGGGCGTACGCCCAGCGCACCCTCCTCATGACCAAGCCGTGGATCCTGCGCATCCCGCTCAACGCCCCGCCCGCCTCACCCAACCAGCTCGCCTGGATGGAACGCGGCCTCGCCTCCATGGCCGGCACGGCCCTGGAGGAGGGCGAGAAGCTCTCCGCGATCATCCTCATCGGGGGCCTGGTCCGGAACGAGGCCACCATGGCCGCCGACATGATGGACGCCATCATCAAGAGCGGCGTCGCCCCCGACCAGGTCATCGGCCGCTACGTGAAGACGTTGAACCTGCTCACCGCCTCCGACACCCACCCCGCCCTGACGCGCCTGCTGTCCTCGGGCGCCTTCGCCGACTCGGGCGAGCCCGACTTCCAGTTCCGCTTCGGCCTGGACCGCATCCTCGACGGCCTGGCGGGCTTGATCGCGGAGCGGACCGCCCCGCCGAGCGCTTAGCGGCCGGCGGGTGCACGCTGGAAAGCAGCGGCCACGGAGGTGATCGTCATGAAGGATGCCGTCGGATGGCATGTCGACGTGAAGTTCGATGAGGACAGCGAACGTACCCGCGCCGCCGCCCTCGTCCGCCTGCCGGACGGGAGCGAGCTGCGCTCGCACGGCTACGCCAGCCGTCACCCGAGCGACGGTAATCAGCCCCGGGTGGGCGAGGAGCTCGCGGCGGCGCGCGCGCTCGGCGACCTGAGGGAGCAGTTGCTCAACAAGGCGCACGACGAGATCGACGGCGCGTCGGGACGCACGTCGTACCCGATCACGCGCTGACCGGTCTCCGGCTCGGCGGAAGGGGCCATCGCAGCGGCCCGGGCGTGAAGACGCCCGGGCCGTCGCCGTTCGAGGAGGCGCGCGGGTGTTCGGCCGCCCGTACCACCGGCCGGTCGGGTGGGACACGCCCGCCGAGGGGTTACGTCGCGTGACGTCCCGGGCGTGGCGGGGCCGTGCGGTGATCGGATCTGCCGTGCACCGGCCGCGAGGGGCGGCCGGCGGACACGGCGGGAGCATGTGATGCGACGACCCGGGTACCTCGTACGCGGAGCGCTCGCGACAGCCTCGGCGGCGGGAATCCTGATGGCGATGGCGGGACCGGCGTCGGCGGCAGCCGCCGTGCCGTGGTTCAAGGTCGACGGGGTGGGCACACCGCTGGCCGGCGGCACACCGCAGCTCGGTGTGCCGTACGCCAGCAAGGGGACGATGACCGACGACGACACCGACGCGGTCACCGGCACCTCGTACCGCTTCTGCGTGGTCGAAGAGGTGGGCGCGAACTTCGACAAGCACCTGTGCACCATCAACTTCCGCTGGAACAACGGCAGCCAGATCAGCGCCACGGTCCTGGTCGAGGCCCCGCACGCGGGCGTCGAGGCGAAGGCCTTCGACGGTGTGGTGACGGGTGGCAGCGGGCTCTACGAGGGCACTACGGGCTACGTGCACTACGAGCCGGTCGCGGGAACCCCGAACAAGTACACCGTGTCGGTGCCTTGAGGCCGTTGATGCGATACCTCAGCCTCGCCGCTGCGGCTCTGGCAGCGGCGACAGCCCTCGCGGGGCCGGCGGCGGCGGACGGCATCACGATCGTCAGCCCGCCGGCGTTCACCGTCGACCCCGTGGGCAAGGCGCCGCTGACCTGCGCGCTCGGCCTCCCGGGGGTCGGCGTGCCGTGCGGCAGCAACGGCCCGATGACCTCCGGCACGAAGACGATCGGCACCGTCTACCGCGAGTGCACGGTCCAGAAGAGGGGGACGAAGTACGACACCTCGTCGTGCGACGCCACCTTCGCGTTCAACGACGGCAGCCAGATCGGCGTCAGGGCCCTGGTACCGGTCCCGCACGCCGGGGTCGAGGCCAAGGCCTTCGACGGGTACGTGCTGGGCGGGACCCTCGCGTACGAGGGCTGGTACGGCACGGTCCACTACGAGCCGACGGCTACCGCCGGCCAGTACGCGGTGACCTTCCACTGACCCCGCTGTTCTGGGCGGTGCCCCTACCGGCTCACCCAGCCGGTCAGCGCCGCCCAGCTCGCGGGGGCGAGGTCGAGGGTGGGGCCGTCCGGGACCTTGGAGTCCCGGACGTGGATGGCGGCGGGGGTGGCGGCGACCTCGACGCAGTTGCCGCCCTGTTCCGTGCTGTAGCTGGACTTGGACCACGTGAGTTCGGTGCTCATTGCTCTCCTAGCAACCCGTCCAACAGGCCCTTCGTCTCTTCCGGGTTGAGGGCCTGAGTCCGCAGCATTGCATACTTGCGGGACAGGATGCTGACCTCGCTGGGGTCAGAGATGAGCTGGCTGCCGCGCTGTGTCTCGGCGTACGCGATTTGCTGAAGGTCCGGCGTCATGATGAGGACGAAGGGGCCCGAGAGGCCCGCGTGACTCTGCCGCCCCAGGGTCATGATCTGGATCGTCACACCGCGAAGGTCGGCACATGCGCGCAGGTAGCGCAGCGCTTCTCGGTGCACATCGTGACCGCCGAGCTGGTCGTGCAGCGCAGCCTCGGAGATCACGTAGCTGAGGTTCGGCGGCTCCGCGCGGCGCAGGATCTTCTGGCGGTCCATCCTTATGGCGATCCGGTCGGAGATCTTCCGCTGGCTGAGCGCGGGGATCTCATTGGTGAAGACCGCCTGGGCGTAGGCCTCCGTCTGGAGCAGTCCGGGGATGACCTGATTCTCGTACGAGGACAGATCGACGGCCTCCTGTTCCAGGTCGATGAACTCCTCGGCCCACACGGGCAACTGGTCCACCGCCGGAATGTGCTGCGCGGCCGCGGCCAGTACACCGCCCGATTCCAGGATCCGGTCCAGCGCCTCCGCGACATCGGGCATCAGGCGGCGGCGGCCCTGCTCGATCGAAGCGATGGTCTCCTCGTCCACGGCGGCCAACTTGGCCAGCGCACGCTGAGTGAGGTTCTTGCGGAGGCGCAGAACGGCCACTTGCGCCCCGACCATCTTCAGGGCGGTGCCGTTCTTCGGTACACGTTTCCTCGGAGGCATAGACAAGAACTCCCCACCTGCGCCTGGGCTGTACCCGTACCAACCCGTACCACTCGGCAGGTACGGGTTGACTCACTGCATGAGGCTAGTCACGCACCGCCACCATCGTCCCGTGAACCTAAATACTCAACCCGGCCTGATGCGCGAGCGGTTGTTCCCCCGGACCTTCCAAACGGTGCCCGCCGCACGCGCATACACCCGCGACACGCTCACCACCTGGGACGTAACCGACCGCCAGGCGGACATCGTGCTCTGCGTCAGCGAACTGGCCACCAACGCCCTCCGCCACGGCGTCCCGCGCGGCCGCGCCTACCGCCTCCGGCTCCTCAACTTCGGCTGCTGCGTACGGATCGAGGTGCATGACAGCGGGCCCGGGCGGTCGCGGATCCTCGGGCGGCCGCACGGGAACGGGCTGCTGATCGTCGAGCGCGTCTCCGACGAGTGGGGGGTGCTGCCCCGGCGGCCCGGCAAGGTCGTCTGGGCCGAGTTCCACGCACACGGGTGATAAACGGGCCGTTACCGGGGCGAAACCAGTTCAACCGCCCTGCCGGAGCCACCATGGCCTCATGAACGCTATGACCTTGTACAGGGCCGCGCTGACGGTCGGCGCGGCGACGCTGTTGGTGGCCGGTCCCGCCTGGGCGGCGCCTCAGTCGGCCCCGCGGGCCGCCGCGGCGCCGTCCAACTCGGATCTGGAGGTGGTGCGCATCGACCCGGACGCCGCACCGCCCGGCGGCACCACCACGATCCACGGGTTCGTCGCCAACCTCGGCCCGGAGACGACCAACTCCCCGATGACCGTCACGATCACCCTGCCGCGCGGGGTGACGCCCGAGCCGCCCTACTTCCCGGACACCTGCGAGGTGTCCCCGAACGGCCACAGGGTGCGCTGCGTCTTCCCTCCGGGGCTCAAGGCGAACCGCAGCGCCACCGCTCTGGTCCCGCTCTCCCTGGACCGGGACCTCGCGGTGGGGACGGTGCTCAGGGGCGGCTCGGTCGCGGTGCACAGCCTGGACGACCGCAACGGGCAGAACAACCGGCAGGAGTTCGAGATCGCCGTCGTCGAGTCGGCGCCCGGTCTCTGACCCGTTCTGCCGTTCGCCGCTCGGGATGTCCGGCTCGGGTCGGTTTCCCCTCCGCCGGCTGCTAGCTTCGGCTGATCGGAGCAGACGGCCGGAGGGGGAGCAATGTCGCGTCCGTGGCGGTGGGTTGTGGTGGTCGGGGCCACCGGGATCGGGTTCCTGATCGCCTTCAAGGCCGGGCAGTGGGACCCCTTCGGCTGGTTCCCAGAGAAGGACTCGGACCGCGTCTCCGCCGCCGCCGGCTTCGGCGGGGCCATGGCCGCCGTGCTCGCCCTGGTCGGCGGCTGGTGGGCCCAGGGCGGTGCCGGGGACGGCGGGAGCTCCCTCAGCCAGCGCGCCCGCGCCTCCGGCACCTCCCAGATCACCCAGCATGGCGGCGGCACCGCCCCCGGCGGGGTCAACCAGCACGCCCGCGCCGACGGAGACTCCCGCATCGAGCAGCGCGGCGGCGGTGAGGCCGAGGAGCCGTCCTCGTGAGCGGCGCTGAGCAGCACGCCCGGGCGAGCGGCCATGCCCGGATCACCCAGATCGGCGGCGACCAGATCAACTACGCCGCCGGAGCCGGCCCCGTACCCCGGGCCGGGCTAGGACTGCCCGAGGCGCCGGCCGTGCTGGTCGGGCGGGACGGGCCGGCGGAGGAACTGCTGGGCCTCCTCGCCGACGGCGGGCCCACGGTCGCCGTGGTCTCCGGCCTGGCCGGGGTCGGCAAGAGCGCCCTCGCCGTCGCGACGGCGCACGGGGCGGCGGAACGGGGCTGGTTCGGGGACCGGGTGTTCTTCCTGCGCCTGCGCGGCTACGCCCCCGGCGGCGGGGTGAGCGGTCCCGACGCGGTGCGGGAGATGCTGCGGCTGCTCGGGATCCGGGACGCGGACATGCCGGGGTCCCCGGACGGCCGGGCGGCGCTGTACCGGGGGCTACTGGCGGAATCCGCCCGGGCGGGACACCGGGTGCTGGTCGTCGCCGACGACGCGGCCGAGGTGGCCCAGGTCCGCGACCTCGTACCGGCGCACCCCGGACACCGCCTGCTCATCACCTCCCGGCACCGGCTCGTGCACCGGGACTTCCCCGCACGCGTCGTACCCCTGGACGAGCTGGCGCCCGACCCCGCCGCCGAACTCCTCACCAGGGCGGTACTGCGCACCTGGCCGCAGGACCCCCGCCCGGCGGCGGAACCGGACGCCCTCGCCTCGGTCGCGGAACAGTGCGGGCGGCTGCCGCTGGCCCTCACGGTGGCCGGGGCGCTGCTTGCGGGCGACCCGGGCCTCCCCGTAACGCAACTGGCAGCCCAGCTGGCCGACGCCCGCACCCGGCTGTCCACCCTGGACTCGGAGCTGGACGACGGCGTCCGGGCTGCCTTCGACCTCTCGTACGGGCGCCTCCCGGAGGACCAGGCCCGCGCCTTCCGCCTGCTGACGGTGAACCCGGGCCCGGACTGCGCCACGGCGTACGCGGCACTGCTGACGGGCGAGGAGCCCGTCGACCTCCGCCGGAAGCTCGCGGCTCTCGTACGCGCCTCCCTCCTGTCGGAGGAGCCGGTCGGCTCGGGCCGCTGGCGCATGCACGACCTGGTCAGGCTGTACGCGCGGGAGCGCGGCGAGGAATGCGCGGCCGAGGACGGCCGGGAGGAGGCGGTCGACGCCCTGCTGGGGAGCCTCTGCCTGGATACCGGGAAGGCGACGCGGGTCCTCGGCGTGGACGGCGCCCCGATGGCCCCGGGGCCCGGACTCCCCTCGGTGGCACAGGCGCTGGACTGGCTCAGCACGGAACGGGCCATGCTGGTCGCAGCCGTGGGCTTCGCCGGGGACGAGGGACGGCCGGAACTCGCAGGGGAACTCGGCCGGAGGCTGATCCCCTACCTCCAGATTTACCGGTACCGGCAGGACGCGGTACTGGTGGCGCAGGGAATGCTCACGGTCGCCGAGCCGACGGGGCACGCCGAACAGATCGGTGCGCGTCTGTACGACCTCGGCCTCGCGTACGTCGGCGCCGACCAGCTGGACGAGGCGACGGGGGCCCTGACCCGGGCGCTGGAGATCTTCCGGCAGAACTCCCTGCGGATGGGGGAGGGGAAGGCCCTGCACACGTTGGGCACCGTGTACATGGCGAGGAATCGCTGGATCGAGGCGGAGGGGCGCCTCTGGGAATCCCTGAAGATCTTCCGCGAGCTGGGCATCCGACATGCGGAGGGCACCGTCCTGGCCAGTCTGGCCGAGGTCTTCGAGCGGTTGGAACGGCTGGACGAGTCCATCGCCCTGCACCGCCAGGTCGTCTCGATCATGGGAGGGCTCGGGGACCGCCATCGGGAGGCGGCCGCGAGGAACTCCCTCGCGGACGCGCTGTGGCTGGCCGGACAGCACGAGGACTCCGTGGCCGCCAGACGGGAGGCCCTGGTCACGCAGCGGGAGTTCGGCAACCGCCGACAGGAGGCCGGCACCTTGAACCGCCTCGCCGACGCGTTGCGCGCGCTGGACCGGGACGAGGAGGCCGAGGCGCGGTACGGAGAGGCGCTCGAGATCTTCACGGAAACGGACGAGCCCTACCCGCAAGGGCAGATCCTGAACAACCTCGCACTGATCCATGGGCGCACCGGGCGGTGGGAGGAGGCGCGGGAGAACCACGAGCGGGCCGGCGCCTTCTTCGCGGCCTCCGGGCACCGGGCCGAGCAGGCGGCCGCGCTCGGAGGCCTGGGCTTCGCGCTGTACGCCCTGGAACGCCATGCCGAGGCGGCGGACGCGCTGGAGCGGGCGGCGGACCTCCACGCGGCGGTCGGCGACACCGCCCAGGAGACGACGGCCCGCGGGGCAGCCGCCGAGCTGCGGGAGCAGCACGGCGGCTCCCGCAGGTGGTGGCAGCCGTCCGACTGAGGGGCCGTGTGGGCCCGCGGCCGCCGACCCGGTCCGGCCACGCGGAGGGCGGCGGGCCGGGGAGCGGTTACCCACAGCCTGGGGGCCTGCCCGTGCCGCTGGTGGCAGCGCCTCCGGAAGCGCTGACTGGTACGGTAATTCCGTACGACTCCGCACTGGGAGGTGAGCCCGTGCCGATCTCGGCCAACGAGGCCCGGCAGCGTTTCTACCCGCTGATCCGGCAGGTCAACGAGGATCACGTGCCCATAGAGGTCACTTCCAGGGAGCACGGCGACGTCGTGATCATGTCCGCCGAGGACTTCCGGTCCTGGCAGGAGACCGTCTACCTGCTGCGCTCGCCGCGCAACGCGCAGATCCTGATGGAGTCCATCGCGGAGCTGGACGCCGGCCACGGCCAGGCCCGGGAGCTGATCGGCGAGGACGAGGACGAGCCCGAAGCCGAGGGGTCCGCCCCTTGAAGGTCGTCTTCTCGGGACGGGCCTGGGACCAGTACACGTACTGGGCGACGGCCGACCCGAAGATCCTCAAGAGGGTCAACCGCCTGATCAAGGAAATCCAGCGCACGCCGTTCGAGGGCGCGGGAAAACCGGAGCCGCTCAAGGAGAACCTGTCCGGCTGGTGGTCCCGGAGGATCACCGACGAGCACCGGCTCGTGTACCGCGTCAGGGACGGTGCCGTGGAAGTCGCGCAGGCCCGCTACCACTACTGACGCCCCCGCCGCGCGCGCGGCCCGCCGGGACGGGAGGAGGGCGGCGCGCACGGGTTGTCCACAGCCTGGGGGCGGAGGCTAGGCCGGGTCCTCCGGCATCGACGCCGTGATGATGGAGAAGGCCCCGCCCTGGGGGTCGGCCAGGACCGCCATGCGGCCCGCGACCATGTCGAACGCCGGGGCCAGGACGGTGGCGCCCGCGCGGACGGCGGCCGCCTGGACGTCGTCCACGCTGTCCACGTGGAAGTACGGCTGCCAGTGCGGCGGCACGCCCGGCGGCATCTTGCTCATGTCCATCATCCCGCCGACCGCGCGGTCGTTGACCTTGAACTCGACGTACCCCTCGGCGCCTTCCATCTCCGACTCCGTGGTCGTGACGGGCAGGATGGAGGAGTAGAACGCCGACGCCTTCGCCAGGTCCGGGGTGGTGAGCTCGTTCCAGATCAGCGCGCCGTGCTCGTTGACGATGCCCGCACCGTCGAACGTGCCCGGCTGCCACAGGCCGACGACCGCGCCCGCCGGGTCGGCGATCACGGCCATCCGGCCGAGGTCCATGACGTCCATCGGGCCCATCATGACCGTGCCGCCCGCGTCCGTGACGGACTTGACCGTCGCGTCGATGCTGTCCGTGGACAGGTACGTCGTCCACACCGTCGGCGGCAGCGGGTCGGGCACCGTGCCGTCCGGGTTCATCGCCTTCATGATCCCGGCGACCGGCTTGCCCTTGAGGGTGCAGACGGCGTAGCCGCCCGTCTCCGGCGGGCCGACCTCGCCCTGCCAGCCGAAGAGGTCGCTGTAGAAGTCGATCGCGGCCTGCTGGTCGGGGACCATCAGGTCGATCCAGCACGGGGTGCCGGGCTTGTAGGGGCCGTTCATGTCGGGCACGGATGCCTCCGTCGGTGGTGCTGGGGCTGGACGGGGCGTCCCCTACCCGGCCCCACCGCCCGGAATCGGTCCGTACGGGTGACTACTCGTTGACCAGTACCGGGATCGTCAGGACCGCGCTCGCCGGGGTGCCCGTCAGGCCGTCGGCGGGGACGGTGAAGTCGATGCCGGCGCCGGCCGCGCGCGGGCCCTCGGCGTGCTGCTGCGCCGGGGCGTGCCCGGCGTGGGCCTCCTCGCCCTCCTCCTGGTGGTGGAAGGAGCCCGTGCCCAGCAGGCGGCCGTCCGCGTCGTAGTAGGCGGCGGTGATCTCCAGGGCCAGGGTGTCGCTGATGTCGGAGCTGATCGCGACGTGCCCGGTGACGGACGGGGACGACGACGGGGAGGCCGTCAGGCGCAGGCCGGTCAGCTGGACGCGGTCCGTGAACGGGCCCTGCTGGACGCGGACTTCCCCCGCCGCCGGGGCCGGGCTGAGGGCGGCCTGCGGGGAGGGCGCGCTGCGGGGCGCCGGCAGGGCCACCGGGGAGGCGGCCGGGACCGGGTCCTTCGCCGCCGCCGGCCGGGCTCCCGCGTCCGAGCAGCCCGTGGCGAGCGCGAGCAGGGCGGCGACGGCCGTGGCGGCGGCCGCCGCGCGGGGGAGGTGGGTCAGCGTCATCGGGGGTGCTCCTGGAGACCGGGGGAGGAAAGACGGCGGCCGGGGCCCGGGGGAGTGCGCCCCCGGGCCCCGGCCGCCGGGTATCAGTGCTGCTGCGGGGAGCGGCCGAACAGCGAGCGGTACATCTTGCCGTACAGCTCGGTGTTGTTCTGGCTCGCGGCGAACGCGCCGCCGTTCGGGCCGTAGGCGTAGATCGGGACGTCGGCGCCGGTGTGGTTGCCCGACAGGTAGGTCAGCCACAGGCTGGCCTCGGGGCTGCCGTCCTTGACGCCCGCCGGGTCGTCGGGCGTGCGGAAGGTGGCCGGGCCGAAGTTCTTCGCGTCACCGGAGCCCGTGCCGTTCACGATGCCGCTGGAGCGGGCCGGGTCCTTGGCGCCCGAGGAGGAACGCGAGGGGACGCTGTTGTTGGCGGGGTTGCCGCCGTCCGTGTTGGACGGGGGCGCGACGGCCTCGGCGTTGGTGTACGTGCCCTTCTCGATGATGTTGAAGCCGGCGCACTCGTGGTCCGCCGTGACGATCACCAGGGTGTGGCCGTCCTTCTTCGCGAACTCGTACGCGGCCTTGACCGCGTCGTCGAACGCCTTGATCTCGTCGAGGGCCTGCGAGGCGTCGTTCGCGTGCGAGCGCTTGTCGATCTGGGCGCCCTCGACCTGGAGGAAGAAGCCCTTCTTCGACTTGCCGCGGTCGTACGAGCCGCCCTGCTTGCGCTCGTTCAGCAGCTGGATCGACTTGCGGGTCATGTCCGCGAGGGTCGGCTCCTGCTTCTGCGGGGCGTCCGCCGGGAGGGCCGCCTTGTTGTGCTCGACGGTCAGGTTGCCGCGGTTGAACAGGCCGATGACCTTCTTGCCGTTCGCCTTGTCGAGGTCGGCCTTGGTGGCGGCCTTCTGGCTCGCGGCGGTCTGCGCGGGCAGCTTCGGGTCTCCGAAGCTGCCGAGGACCTGGTAGCCCTGGGCCTGGAGGGCCTTCTGGTCGTCCGGCTCGAAGCGGGCCAGGCCGCCGCCGAGGATGACGTCGGCGGTGCCGTTGCGGGCGATCTGCTCGGCGATCGGCGTGACCAGGGTCTTGTCGGCCGGGGCCTGCTCGTAGCTGCCGTCCTCCTTCTTCGGGAGGCAGGCGGCGTCGGAGTAGGTCGGGCCCTGGCAGCCGCGCAGCAGGGCGTGGCTGAACTGGGCGGCCGGGGTGGCGTCGGTGACCTCGGCGGTGGAGACGTTGCCCGTGGCGAAGCCGGCCGCGTGGGCCTGCTCCATCAGCGTGGCGACCTTCTTCTCGTACGCGTCGACGCCGATGGCCGCGTTGTAGGTCTTCACGCCGGAGGCCCAGGCGGTGGCGGAGCTGGCCGAGTCGGTGACCAGGGCGGGCTTCGCGCTGTTCTTCTCGACGGCGTACGTGGCGACCGCGCCCGTGTGGGGGAGGGTCTCCATGGTGAGCTTGCCGCCGGGACCCATGAACCGGTCGCGGGCGGCCGTCACGTGGGTGCGGCCCATGCCGTCACCGAGCAGGTAGATGACGTTCCGGATGTCCTGGCGCGAGTCGCTCTGCTGGGGCGCGGAGTTCGCCGTGGCGGCGGTTCCGGCGGCCGTGGAGGCGGCTATGGCGAGGACGGTGAGCGTCTTCAGCGGTCTGCGGCGCATGTGCGGGAGATGTCCCCTCGGGTGTTCGGCGCGGTCGTGGCCGAACGTAGGGGGGCCGCGTGAACGGAAGGCTACCGAGCGGTATTGCCCGGTCGAACACGGAGGGCATGACAGGACGCGGTCAGGGTGGGGTGTTCGGGGCGGTGCGCACCGGCTACTGCCAGAAGATCTCCTCCACCACGATCTGCGGCTCGGCCACACGGGGCAGGAAGGCGAACCGGATCCATCCGCGGTCGCTGTCGAAATACGCGATGTGCGGGCCTCGGGGGACGGTGGACCGCGCGGGTTCCACGTTCTCCCCCCGGTACGGGTGGCGCGCGGTCAGCAGTTCGAAGAGGCTTCCCGGCATGCTTCCCGCGCCTCGTCGGGCAGGCTGATCCGGTACTTCTCGGCGTCCTGGGTGTAGTCCACCGCCCACGGCGGCCCGGTGAACTCCTCGCTCACTCGCCCGGCTCCAGGGCGCGCAGCCTGTGGCGGATGCGGGAAGCCGCGTCGAGGAGGCTGCGGGCCGCGTCGGCGTCCGTGGCTTCGGCGGCCCGGGCTTCCAGGCCGGCCACGTGCCGGTCGAGCTCGGGGTCGCGCGCCAGGGCGTACTCGCCCCACCAGCGGGCCATGAACGCCGGGACCGGACCGATGTCGTAGGCGTCGCAGATCTGCCGCCGCCAGGCGGAGTCGAAGTCCGCCAGCAGGGCCGGGGCGTGGGCCGCTATGGCGGCGCGCAGGGCCTTTGGCGTGTACTCGGGCATCGGCGGTACGGAACCACCGAGCGAGGGCGTCGCGGTCGTCATCCTGGCTCCTCCTCGGATCGGACGGCTCCCACGATAGAGCGCGACGGCCCCCGGCGCGGGGTGGTTGCGCCGGGGGCCGCCGGACGGTGCGTCAGAGCTTCTCGGGGGTCCGGATCCCGAGGAGGGCCATGCCCTTGTTCAGGGTGCGGGCGGTCAGGTCGCACAGGAACAGGCGGTTCTCGACCTGCTCGGGAGTGTCGGCCTTGAGCACCGGGCACTCGGCGTAGAACGTCGTGTACAGCGAGGCCAGCTGGTACAGGTACGCCGCCAGCTTGTGCGGGGCGTACTCCTGCGCCGCCTCGGCGACCAGCGCGCCGAAGCCGTCCAGGTGCAGGCCCAGGGCCCGCTCCGACGCGGTCAGCTCCAGCTCGGGGTGGGCGGCCGGCCGGGCCTCGCCCGCCTTGCGCAGGATCGACTGGATGCGCGCGTACGCGTACTGGAGGTACACGGACGTGTCACCGGTCAGCGAGACCATCTGGTCCAGGTCGAACTTGTAGTCGCGCGAGGCGGAGGTGGAGAGGTCCGCGTACTTCACCGCGCCGATGCCCACCTGGGCGCCGCGCTCGGCGATCTCCTCCTCCGTGAGGTCCTGGGCCTTCTCGCGGACGACCGCGGCGGCCCGCTCCACCGCCTCGTCCAGCAGGTCGACCAGCCGGACCGTCTCGCCCTCACGGGTCTTGAACGGCTTGCCGTCCTTGCCGAGGACCGTGCCGAAGGCCAGCTGGACGGCCTTGACGTCGTCGTTCAGCCAGCCGGCCCGGCGGGCCGTCTCGAAGACCATCTTGAAGTGCAGCGCCTGCCGCGCGTCCACCACGTAGATCAGGCTGGTGGCCGCCAGGTCGGTGACGCGGTTGCGGATCGCCGACAGGTCGGTCGCGGCGTAGCCGAAGCCGCCGTCGGACTTCTGGACGATCAGCGGGGTCGGGTTGCCGTCCGGGCCCTTGTACTCGTCGAAGAACACGCACAGCGCGCCGTTGGAGCGGACGGCGACGCCCGACTCCTCCAGCAGCTTGCACGTCTCGACCAGCATGTCGTTGTAGCCGGACTCGCCGACGACGTCGGGGTCCTGGATGTCCATGTCCAGCTTGTCGAAGACCGAGTAGAAGTAGATCTTCGACTCGTCGACGAACCGCTGCCACAGCTCCAGCGTCTGCGGGTCGCCCGCCTGGAGGTCCACCACCCGGGCCCTGGCCCGCGTCTTGAACTCCTCGTCGGAGTCGAACAGGGCGCGCGAGGCCTTGTAGAGGCGGTTGAGGTTGGACATGGCCTCCTCGCCGGAGGCCTCCTCGTCCCCGCCCTTGTGGTCCAGCTCGTGCGGGTGCTCCAGCAGGTACTGGATGAGCATGCCGAACTGGGTGCCCCAGTCGCCGATGTGGTGGCGGCGGATGACCTTCTCGCCCGTGAACTCCAGGATCTCCACCATGGCCGCGCCGATCACGGCGGACCGCAGGTGGCCGACGTGCATCTCCTTGGCCACGTTCGGCTGCGCGTAGTCGATCACCGTGGTGCCGGCGGACGCGTTGAGCGCCACGCCCAGCCGGTCGTCGGCCGCGCGCGCGGCCAGCGTCTTGATGATCGCCTCGTCGGAGACGGTGATGTTGAGGAAGCCGGGGCCGGAGACCTCGACGTCCTTGATCACACCGCCCTTGTCCAGCCCCTCCAGGACGGTGGCGGCCAGCTCGCGCGGGTTGGCCTTGGCCTTCTTCGCGAGCGCCAGGATGCCGTTGGCCTGGAAGTCGGCCCGGTCGCTACGTCGCAGCAGCGGGTCGGCGGCACCGGCCTCCGGCAGGGCGGAGGCGAGGGCGTCCGAGACGCGCTGTTCGACGGAAGAAGCGAGGGAAGGGACCGAGGCCATGAGCTGCCGTTCCTGTGAGGTTGCACGTGCGCGTGCGCTTGGTTGTTCCGACAAGTGCCGAGTATCCCACGCGGAGGGTGCCCGTCTCCCGGTATACGGCGGCGCGTATCAGTGGGCGGAAGCAACCCCGGAGCGGCCCCTTCCGTCTGGGAGAATGGCCATAGCCAGCATTCGAGATAGAAGGACGTGTCGTGGCTCAGAGCGCGCAGAGCAGCAGCACAGAGACCGACTGGGTCTCCCGTTTCGCGGACGAGGTCATCGCCGAGGCGGAGCGCCGGGCCCCGGGCAAAACAATTGTCGTCGCGTCCGGCCTCTCCCCCTCCGGCCCGATCCACCTGGGCAACCTGCGCGAGGTCATGACCCCGCACCTGGTCGCGGACGAGATCCGCCGCCGGGGCCACGAGGTCCGCCACCTCATCTCCTGGGACGACTACGACCGCTACCGCAAGGTCCCCAAGGGCATCCCCGGCGTCACCGAGGAGTCCCACGCCCAGCACATCGGCCGCCCGCTGACCGCCGTGCCCGCGCCCGAGGGCTCCGCCTACCCGAACTGGGCCGAGCACTTCAAGGCCGCCATGGTCGAGTCCCTGGCCGAGCTGGGCGTCGAGTACGACCCCATCAGCCAGACCGAGCAGTACACCTCCGGCGCCTACCGCGAGCAGGTGCTGTTCGCGATGAAGCACCGCGGGGACATCGACGCCGTCCTCGCCCAGTACCGCACCAAGCAGAAGCCGGGCGGCAAGAAGCCCCAGCAGAAGCAGGTCGACGAGGCCGAGCTCGAGGCCGCCGAGGGCTCCGGCGCGGCCGGCGAGGACGACGGCAGCGCCGAGGGCGCGGAGTACTTCCCGTACAAGCCGTACTGCGGCGAGTGCAACAAGGACTTCACCAAGGTCACCGCGTACGACGACGAGACCACCGAGCTGACCTACGTCTGCACGGAGGACCAGTTCACCGAGACCGTCAAGCTCTCGGAGTTCAACCGCGGCAAGCTGGTCTGGAAGGTCGACTGGCCGATGCGCTGGGCCTACGAGGGCGTCGTCTTCGAGCCCTCCGGCGTCGACCACTCCTCCCCGGGCTCCTCCTTCCAGGTCGGCGGCCAGATCGTCGGCCTCTTCGGCGGCGAGCAGCCCATCGGCCCGATGTACGCCTTCGTCGGCATCTCCGGCATGGCCAAGATGTCCTCCAGCAAGGGCGGCGTCCCCACCCCGGCCGACGCGCTGAAGATCATGGAGCCGCAGCTGCTGCGCTGGCTGTACGCCCGCCGCCGCCCGAACCAGTCCTTCAAGATCGCCTTCGACCAGGAGATCCAGCGCCTGTACGACGAGTGGGACAAGCTGGAGGCCAAGGTCGCCGACGGCTCCGTGCTGCCGGCCGACGCCGCCGCGCACGCCCGCGCCGTGCGCGTCGCCTCCCACGAGCTGCCCCGCACCCCGCGTCCGATGCCGTACCGCACCCTCGCGTCGGTCGTCGACATCACCGCCGGGCACGACGAGCAGACCCTGCGCATCCTCTCCGACCTGGACCCGTCGCAGCCGCTGACCTCCCTCGACGACGTACGGCCGCGCCTGGACCGCGCCGAGAACTGGATCACCACCCAGGTCCCCGCCGACCAGCGCACCCTGGTCCGCGAGGACGCCGACACCGAGCTGCTGTCCTCCCTGGACGACGCCGGACGCGAGTCCCTGCGGCTGCTGCTGGAGGGCCTCGACTCGCACTGGTCCCTGGACGGGCTCACCACCCTCGTCTACGGCGTCCCGAAGGTCATGGCCGGCCTGGAGCCGGACGCCAAGCCGACGCCCGAGCTGAAGGTCGCCCAGCGCGAGTTCTTCGCCCTGCTCTACCGCCTGCTCGTGACCCGGGAGACCGGCCCGCGCCTGCCCACGCTGCTCCTCGCGGTCGGCGCCGAGCGGGTGCGCAAGCTGCTCGCCGCCTGATCCGGCGCGCGGCCGGAACATGCGGAAGGGCCCGCACCCCTCGGGGGGTGCGGGCCCTTCCGCATGTCCTTGCCGCTACGCGATGTGCTCGCTCTCCAGGTCGCGCTGGTAGCGCTGCTTGAGCGCGGGCATCAGCCGCTTGAGCTCGGCCTCGCTGCGCGGGTGCGTCCGCCCGAGGTGCGCGGAGAGGCGCTTGTCCAGCTCGTCCGGCTCAGGGAAGTGGGAGTACCGGTCGATGTACGCCCGGAAGACCTCGTACGCGGCCTCCGCGAACTTCTCCTCCTCGGCGTCCTCGGCCCCGGGCTGCTCGGCCCCGGGCTGTACCGGCTCCGGCTGCTCCGGCAGCGGCTCCTCCTCCGGGCCGGCCGGGGCCATGACCGGCGTCGGCTCCAGGCCCTCGACGTACTGGGGGTTGTAGTCCCCCTCGTACGTCGCCTGCGGCGCCCGCGGCCCCGCGAACCAGGCGCTGTCGTGCGCGGCGGGCATGGCCGTCGGGTCCACCGCGAAGGGCGCGGGGGCGTGCGCGGCGGCCTGGGGCTTCCGGGGCTGCGCCGCGGCCCGGTCCCGGCCCTCCCGCTGCTCGGGAACCTCCGGGGCCGCGTCGCCGCCGGACCCGTCGGTGGGCGCCGGGCCGGAAACGGGCGCCGGGCCGGAAGCGGGCGCCGCCTGGGCCGGCACCGCAGCGGGAGCGCCTTCCGCAGCCGCGGGCGCCGCCGGCAGGGCAGGGGCGGCATGGGCGTCCGGAGCCGGGAGCACCGCCGCCCCGGCGGCGACGGCCGGACCCTTCGCGACCGCCGGGGGCAGCAGCACCGGGTCGATCCCCGCCGCCGCCAGCCCCTCCGGGGCCGTCTGCGCCAGCGGCACGCCGATCCGCGCCAGCCGCAGCGGCATCAGCGCCTCCACCGGCGCCTTGCGCCGCCACGCCCGCCCGTACCGGGCCTGGAGCCGCGCCTGGTAGATCAGCCGGTCCTGCTCCATGCCCACGGCCTGCTCGTAGGAGCGCAGCTCCCACAGCTTCATCCGGCGCCACAGCTTGAAGGTGGGCACGGGCGACAGCAGCCAGCGGGTGATCCGCACGCCCTCCATGTGCCGGTCCGCGGTGATGTCCGCGATCCGGCCCACGGCGTGCCGGGCCGCCTCGACCGTCACCACGAACAGCACCGGGATCACCGCGTGCATGCCCACGCCCAGCGGATCCGGCCAGGCCGCCGCGCCGTTGAACGCGATCGTCGCCGCCGTCAGCAGCCACGCCGTCTGGCGCAGCAGGGGGAAGGGGATGCGGATCCACGTCAGCAGCAGGTCCAGCGCCAGCAGGACGCAGATGCCCGCGTCGATGCCGATCGGGAACACCAGCGAGAAGCTGCCGAAGCCCTTCTTCAGGGCCAGCGCGCGGACCGCGGCGTAAGAACCCGCGAAACCGATGGCCGCGATGACCACGGCCCCGGCGACCACGACACCGATGAGTATCCGGTGCGTACGAGTCAGCTGCATCGCGGCCACCCGCGGTCCCCCTCCGTTGTCGAGCCAAAGCAGGCACAGCGTACGGGTGACTGCGCGTCACCCGTTCCCTAGGCCCCCTCCTGTAGGAGGGATTCTCGCTACGACTGCGCCGACGGGGAAGCGGAAGCCGAAGCGGAACCCGACGGAGCCGCGCCCTCGCCGGTGTTGGCCGCGCCGATCGACGCCACCGTCTCCTTGGCGGCGCTGATCGCGTCCTGGAGCAGCTTGCCCTGGTCGGGAGCGTTGGCGCCCTCGTAGGCGGCACCGTTGTAGTCGACGGTGACGACCACGTTCTGGGTGCGGACGACGACCGAGTTGTTGAAGAACTCGACGTCCTTCTTCACGCCGAAGACCACGGAGGTGGCCGCGTCGCCGACCCCGGCGGCCGGCTCGGCCTTGACGTCGTGCGCGCCCTCGGTGGTCTTCGCCAGCTCGATCTGCTTGTTGTACTGGTCCTCGGCGCGCTTGTTGCCGCTGCCGAGCGAGGCGTGCGAGTCGTAGCGGACCAGGGAGACGGAGAGCCAGCGGTACTGCGAGCCCTTCGCGCCGTCCGTCTTGAGGCCGTTCCAGGAGCAGCTGGCACGGTTGGCCAGGTCGTTCGACTTGGCCGCCGTCCCGTTCTTCTCCTTCGCCTCGGGCACGAGCGAGTCGATGCTCTTGCCGGCCACGGCCTTGCACGGGTCGGGCAGCTTCGCGAAGGCCACCTTCTCCAGCGGGGCCGCGGACTTCGTGCCCGGCTTGGCGGGCGAGGAGGCTTCGGTCTTCTTGCCGGAGTCCTTGGCACCCGAGGACTTGTCCGAGTCGGACGAGCAGCCGGCGACGGTGAGGATCACCGGGACGGCTGCGCAGGCGAGAACGCGGGTGAGGCGCGAGGCTGATCGGTGCATGGTTCCTTCAGACGTTGGGCAGACGCGGGGTCTTCTTCGGGGCGCGTTGCGGGCGCTGGACCCGGGCAACGGTAGCCCGACCGGGCGCCCGGCTGCTGTGCGCGCCGTCACGTGGGGCGTGCACGCCCCCTCTGACAGGCGCCGTCACTCGCTGAAACGCTCGGCCAGGGCCTGCGCCAACTGGCGCGCCCTGTCCTGCGTTTCCGCGCTCGGGGGGACCGAGGCCGGCCCGGACGGCTGGACGCTGTACTCGACGGTGACGAGGACGTTCGAGGTGCGGAACACGATCCGCACCGTCCGCGCCTGGGCGGCGGTGGCGCCGGCCGCGCTGAGCTTGTCGTCGAGGAACGCCTCGCTGCCGAGCCCCTCCAGGACGCGCGAGCCGAGCTCGGGCGCGGCGCTGGGGGAGGCCGGCGAGGCGGGTGCGGACGGCGCGGACGGCGAAGCGGAACCGGGAGCGGAGGCGGCCGGCGCAGGCACGGTGCTGCCGCCGGGAGCGGGGGCGGGGGGCGCACTGGGCCCACCACTCGTATTCGTACCGTTACCGGCGCCGGGCGTGGGGCTCCCCGTCGGCCCCGGGAAGGGCAGCTTCGCGGCGGTCAGCTGGCGCACGTACACCTGGCGGGCCTTGTCGTCGTCGCTCGCCGTGGCGCGGTCGTACGAGACCACGCGCTCGAAGGTGACCGACAGCAGCAGGTTCGCCTCGGGGGTCTGCGCGTTCCAGCGGCAGCCGACGTGCCGGTCTCCGTCGTACGAGGGGTCCGCGGTCCCGGCGTAGAGCCGTTCGCGCTGCTCGGTGGTGAGGGAGTCGGTGGCCGGGAGCATGGCCCTGAGCCGCTTGGCGTCGGCGGCCTTGCAGGGCTGGGGCAGGCTGCGGTACTTGCCGGGCTGCGCGGGCGCGGCGCTGCTCCCGCCGCCCTTGGGGTCGCTGGTCCCCGTGCCGTTGCCGTCGGTGCACCCGGTCGCGCCCGCGACGAGCGCGGTGAGCACCGCGATGCCCGGCAGGACTCGGCGGCGACGCACCGGCGTCCGGTGTACCGGCATTGGGTCCACGTCCACTGGCTCCCCTTGGCTCCCTCGGGAAATTCCGTTGCCGCGACTTGGGCCCGGATGGACACAATGTCTATCGCACACGCACGTGCCGGCGCCGGTTCCCTGTCTGCTTTGGGGTGATGAGCGCGGCTTTTCGCGTATTCATACTTTTCTGAGGATTTCAGGGGATCGTTGTCTTATGTCGTACGTAGAGGTACCCGGGGCCAATGTCCCGATCCGGATGTGGACGGATCCGGCGTCGGTCGAGGACAGCGCGATGCGGCAGCTCCAGAACACGGCCGGACTGCCCTGGATCAAGGGCCTGGCCGTGATGCCGGACGTGCACTACGGCAAGGGCGCCACGGTCGGCTCGGTCATCGCGATGAAGGACGCGGTCTGCCCGGCGGCGGTCGGCGTCGACATCGGCTGCGGCATGTCGGCGGTCAAGACGTCCCTGACGGCGAACGACCTCCCGGGCGACCTGTCGAAGCTCCGCTCGCGCATCGAGCAGGCCATCCCGGTGGGCGCGGGGATGCACCGCGACCCGGTCGACCCGGGGCGTCTGTACGGCTTCTCGGAGGCGGGGTTCGGGGACCTGTGGGAGCGGTTCGACTACCTGGCGGACGAGGTGAAGTTCCGGCGCGACAGGGCGCTGCGGCAGACCGGAACGCTAGGCTCCGGGAACCATTTCATTGAAGTTTCAATTGACGTGTCCGGTGCGGTGTGGCTCATGCTGCACTCGGGCTCCCGCGGCATCGGCAACGAGCTCGCGGCGCACCACATCGGTGTGGCCCGTGGCCTCTCCCACAACCAGAACCTGGTCGACCGGGACCTCGCGGTGTTCCTCGCCGCGACTCCGGAGATGGACGCGTACCGCAGCGACCTGTTCTGGGCGCAGGAGTACGCGAAGTACAACCGCGCGGCGATGATGAGCCTGCTCAAGGAGGTCGTCCGCAAGGAGTTCCGCAAGGCGAGGGTCTCCTTCGAGCAGGAGATCAGCTGCCACCACAACTACGTGGCGGAGGAGCGGTACGACGGCATGGACCTGCTGGTCACCCGGAAGGGCGCGATCCGCGCCGGCAGCGGTGAGTACGGGATCATCCCGGGCTCGATGGGCACGGGCTCGTACATCGTGAAGGGGCTCGGGAACGAGAAGGCCTTCAACTCCGCCTCGCACGGCGCGGGCCGGAAGATGAGCCGGACGGCGGCGAAGAAGCGGTACACCGTGCGGGACCTGGCGGAGCAGACGCAGGGCGTGGAGTGCCGCAAGGACTCGGGCGTGGTGGACGAGATCCCGGGTGCGTACAAGTCGATCGAGCAGGTCATCGACCAGCAGACGGACCTGGTGCAGGTCGTGGCGAAGCTCAAGGCGGTCGTCTGCGTGAAGGGCTGACCGGGCTGAACGCACCGTGCCGTGCCCGGGGGGATCCGGGCACGGCACACGTGTGTTGCTCAGCGGGGGCCTGACGGGGTCAGGAGGCCTTGCTGCTCTTCGAGAGGTTCTTCTTGGCCGCGAACGGGCCGGCGGGGTCGTCCACGAAGACCACCTGGTTCCAGCGCCTCAGGACCAGGGGTTCCGTGGTGATGGGACCGCAGTCGAGGTTGCCCGCGGGGGCGTTGGCGTTGCACTGGAGCTCGTACACGGTGCCGATCGTGGTCTGGACCTTGAAGTTGGCGGCCGGACCGTGCACCGAGAGGGTCGCGGAGCAGACCGTGCTCGCGTCCGGGTAGCCGGGGTTCTGTGCCGGGTCGGTGAGGTCCTGGCGGATGTAGTTCCCCGTCGTGTCGTCGTGCCGGTGGCCACCGTATGCGACGCCGTCGACGAGGAAGACGCTCATTTCCTCGGTCTGGTTGGGGAGGACGGAGTCGATGTCGTTGCCGCACGCGCTGGTTCCGGGGGGTCCGGGCGGGCCGGGGGTGCCGGGCTGGCCGGGCGCGCCGGGCTGGCCGTCTCGGCCGTCTCGGCCGTCGCGGCCGGGGGCTCCGGGGGCTCCGGGGGGTCCGGGGGGTCCGGGCGGGCCGACCTTGACGCACTTGTCCTTGTGGGGGTCGGCCGCCGCGCCCTTGACTTCGGGCTCGTAGTCGTCGTTGTCCTTCTCGTCGCCCTTGCACTTCTCGCCGGCCGGCGCCGCGGCGACGGTCGCCGACGCCGGGGCGTCGGTGTCCGCCTGTGCGGGGGTGGCGAGGCCGAGCATCGCGATGGCCATCGTGGCCACCGCGCCGCCGGCGAGCCACTTGCTCTGCCGGGGCAGCGGGCCCATGCGGGACGGTGTCCTTGTCTCAGGACTCATGTGTGGTGCTCCTCGTGGGAACCGGGGGTCTGACGTCGAGGCGTTGGCGGCCTCTGCCCCGCATGGTTCGCCCGCCGGAGCCCGTCCGACGTGAGGCGCGAGGTCCGATCATCAGATAGGTGTCACAAATGGCGCCGATCGGCCGAGCCGCCGCCGCCCGTGCCGGGTGGAGTGCGTCGCGGGCCGCCGGCCACGCGTGCGGATTCACCCCGTGTGACCCCCCAGGGCGCTGCGGGGCGGCAACTTCCGCTTGGGGGAGGGGGATTGACGGCGAGAGTTGGTCTAGACCAAGGTGGCAGCATGTGGAGAACTCGTGTGCTTGTCGCCGCCCTCGCGTCGTTGTCGCTCGCCCTCGGGGCCGCCGGGTCCGCTCAGGCGGGGGTCGGGCTGCCGCCCGTCGTGTCGCACGTGCCGACCCAGGAGAAGGTCGTCTTCATCACCGTCGACGACGGCTGGAACCACGACCCCGAGGCCGCCCGGATCCTGTCCGAGAAGCGGGTGCCGGTGTCGATGTTCCTGCTCCCGGGGGCGACCTCGTACGACACCGCCTACTTCACCGGCCTGGTCGACCAGGGCCGGGCCACCGTCGAGAACCACACCGTCAACCACCCCGACCTCACCACCCTCGACGCCGCCGGGAAGGACGCCGAGGTGTGCGGGGCCGGGGAGCGGATCGCCGAGACCTTCGGGAAGACGCCGAAGCTGCTGCGCCCGCCGTACGGGGCGGTCAACGACGACGTGCGGCTCGCCGCGAAGGCGTGCGGGGTGAAGGCACTGGTCACCTGGACGCACGACTTCACCACCTGGGGCCAGACCCCGCCCACCCCGCAGCTGAAGGCCGGGGACATCGTGCTGCTGCACTTCACGCCGACGCTGGCGGCGGACCTCCAGCGGGCCCTGGAAGCGGCGAAGGCCGCCGGGCTGAGGCCGGCGGCCCTGATGCCGCACCTGAGGAGTGCCGGGCTGGTGCCCTGATGGCTAGAGCTCGCGGTGGACCTTCGTGTTCGAGGCCTGGGCGCGGGGGCGGACCACCAGCAGGTCGATGTTGACGTGGCTGGGGCGCGTCACCGCCCAGGTGATCGTGTCGGCCACGTCGTCGGCGGAGAGGGGCTCCGCGACGCCCTCGTAGACCTTCTCCGCCTTGGTGGCGTCGCCGCGGAAGCGGGTCTTGGCGAACTCCTCGGTCTTGACCATGCCGGGCGCGATCTCGATGACGCGGACGGGCTGGCCCACGATCTCCAGGCGCAGGGTCTCGGCGAGGACGCGGGCGCCGTTCTTGGCGGCGACGTAGCCCGCGCCGCCCTCGTAGGTGGCGTGGCCGGCGGTGGAGGAGAGCACGACGACCGTGCCGTCGCCGGAGGCGGTCAGGGCGGGCAGCAGCGCCTGGGTGAGGTTGAGGGTGCCGATGACGTTGACCTCGTACATCGTGCGCCAGTCGGCCGGGTCGCCGGTGGCGACGGGCTCGGCGCCGATGGCTCCGCCGGCGTTGTTGACGAGTACGTCGCAGCGCTCCAGGGAGGCGGCGAAGGCGTCGACGGCGGGGCGGTCGGTGACGTCGAGGGCGTGGGCGGTGGCCTCGTGGCCGGCCCCGGTGATCTCGGCGGCGAGCGCCTCGATGCGGTCCTTGCGGCGGGCGGTGAGGACGACGTGGTAGCCGGCGGCGGCGAGCTGCCGGGCGGTGGCCGCGCCGATTCCGCTGCTCGCGCCGGTGACGACGGCGGTTCGGGTGGCCGGGCGCGTGCTCATGGGCGAGGCTCCTCGTGGGGTCGGTCGCGGGGCCGCGGGTCGCGGGTTCGCCCGCCGGTTCGGTCGTTCGTACGGGCGAATCTCCGCCAGCATAGGCCGGGTCAGCGGCGCGGCGCGTACATGATCAGGGCCATCCCGGCGAGGCAGACGAGCGCGCCGGCCACGTCCCAGCGGTCGGGCCGGTAGCCGTCGGCGACCACGCCCCACAGCAGGGACCCGGCGACGAACACCCCGCCGTAGGCCGCGAGCACGCGGGCGAAGTCGCCCTGCGGCTGGAGGGTGGCGACGAATCCGTACAGGCCGAGGGCGATGACCCCGGCGCCGATCCAGGCCCAGCCCTTGTGTTCGCGTACGCCTTGCCACACCAGCCAGGCGCCCCCGATCTCCAGGAGGGCGGCGAGGGCGAACAGGGCGGCGGAGCGGGCGATCAGCATGGCTCGAAGCCTACGCACGGGGGTGGGGCGGGGCCGCCGGGCGAATGGCGGACGGCTCGCCCTCATTCGTGTGATGGTCCGATCGGCGGGTGGGCCGGGTGGCTACGGTCCGCGCGAGGAGCCAGGAGCGAGGAGGTGGTGGCGGTGCGCCGTGGTGCCGTACGCAGTGTGGTGGTGGCGGGC
This sequence comes from Streptomyces racemochromogenes, assembly GCF_039535215.1. GTDB lineage: Bacteria > Actinomycetota > Actinomycetes > Streptomycetales > Streptomycetaceae > Streptomyces > Streptomyces racemochromogenes. The sequence continues at coordinate 3,971,708 of NZ_BAAAWT010000001.1, forward strand.
TTGCTGGTGCTGTGCGGGGCCGGGCCCGTGGGCCCGGCTGGCGCCTGGCCGGGGTCGGACGAGGAGGCCGACGTGGCCTACCACGGGCGGGTCCAGCTGTCCCGCGGGCAGCTGAAGCTGTGGATGGTGCCGCAGAACGAGGGTCCGGCAGAGGTGCCGAACGCGACCGTGCGGGTGCGGCTGTCGGCGGACCTCGCCGACCGGCACGAGCTGTCCGAGGGCTGCGCACGGGTCGGCCGGCGGGAGGTGGTGTGCGAGACGGGCACGCTGCCGCGGCACGGGCGCGGACGCCACATCGCGCTGCTGCTCGGGCTGCGGGAGCGGCCGGCCGAGGTCGCGGTGCGGATCGACACCCTGTGGGACGGCGGCGCCACCGACCGCAACCGCGCCAACAACGAGCACGTGGTGCTGGCGCTGGACACGGGCGACCCGTACGCCTTCTGACCCCGGCCGGGCGGCTCAGACGGTGGCGCCGTCGCCGAACTCGGCCAGGGCGTCGAGGACGATCCGCTCCAGGCGGGAGTGGTGGGCGCCGCGCCAGTAGACGCGCTCGCAGCCGGTGCACTCGGCGAACACGTCGTACGAGCGCTGCGTGCCGTGCTCCAGCCGGTCGCCCACGCTGTCCTTGTCGGCTTCGCGGAGCGGTCCGTTGCAGGCGGTGCAGCGGGTCCAGGGTGCGAGTTCGGGGGCGAACCGGCCTAGGACGTCGCGCAGTTGGTCGTCCGGGTTGTCGCTGTAGACGTACGCGCCGGCGAAGATCTCGCGGCGGCGCAGCAGGCCGCGGTCGCGGGAGAGCAGTACGCGCCGCTCGGCGGCGGAGCGGGTGGCGAGGGCGGGGTCGCCGATGTCCTCGTTCTCGTAGGCCGCGTCGACGCCGAGCAGGCGCAGCCGGCGGGCGAGGGTGCCGAGGTGGACGTCGAGGAGGAAGCGCAGCGGGGCGCCGGTGACCCGTTGGGGGCGGTCGACGCCGAACACCTCGACGGATTCGCCGCCTTGGGGCACGTACGCGACGGTGGCCTCCCGCCCGTCCACGAGCAGCCGGCCCACCTCGGTGAGGGGGACGCCGGCGGATTCGACGACGTGTCCGAGGCTGGAGGCGCCGTCAGTGGCGGTCGGTACGCGGTCGACGCGCCGGCTGGGCGGGGCGAAGAGGCGCAGTTCGGGGGCGAGGGTGAGGTGGATGCCGGGACCGTTCACGGTCCCAGCATGCCATTGGGGGTGTGGTGGTGCGGCCGAATTTCGCAGGGGGTCAGGCGGTGGCGGCGGCCTCGTCGTAGGCGTCGCGGTGGGCGCTGACCTCGTCGAAGTGGTTCTCGGCCCACCGCTTGACGGAGGAGAGGAGGCAGCCGAGGCTGCCGCCGAGTTCGGTGAGGCGGTAGTCGACGCGGACGGGGACGGTCGCGGTGACGGTGCGGGTGACGATGCCGTCGCGTTCGAGGGAGCGCAGGGTCTGGGTCAGCATCTTCTGGCTGACGCCGGGGATCTTGCGGCCGAGTTCGCTGTAGCGCAGGGAGCCCTGTTCGGCTTCGCCGAGGGCGCTGAGGACGAGGCCGACCCACTTGTCGCTGATGCGGGCCAGGAGCTGGCTGGTGGGGCAGTCCCTGACGAAGGCGTCGTAGGCGGCGCGGGCCTCTTCGCGCAGGGCGGCGGCGGTGCGGGTGGCCATGGGAGCCCACTTCCGGGTCGGGTACGCACTCCGGAGTGCGTACTTACGAAAAGAGAGTACCTCTCCATAAGTTAGTGGTCATCGGGAGCGGCCGGACGGCCGGTCCGGCCGAGACGAACGGGGAGAGACCATGAGCGAGCAGCAGCAGCAGCCGAAGCAGCGGACCGGGACCATGCGGGCGGCGTTCGTCAGCACCTTCGGCGGCCCGGAGCGGGTGGAGCTGGCGGAGGTGGCGGTCCCGGAGCCGGGGGCCGGGCAGGTCCGGATCCGGGTCCGGGCCGCCGGGGTGAACCCGGTCGACGGCGGCGTCCGCGCCGGCGTCTTCGGCGGGGCCGGGCAGCGGATCGGGCTCGGCTGGGACGTGGCGGGGGACATCGACGCGGTCGGCGCCGGCGTGGACGGCTGGACGGAGGGCCGCCGGGTGGTCGGGCTGCACTACGGCACGGTGAAGCCGCTCGGCACGCACGCCGAGTACGCGGTGCTCGACGCCTCGGCGGTGGCGGCGGCCCCCGAGTCGGTGGACGACGCGGCCGCGGCGGCGCTGCCGCTGGCCGGGCTGACGGCGGCCCGCTCGGTGGACCTCCTGGGGCTCGCCCCGGGCGACTCGGTACTGATCACCGGCGCGGCCGGGGTGGTCGGCGGCCTGGCGGTGCAGCTGGCCGTGCGGGCGGGGCTGGTGGTGACGGCGCTGGCGGGCGCGGGGGACGAGGAGTTCGTACGCTCGCTCGGCGCCGCGGAGTTCGTGGCCCGGGGCGGGGCGCCCGCCGGGCCGGTGGACGGGGTGCTGGACACGGCGGTGCTGGGCGCGCCCGCGCTGGGCTTCGTCCGCGACGGCGGTACGTACGTCGGCGTCATCCCCGGCGCGGCTCCGGCCGCGGAGCGGGGGATCCGGGTGGCGGAACAGGAAGTCGCCCCGGACGGGGCGCTGCTGGCCCGGCTGTCCGCCCTGGTCGACGCGGGCGGGCTGACGCTCCGGGTGGCGGACACCCTTCCCCTCGCGGAGGCCGCCAAGGCCCACGAGGCCCTTGCCACTCCGGGTACCCGGGGGCGCGTGGTCCTGCTCCCCTGACGCACGGCCGTGCCGCCGGACCGGACTCCGTCCGGGTGGGCGGGGGCGGGGCCGGTGCCGGCGGGCCGGGTGCGGATCGCGGTGCCGCTGCGCGGTGCTGCTCCCCGCCCCGCCCTTCGCCCGTTCCCCGGGGCTGCGCCCCGGACCCCCTGGGGGCTCCGCCCCCAGACCCCCGCGCCTCAATCGCCGGCGGGGCTGGAATTTCGCTGCGCGAATCCAGCCCACGCGGCGTTTTGCGCGCAGGGGTAGGGGACCCAGCCCCGCGCAGCGGGAGGGGGGCTACGGCCAGACGAGGCAGTAGGCCTGGTGGCCGTTCTCGTGGAGGCGGTGGGAGAAGTCCTGCCACTCGTGCAGCAGCTGGTAGACGTTGAAGGCGTCGCGCGGCCCGCCGCGGTCGGGGACTGTCGACCAGATGAAGGCGGCCGCGCCCACCGACTCCTCGCCCACCCCGCGCAGCGGGTCCACCACCGTCATCGGCAGCTTGACCACCGCGTAGTCGGGGTGCAGGACGACGAGCTCCAGCGGCGGCACCTTGTGCAGGGGTATGCCCTCGATGCCGGTCAGGACCATCGCGGCCATGGTCTCCGGCTTGATCTTGGTGAACATGCCGCCCATGCCGAGCTCGTCGCCGCCCAGCTCCTCCGGCCGCATCGTCTGCGGCACCCGCGCGGCCGTGGCGCCGTCGGGGGCGCCGAAGTACTTGTACGTCACTCCCATGCCGCGGCCCTTGGGCAGGCCGCCGGTGTCCAGCGCGTCGTCCGCCTCGTCCTCGGTGCCGGCAGGCCGGCCCGGGAGCGGGGCGGGTGCGGGGTCGGCGGCCTCGGCGGCGCGCCGCCGGTGCTTGCCGCGTCGGCGGGCTTCGCGGGCTTCGCGGGCGCGCTGCGGGTCGAGGCCGTCCGTACCCTCGCCCGGTCCACCACCGCGTTGCATATCTCCACCCGACACGTATTGCCTGCCCCGGCCCCGTGGCCCCCGCCACGCAGCCTGATCATCATGGCAGTGACCTCCCCCGCGGCGGCGCGGTGAAACGCCCGTCCGCAAGTCTGTCGCGGCCTCTGAGACCATGGCTGGTGTGAGCTACCCGTACCCGTATGAAGCCCCAGTTTCGCAGACGCTCTTCGAGCGCGCGTCCCTCGTGACCCCCGGCGGCGTGAACTCTCCCGTGCGCGCCTTCCGTGCCGTGGGCGGTACGCCCCGGTTCATGGTGTCCGGTACCGGTCCCTACCTGACCGATGCCGACGGGCGCGAGTACGTCGACCTCGTCTGCTCGTGGGGGCCGATGATCCTCGGCCACTCCCACCCCGAGGTGATCGAGGCGGTGCAGGCGGCGGTCGCCCGTGGCACCTCCTTCGGCACGCCCGGCGAGGGCGAGGTCGCCCTCGCGGAGGAGATCGTCGCCCGTATCGAGCCCGTCGAGCAGGTGCGCCTGGTGTCCTCCGGCACCGAGGCGACCATGTCGGCGATCCGCCTGGCCCGCGGCTTCACCGGGCGCGCCAAGGTCGTCAAGTTCGCGGGCTGCTACCACGGACACGTCGACGCGCTGCTGGCCTCCGCCGGTTCCGGCCTGGCCACCTTCGCCCTGCCCGACACCCCCGGTGTCACGGGCGCGCAGGCCGGCGACACGATCGTGCTCCCCTACAACGACCTCGACGCGGTGCGGGCGGCGTTCGCCGCGCACCCCGGTGAGATCGCCTGCGTGATCACCGAGGCCGCGCCCGGCAACATGGGCGTCGTCACCCCGGCCGAGGGCTTCAACCAGGGCCTCGCCGACCTGTGCCGCGAGAACGGCGCGCTGTACGTCTCCGACGAGGTGATGACCGGTTTCCGCACCTCCCGCGCCGGCTGGTACGGGGTGGACGGGGTCAGGCCCGACCTGATGACCTTCGGCAAGGTCATGGGCGGCGGTTTCCCGGCGGCGGCGTTCGGCGGCCGTGCGGACGTCATGGGGCACCTGGCCCCGGCCGGCCCGGTCTACCAGGCGGGCACGCTCTCCGGTAACCCGATCGCCACCGCGGCGGGCCTGGCGCAGCTGCGGCTGCTGGACGACGCGGCGTACGCGAAGGTCGACGCGGTCTCGAAGGAGATCCAGGGCCTGGTGACGGAGGCGCTGAGCAAGGAGGGCGTGGTGCACCGGCTGCAGACCGCGTCCAACATGTTCTCGGTGTTCTTCACCGGGGAGCAGGTCCGCGACTACGACGACGCGAAGAAGCAGGAAGGGTTCCGCTTCAACGCGTTCTTCCACTCGATGCTGGCGCAGGGCGTGTACCTGCCGCCGTCGGCGTTCGAGTCCTGGTTCGTGTCCACGGCCCACGACGAGCGGGCGGTGGAGCGGATCGCGGCCGCGCTGCCGGCCGCCGCGCGGGCCGCCGCGGAGGCGACGGCATGAGCGACATCACCGTCGTCCACGTGGTGCGGCACGGCGAGGTGCACAACCCGGAGGGCGTCCTGTACGGGCGCCGGGCCGGCTACCACCTCTCCGAGCTGGGCCGGCAGATGGCCGACCGGGTCGCCGAGCACCTCCAGGACCGGGACGTCACCTACGTGGTGGCCTCGCCGCTGGAGCGTGCGCAGGAGACGGCCGCGCCGATCGCGAAGGTGCACGGCCTGGAGCTGGCCACCGACGGCCGCCTGATCGAGGCGGGCAACGTCTTCGAGGGCAAGACCTTCGGCGTCGGCGACGGCGCGCTGCGCAAGCCGGGCAACTGGAAGCACCTGACGAACCCGTTCAAGCCGTCGTGGGGCGAGCCGTACGTCGAGCAGGTCGTGCGGATGATGAGCGCGATCGAGGCGGCCCGGGACGCGGCGCGGGGGCACGAGGCGGTGGCGGTCAGCCACCAGCTGCCGATCTGGATCGTACGGAGCTTCGCGGAGCGGCGGCGGCTGTGGCACGACCCGCGGAGGCGGCAGTGCACGCTCGCTTCGCTGACGTCGTTCACGTACCAGGACGACAGGCTGGTGTCGGTGGGGTACAGCGAGCCGGCGCGGGACCTGGTTCCCGCCCACCTCCTCGCGGGGGCGAAGCCGGTGAAGGGCAAGTCCAAGGCCTTCGGCGCGTAGCCCCCGGGGTGACGGCGGGGCTGTGAACAGCCCCGCCGTCACCGCCGTGGTTTGTCCTACTTTCGTAAAAGTTCCGCATCGCGGGTCGTGTCCGCCTCTCGACAGCGCCGCCATGTCCGTTTATATGACGTTTCATGAGCGATGCGCGCGCCATCACCCGAAGGGCGCTGCTCGGCCTCGGAATCGGGGCCGCCGCAGCCGCCGCAGGCGGGATCGCGGGGTGCGGGGCCGACGGGTCCCGCGCCAAGGACGGGCCCGGATCCGGATCCGGAGGCGGGGCGCTGGCCACCGCGAAGCCCATCGGCGACGGGTCCACCGCCGACACCGGACCCCAGCCGCACCAGCCGCCCCGCCCCACGCCCCTCCAGCCCGGCGAGACGCCCCCGCAGTTCGTCGTCTTCAGCTGGGACGGCGCCGGCGAGATCGGCAACGGCCTCTTCCCGCGCTTCCTCGGCCTCGCCAAGGACCACGGCGCGGCCATGACCTTCTTCCTCTCCGGCCTCTACCTCCTCCCCGAGTCGAAGAAGGACCTCTACCGCCCCCCGAACAACCCCGTCGGGGCCTCCGACATCGGCTACCTCAAGGACGAGAACGTCCGCAGCACCCTGCGCCACGTCCGCCAGGCCTGGCTCGACGGCCACGAGATCGGCACCCACTTCAACGGTCACTTCTGCTCCGGCGCCGGCTCCGTCGCCCACTGGACCCCCGACGACTGGCGCAGCGAGATCGAGCAGGCGACGGCGTTCGTCACCGGCTGGCGCACCCACACCGGCTTCACCGACCTCGAACCGCTCCCCTTCGACTACCGCGTGGAGCTGACCGGCGCCCGCACCCCCTGCCTCCTGGGGCAGGACGCGCTGCTGCCCACCGCCCGCGCGCTCGGCTGGCGCTACGACTCCAGCTCGCCCGGCGGGCTCCAGCGCTGGCCGGTGAAGAAGGAGGGGGTGTGGGACCTGCCGCTGCAGTCGCTGCCCTTCCCGGGGCACTCCTTCGAGGTGCTGTCGATGGACTACAACATCCTCGCCAACCAGTCGCGGAACACCACGAGGGGCGTGGCGGCCAACTACCCCGGCTGGCGCGCCCAGGCCACCGCCACCTACCTCGGCGGCTTCCGGCGGGCGTACGAGACCAACCGCGCGCCGCTCTTCATCGGCAACCACTTCGAGGAGTGGAACGGCGGCATCTACATGGACGCCGTCGAGGAGGCACTCAAGACCATGGCGGACAAAAAGGATGTACGCCTCGTATCCTTCCGGCAGTTCACCGACTGGCTGGACGTCCAGGACCCGAAAGTGCTGTCCGGGCTGCGCACCCTGGGCCCCGGGCAGGCCCCGAACGGCGGCTGGCGGAACCTTTCCGCAGGCCGCTGACCGCCCGCCGGCCTCCCGCTGACCGCCCGCTCGCCGCCCCCGACCACCCCTGACCAGGGCTTTGAGGGCCGGTCCGCGGGCCGTCGGGGGGTGCGGAAGATCCGCAAATCGGTCATGCGAAACTTTTCACATGAGCCTTAGCCGCGCGCGTTCACCTCGAACCAGCCGCCGCTCGACCAGCGGCCGCGCCGTCCTGCTGACCGCGATCACCCTCGCGAGCGCCCTGACCCTGTCCGCGTGCGGCGATTCGGGCAGTGGCGGCAAGCCGGCCGGCGCCGCCGGCGGCAACTACGTGACCGGCCCCAGCGGCATCTCCACCGTCGCCAAGGCCGACCGCGTCGACGCGCCCAAGCTCGACGGGGAGACCGTCGAGGGCAAGACGCTCGACACCACCACCCTCAAGGGCAAGGTCGTCGTCCTCAACGTCTGGGGCTCCTGGTGCCCGCCCTGCCGCGCCGAGGCCCCGTACTTCGCGAAGGTCTCCAAGGACCTGACCGACGGCGGCAAGGACGTCGCGTTCGTCGGCATCAACACCCGCGACAACAGCAAGCAGAACGCCGCCGCCTTCGAGCAGAACTTCGGGATCACCTACCCGAGCCTCTACGACCCGGACGGCAAGCTGATGCTCCGCTTCCCCAAGGGCACGCTCAACGCGCAGTCCATCCCCTCGACGATCGTCCTCGACAAGCAGGGCAAGATCGCCGCCCGCACCCTCGTCGCGGTCAACGAGGAGCAGCTGCGCTCGATGATCGACCCGCTCCTCGCGGAGCAGTGACCTGGTGGACCCGTACCTCCTGCCGGCCGCCGAGGCGGTCACCGGCGTCAACACCACGGTCCTGAACGGCGCCCTGCTGCTGGCCCTGCCGATCGCCCTGTTCGCCGGGCTGATCTCCTTCTTCTCCCCGTGCGTGCTCCCGCTCGTGCCCGGCTACCTCTCCTACGTCACCGGCGTCAGCGGTGCCGACCTCGCCGAGGCCCGGCGCGGCCGGATGCTGGCCGGCGCGAGCCTGTTCGTCCTCGGCTTCACCGCCGTGTTCGTCTCGACGGGCGCCCTCTTCGGGCAGTTCGGCGACGTCTTCCAGGGCGAGAACAAGGAGCTCATCACCCGGGTGATGGGTGGCCTGGTGATCGTCCTCGGCCTCTTCTTCATGGGCGCCATCCCGGGCCTGACCATGCGGGAGTTCCGCTTCCACAAGAAGCCGGCGGCGGGCCTGCTCGGCGCGCCCCTGCTGGGCGTGCTCTTCGGCGTCGGCTGGACCCCCTGCATGGGCCCGACGCTCGCGGCCGTCCAGACGCTCTCCATCGACCAGGCCACCGCCGGGCGCGGCGCCCTTCTGACGGCCGTCTACTGCCTCGGCCTCGGCCTGCCCTTCATCCTGGCGGCACTCGCCTTCCGCAAGGCGCTCGGTGCTTTCGGCTGGGTGAAGAAGCACTATGCATGGGTGATGCGGATCGGCGGCGGCATGCTGATCCTGACCGGCGTGCTGCTCGTCACGGGGATGTGGACCGGCATCGTGAACGAGATGCAGAGCTGGACCCAAACCTTCACGGTGGGGATCTGAGGACTACACGGACATGAGTACGACCGACAAGGCGCCCGTCGAGGCGCCCCACGAGGCCGACGCCGAGGCGGAAGCCGACGCCGCCGCCGGAGCGCAGCTCTCCACGGCCCCCGCCGAGGAGAGCGCGGCCGCCCCCGTCGGCATCGGGGTGCTCGGCTGGGCCCGCTGGTTCTGGCGCCAGCTCACCTCCATGCGCGTGGCGCTGATCCTGCTGTTCCTGCTCTCCCTCGGCTCCATCCCGGGCTCCCTCGTCCCCCAGACGCAGGTGGACCCGATGAAGGTCGCCGAGTGGAAGAAGACCCACGAGTTCTGGGTGCCGGCCGCCGAGAAGCTCCAGCTCTTCGACGTCTACAGCTCGGTGTGGTTCTCCGCGATCTACATCCTGCTGTTCGTGTCGCTGATCGGCTGCATCGTCCCGCGCACCTGGCAGTTCGTCGGCCAGCTCACCGGCCGCCCGCCGGGTGCGCCGCGCCGTCTGAAGCGGCTGCCGGCGTACGCGACGTGGCGTACGGAGGCCTCCCCGGAGGAGGTCCTCGCCGACGGGAAGGCGCTGCTGCGCAAGAGGGGCTTCCGTACGGAGTCCGGCGCCGACGCCGTCGCCGCCGAGAAGGGCTACCTCCGCGAGGCGGGGAACCTGGCCTTCCACATCGCCCTGATCGTGATGCTGGTGGCCTTCGCGTGCGGCCAGCTCTTCAAGTCCGAGGGCGGCAAGCTCGTCCTGCGCGGCAAGGGCTTCGCGAACACGCTCACCCAGTACGACGACTTCAAGTCCGGCAGCCTCTTCTCCTCCGACGACCTGCCGCCGTTCTCGTTCACCCTGGACAGGTTCGACGCGAGCTACGAGAAGAGCGGCCCGCAGAAGGGCACCCCGCGCGACTTCAAGGCGTACGTCACCTACAGCGAGGGCGCGCACGGGGAGCCGAAGAAGGCCGAGATCGAGGTCAACAGGCCGCTGGAGATCGACGGCTCCAAGATCTTCCTGCTGGGCCACGGCTACGCGCCGGTCATCTCGGTGACCGATCCCACCGGCAAGGTGATCTACAAGGACGCCGTGCCGATGCTGCCCTTCGACGCGAACCTGAGCTCCTCGGGCGCGGTCAAGGTCCCGGACGGCTACCGCAACAAGAACGGCGACAAGGAACAGCTCGGCTTCAACGCCATGTTCGTGCCGACCTTCGCCGGCGAGGGCAAGGGCACGATGCTCTCGCAGTTCCCGGCCCTGGACTTCCCCGTCCTCGCCCTCAGCGCCTACCACGGCAGCCTGGGCGTCGACGCGGGCCTGCCGCAGAACGTGTACCAGCTGAACACCTCCAAGATGCAGGAGTTCAAGAACCCGGAGGGGCAGCTGTTCAAGCAGCGGCTGCTGCCGGGCGAGACGATGACCCTGCCGGACGGCGCGGGCACCGTGAAGTTCGAGGGCATCGAGCGCTGGGCCACCTTCTCGGTCACCCAGCAGCCCGCCAACGGGCTGGCCCTGGCGGGCGCCCTCGTCGCCATCGGCGGTCTCGCCGCGTCCCTGTTCATCCAGCGCCGCCGGATCTGGGTCCGCGCGGTCAAGGACGAGGACGGCCTGACCGTCGTGGAGCTGGCGGGCCTGGGCCGCAGCGAGTCGGCGAAACTGCCGGAGGAGCTGTCGGTGCTCTGCGCCGCCCTGTACGAACGGGCGCCGAGCCCGGCGCAACCGGCCGAGGCCGGAAACACCGAGGAAGAAGAAGGGGAGCGCGCATGACGACGCTGCTCGCGGCGGCGACGAACGAGAGCCTCGCCGATCTCAGCAACAAGCTGGTGTACGCGTCGATGGCGGTCTACACGCTCGCCTTCCTCGCGCACATCACCGAGTGGGTCTTCGGCAGCCGCAGCAAGGTGGGCCGTACGGCCGCCGCGCTGACGGCGTCGAAGGCGGCGGCCGGAGCGGCTCCCGCCGTACGGGTGCGGCAGAAGGGCGGCGGCACGGCCGTCCTGGACAAGCCGGAGGTCGTCACCCGCTCCGCGTCGGGCAGCCGGGACGTCCCGGACGGCCCGGGCGCGGCCGGCGGCACCGAGCAGGGCGACCTGTACGGGCGGATCGCGGTCTCGCTGACCGTGCTCGGCTTCCTCATCGAGGCGGGCGGCGTGGTCTCCCGCGCGATGTCCGTGCAGCGGGCCCCCTGGGGCAACATGTACGAGTTCTCGGTGACCTTCTCCACGGTCGCGGTCGGCGCGTACCTGCTGCTCCTGGCGCTGAAGAAGAACGTCCGCTGGCTCGGCCTGATCCTGGTCACGACGGTCCTGCTGGACCTCGGCATCGCCACCACCTGGCTCTACACCGACAGTGACCAGCTGGTCCCGGCCCTGCACTCGTACTGGCTGTGGATCCACGTCTCCACCGCCATCTTCTGCGGCGCGGTCTTCTACATCGGCGCGGCCGGCGCGGTGCTCTACCTGTTCCGCGACAGCTACGAGAGCCACCTGGAGGCGGGCCGGACCGTCGGGCGGTTCCGCAGCTCGGTGCTCGAGCGCCTGCCCTCGGCGGCCTCGCTCGACAAGTTCTCCTACCGGATCAACGCGGCGGTCTTCCCGCTGTGGACGTTCACCATCGTCGCGGGCGCCATCTGGGCGGGCGACGCGTGGGGCCGCTACTGGGGCTGGGACCCCAAGGAGGTCTGGTCCTTCGTCACCTGGGTGGCGTACGCCTGCTACCTGCACGCGCGGGCCACGGCCGGCTGGAAGGGCCGCAAGGCCGCCTACCTGGCGCTCTTCGCCTTCGCCTGCTGGATCTGGAACTACTACGGCGTGAACATCCTGCTCAGCGGCAAGCACTCGTACGCGGGCGTCTGACCCGGGGGAGTGGGACGCTGGTGGTATGTCTCCTGTGAGCCATGCCACCAGCGAGCCGCGCGGCCCCGGCCGCTGGACCATCCGCTTCGAGATGCACCTGCCGTACGGGTACGCCGCCCTGTGGCCCGCCCTGACCACGGCGGAGGGGCTGCTCGGCTGGCTGGCGGCGGCGGACGTGCTGGAACGCCGGCTCGGCGGGGCCGTCACCCTGCGCTGGCCCAACACCGGCACCTCCGTGTCCGGGCAGGTCACCGCCTGGGACACCGAGCGGGTCGCCGAGTACACGGTCTCCGAACACGGCCGGATCCGCTTCCACCTGGAGGCGGTCGGCACCGACTCGACGGTGATCCGCTTCCTGAACGAGCGCGGCGGCTCGCCGGAGGAGCGCCTGGACTGCCTGGCCGGCTGGCACGACCACTTCGAGCGGCTGGAGTCCTTCCTGGCCGGGCACCCCACGGACTGGGGGGCCTGGACCGACGTCCGCTGGGCGGAGCTGCGCGCCTCCTACGCGTCCTTCTCCAGGACGTAGGAGCCGCGTGCCGGGCCGGTCCCGAGGAAGAACCCGAAGTACAGCTCCAGCGCCCCGCGCTCGTCGCGGCGCAGCTCGAAGGTCCACGCGTAGCGCTGGGGAGCCGCCGCCGGGGGGCCGGTGCCGGTGCGGGCGGCGGTGGCGGCCGGGGCGGGCAGCCGCAGCCGCAGGTGCTGGCCGAGGGTGCGGTCGGCGGGCTGCCGGCCGGTGAGCCGCCAGGAGCCGGAGCCCGAGAGCCGCCAGCCGGCGGCGTAGTCGCGGTCCTGGCCGTCGAGGAGGGTGACGTCGGCGCTGCCGTCGGCCCGGAAGACCACCTCGGTGCCGTCGACGCAGCGCCAGGTGCCGACGATCTCGGAGATGTCGGCGTCGTACACGGCGGGGACGGGGCGCGCGTCGTGGCGCTGCGGGTCCCAGCCGCCCGTCATGGCGAGCAGGGCGCAGGTGAGCACCCCGTACGCGAGCAGGTTGCGCAGGACCGTGTCGAGGACGCGGATCCCGGGCCGGGTGCGCGGCGGTGGCATGGCCTGATTCTGCCAGCGGGGTTGAACGCGTTCAATGATCTTTCCGGCCGCGTTCCGGGCGACCCGCGTCCCGCCCCGGCGCGGCGACCCCTACTCCTTGTCCGTGCCCTTGTCCTTGCCCTTGTCCGTGTCGCCGTCCTTGTCCCTGTTCTTCTCCTGCTCCTCGCGCAGGGACTTCAGGAACTCCGGGTTGTCGTCGGGCGCCACCCACTGCTGCCGGCGCGCCCGGCCCCCGCCGCCGGCCGCGGAGCGCTTGCGGCCCGCGAACAGCCACACCACCGGGCCGACGATCGAGAACAGCAGGATGATCAGCACCCAGACCGTCTTCGGCAGGTGCTTGACCTCCTCCTCCGGGGTGTTCAGGCAGTCGATGAAGGCGTAGATGGTCAGCGCCAGGATCAGCAGGAACGGCAGATAGCGCAGCACGGTGTGGGACCGACTCCCGGGAGGTGACGACGGGCCCGCGCGGGGCCCCGGTGACGGTTCCAGGGTATGGGGTGACGGATACTGGGCTCCATGGCTTACGACGATCTCCGCTCGCTGCTCCGGGCTCTGGAGCGGGAGGGCGACCTCAAGCGCATCAAGGCCGAAGTCGACCCGTACCTGGAGGTCGGGGAGATCGTCGACAGAGTGAACAAGGCCGGCGGCCCGGCCCTGCTCTTCGAGAACGTCAAGGGCTCGGCCATGCCGCTCGCCATGAACGTCTTCGGCACCGACCGCCGCCTCCTGAAGGCCCTCGGCCTCAAGTCCTACGGCGAGATCAGCGAGAAGATCGGCGGCCTCCTCAAGCCCGAGCTGCCCCAGGGCTTCATCGGCGTCCGCGAGGCCTTCGGCAAGCTCGGCTCGATGGTCCACGTACCGCCGAAGAAGGTGAAGGGCGAGTCCGCGCCCGTCCAGGAGGTCGTCCTCACCGGCGACGACGTCGACCTCGACCGGCTCCCGGCGCTCTTCACCTGGCCCAAGGACGGCGGCTCCTTCTTCAACCTGGGCCTCACCCACACCAAGCACCCCGAGACCGGTGTCCGCAACCTCGGCCTCTACCGGCTCCAGCGCCACGACAAGCGCACCATCGGCATGCACTGGCAGATCCACAAGGACAGCCGCAACCACTACGCCGTCGCCGCCGCGCGCGGCGAGCGGCTGCCGGTCGCCATCGCCTTCGGCTGCCCGCCCGCCGTCACCTACGCCTCCACCGCACCGCTGCCGGGCGACATCGACGAGTACCTGTTCGCCGGGTTCGTCGCGGGCAAGCGGATCGAGATGGTCGACTGCAAGACCGTCCCGCTCCAGGTCCCGGCCAACGCCGAGGTCGTGATCGAGGGATGGCTGGAGCCAGGGGAGATGCTCCCCGAGGGCCCCTTCGGCGACCACACCGGCTTCTACACCCCGCAGGAGCCCTTCCCGGCCCTGAAGATCGACTGCGTGACGATGCGGAAGCGCCCGCTGCTCCAGTCGATCGTGGTCGGCCGGCCGCCGACGGAGGACGGCCCGCTGGGCCGCGCCACGGAGCGGTTCTTCCTCCCGCTCCTCAAGATCATCGTGCCGGACATCGTGGACTACCACCTGCCCGAGTCGGGCGGCTTCCACAACTGTGCGATCGTCTCGATCGACAAGAAGTACCCCAAGCACGCCCAGAAGGTCATGCACGCCATCTGGGGCGCCCACATGATGTCGCTGACCAAGCTGATCATCGTGGTCGACAAGGACTGCGACGTCCACGACCTCCACGAGGTCTCCTGGCGGGCACTGGGCAACACCGACTACTCGCGCGACCTGACCGTGGTCGAGGGACCGGTGGACCACCTGGACCACGCCTCCTACCAGCAGTTCTGGGGCGGCAAGGCGGGCATCGACGCGACCAAGAAGCTGCCGGAGGAGGGCTACACCCGCGACGGCGGCTGGCCCGACATGGTCGAGTCCGACCCGGCTACGGCGGCCCTGGTGGACCGCCGCTGGAAGGAGTACGGCCTGTGAGCCCGATTGCCGTGGGCGGTCCCGAGGTCTTCATCGGCACCCCGACGAGGTACGTCGCCCTGATGCGCCCGGAGATCGACCCGACGCAGCCCGGCGTGCTCGCCGCCGCCGAGGAGGCCGGGGTGAGCCCGGAGGAGTTCGCGGGGTCCGGTGACATCTGGGCCCTGGTGTTCGAGGCGGACGGCGGCGGCGGCTTCGAGCTGCCGGGCGCGCGGGACACCGAGGCCGACGCCTTCGCGGAACAGCTCCAGCAGGCCCTGGCGGCCGGGGAGGCGTTCACCGCCGAGGCCGGCACCTTCCTGCGCCTCGACGCCCGCCCCTCCGGCGCCTCCTGGGAGGTGACCGCCCGGGTCACCCCGCCCGAGGGCCACGACGACGAGACCGTCCGGACGCTGGAGCTCGGCGCCCTCCCGGCGGCGGAGCTCGCGGCCGACCTCGAAGCCTTCCGCGGGAGCCTCGCGTGATGACCACCGCCGACGGAGTCATCGGATCCGGATCCGGATCCGCCCCGCAGGCACCCGGGAAGGTGAAGGCCTTCCTGCGGCTCGTGATGATCGAGCACTCCGTCTTCGCGCTGCCCTTCGCGTACATCGCCGCGCTGACGGCCATGTACCGGCTCGACGGGCGCGTGCACTGGACCGAGCTGCTGCTCGTCACCGTCTGCATGGTGGGGCTGCGCACCTTCGCGATGGCCGCGAACCGGATCATCGACCGGGAGATCGACGCCCGCAACCCGCGCACGGCCGGGCGCGAGCTCGTCACGGGCGCGGTCTCGGTGCGGTCCGCCTGGACCGGGGCGGGGATCGCGCTGGTGGTCTTCCTCGGCGCGGCCGCCCTGCTGAACCCGCTGTGCCTGGCGCTGGCCCCGGTCGCCGTCGTCCCGATGGTGGTCTACCCGTACGGCAAGCGCTTCACGAACTTCCCGCAGGCCATCCTGGGCCTGGCCCAGGCCATGGGGCCGGTCGGCGCCTGGCTCGCCGTCACCGGGGAATGGTCCTGGGAGGCGGTGGTCCTCGGGCTCGCCATCGGCGTGTGGATCGGCGGCTTCGACCTGATCTACGCCTGCCAGGACGTGGACTCCGACCGCGCGGACGGCGTCAAGTCGGTCCCGGCCCGCTTCGGCGTCCCGGCCGCCCTCTGGGGCGCCCGCGGCTGCCACGTGGTCACCACGGCCCTGCTGGCCTGGTACGCCGTCCTCACCGACGGCGGCGCCTTCCTCTGGCTGGGCCTCCTGATCGTCGCGGCGGCGTTCCTCTACGAGCACACCATCGTCAGGCCGCACGACCTGTCCCGCCTGAACCGGGCGTTCTTCACGGTCAACGGTTTCATCGGGATTGCCCTGTTCGTGTGCGCACTCGCGGATCTGGTGGTGCGGGGTCTGACGGTCTAGCTAGCGTGCGGCCTACCATCGAGTGCATGGACAGGGAGGCCGACGTGACCGTCTCGGAGAGCGACCGCCTGCACTCACAGCTCAGCCGGTTCGAGGACATGTTCCCGGGCTACCGGATGGAGATTGTCGAGGGCGCCATCGTGATGAGTCCGGTCAAGCCGCATCACAGCCAGACCATCTGGGAGGTTCAGTCCCTTCTGAGGCCGCAGCTTTCACCGGAGTGGGGCTTCATCTCCGACGTTGCGGTCCCCCTCGACGGCGACAACGAGTTCTGCCCGGACCTCGCCGTCATTCCGGACACCGAGCGGCGCAAGAACCTCAGCGCCTACCCGCCCGACCTGATCGAGCTGGCGGTTGAAGTGGTGTCCCCGGGGAGCGTCCGCAACGACTACGAGATCAAGGACAAGGCCTACGCCCGGCGCGGGATCCCGCACTACCTGATCTTCGACCCCTACAAGGCGCACTGCGTCACCCTGTGGAACCCGGGCCCCGACGGCTACCGCGGCCGGGACGTGATCCCGTACGGCGACGCCGTCGTGGTGGAGACCGGCATCGGCAAGCTGAGCGTCGACACCTCGGCGCTGCCCGTCGACCCCGGGGTCGTCAGCTGAGCGGCGCTGGCTGCCGGGGGGCCGGGCGGCGGAAGTACAGGGCCGTCAGTACGCCGCCCACCAGACCGCACAGGTGGCCCTGCCAGCTGATCGTCGGGTCCAGCGGCAGCAGGCCCAGGAAGAACGTTCCTCCCCAGTACGCGCCGACGGCCACGCCCACCAGGACGCCCAGCACCCTGCGCTCGACGAACCCGCGGACCACGACGTAGCCGAACAGTCCGTAGACGACGCCCGAGGCGCCCAGGGTCACGCCGTCCGACGGGGCGATCAGCCAGGTGCCGAGGCCGTCCGCCAGGATGATCAGCCCGCACACCGCGAGGAAGCGCCGGATCCCGGACAGGGCCGCTATGAAGCCGAGGACCAGCAGGGGGACGCTGTTGGAGGCGACGTGGTCGAAGCCGTAGTGCAGGAACGAGCCCGTGAGGACGCCCGTGAGGGTGTCGGGGTCGCGGCCCACGATCCCGTACGCGTCCAGCGCGTGCCCGGTGGCGTAGTCGACCGCCTCGATCAGCCACAGCAGGGCCACCCAGCCCAGCATCAGCTGTCCGGCGGCCTTGGCCCGGTCGGTCTGACTCCAGGCGGGCTCGGCCGTCGTCGTCGTGCTCATGGTGGTGTTCCCCCTCGTGCCGTCCCACCCCATGGGACGTGCGGACACCTTACAGAGTGCCTCCGCGCCGTGGCCGGATAGTCTCGGAGGTATGACTGACGGCAAGCGCACCCCGTGGGTGGTCGGGGTTTCCGGGGCGTCCGGGACGCCGTACGCGGCGGCGGTGGTACGGGGGCTGCTGGCGGCGGGCGAGAGTGTCGACCTGGTGGTCAGCCGGGCCTCGCGGCTCACCCTGCTGGACGAGACCGGGATCGCCTTCCGGGACGCGCACTGGCGCGCGGACCTGGAGGAGTGGCTGGGCCGCGGCGCGGACGGCAAGCCCGGGACCTTCGCCGGGTTCGACCTGGACGGCGTGCGGTACTGGGGTGCCGGGGACCTGGCGGCCGGCCCGAGTTCGGGCTCGTACCCCGTCAAGGGGATGCTGATCGTCCCGGCCTCCACCGCCTGCGTGGCGGGTGTGGCGCTCGGGCTGTCGAAGGACCTGCTCCAGCGCGTCGCGAGCGTGACGCTCAAGGAGCGGCGCCGGCTGGTGGTCGCGGTGCGGGAGACCCCGCTGAACGGGCAGACGCTCAGGCATCTGGTGGCGCTGGACGAGGCGGGCGCCGTGGTGCTGCCCGCCTCTCCGGCGTTCTACGCGGGCGCGACGCACATCCAGGACCTCGTGGACTTCGTCGCGGGGCGGGTGCTCGACGCGGCAGGTGTGCCGCACGGGCTGTACCGCCGTTGGGAGGGGGAGCTTGGCAGCGCCCGCCCCCGTGAGTAGCGGCGTCGGTGCCGGCGTCAGCGCTTCTTGGCGCTGCCCGGACGGCGGGTCTTGTCGACGCGGCGGGCGGCTGCGGGCTGGTCGGTGCGGGATCGGTTGGCCAGCTCCTGGAGCTGTCGCATGTGCGCGTAGGCCGCCTCGATCGTGTACACGGTGAACCACTCCTGAAGATCGTCATTGATCTGTTGAAAGATTCACAGGGTGTTGACCCTGTGCGCCTTTGATTCTATACCTAAACTTGCAGGATCGCCGAATAATGGAAGGCTCCACGTAATGGACACGGTGGACAGGCAGCTCATCCAGGCGCTTCGGGAGAACGGCCGCGCCTCGTACGCGGAGCTGGGCCGTCTCGTGGGCCTCTCCGGCCCCAGCGTCACCGACCGCATCAACCGGCTGGAGACCGCCGGCGTGATCACCGGCTACCGCGCGACGGTCGCCGCCGCCGAGCTCGGGCTCGGCGTCACCGCGCTGATCGGCATCTCCCTCTCCGACGCCGCGGACCACGAGGACGTGGCGCGCCGGCTGCGCGACTTCCAGGAGATCGAGGACTGCTGGTTCATCGCCGGCGACGACTCGTACATGCTCAAGGTGCGCGCCGGTGACGTCGACGGCCTGGAGCGGATCATCCGCAAGCTCTCCGGGACCAAGGGCGTCTCCCGGACCCGCACCACGATCGTGCTCTCCACGAAGTGGGAGAACCGGGTCGGCGACCTGCCCGAGGACGCCTGAGAGTACGGTGGGTGGCGGTTGCAGACAGGTGCTGGACAGGGACAGGCAGAGGAGACACCGGCATGGACGCGGGGCTCAAGCGTGAGCTGGAGGAGAAGGTCCGCTCCGGCGAGCGGCTGACGCGCGAGGACGGCATCGCCCTCTACGAGTCGGACGACCTGGCCTGGCTGGGCGGTCTCGCCCACGAGGTGCGCACGCGCAAGAACGGCGACGTCGTCCACTTCAACGTCAATCGCCACCTCAACATGACGAACGTGTGCACGGCCTCGTGCGCCTACTGCTCGTTCCAGCGCAAGCCGGGCGAGAAGGACGCGTACACGATGCGCATCGAGGAAGCCGTCCGCCTGGCCAAGGCCATGGAGAACGAGAACCTCACCGAGCTGCACATCGTCAACGGCCTGCACCCCACCCTCCCGTGGCGGTACTACCCGCGTTCGCTGTCCGCCCTCAAGGAGGCGCTGCCGAACGTCTCGCTGAAGGCGTTCACGGCCACCGAGATTCACCACTTCGAGACGATCTCCGGCCTCTCGGCCTCCGAGATCCTCGACGAGCTGATCGAGGCCGGCCTCGAATCGCTCACCGGCGGCGGCGCGGAGATCTTCGACTGGGAGGTCCGCCAGCACATCGTCGACCACGCCACCCACTGGGAGGACTGGTCGCGGATCCACCGCCTGGCGCACGAGAAGGGCCTCAAGACCCCGGCGACGATGCTCTACGGGCACATCGAGGAGCCGCGCCACCGGGTGGACCACGTACTGCGGCTGCGCGAGCTCCAGGACGAGACCGGCGGCTTCCAGGTCTTCATCCCGCTGCGCTACCAGCACGACTTCGTGGACGTGAAGGACGGCAAGGTCCGCAACAGGCTCCAGGCGCGCACCACGATGGCCACGGGCGCCGAGGCGCTGAAGACCTTCGCGGTCTCCCGGCTGCTCTTCGACAACGTGCCGCACGTGAAGGTCTTCTGGGTGATGCACGGCGTGCAGACCGCCCAGCTCGCGCTCCAGCACGGGGCGGACGACATGGACGGCTCGGTGGTCGAGTACAAGATCACGCACGACGCGGACAACTACGGCACCCCGAACAAGCTGGGCCGTGACGACCTCCTGGAGCTCATCCGCGAGGCCGGCTTCCGCCCGGTCGAGCGCAACACGCGCTACGAGGTCATCCGCGAGTACCCGGGCCCGGACGCCTCGCTGCGCGAGACTCCGCAGGCGATGCGCGTCTGACGCGCGCCCCTTGCGCGCACCCTTTGCGCACACAGGAGCCCCGGACCGTCCCCGACGGTCCGGGGCTCCCGTCGTCTGCGGGGGCGGACGGTCACGAAACCCGTTGCCCGGCGGGATGGTAATAGATACTCTCGCTCTATGACCCTTACCTTCACCTTCGATCCGGTCGTCGACCCCGCCCTGCGCGACGGCATCGCACAGCTGTGGACCGAGGTCACCAACGCCGGCGGCGCGGTCGGCTTCGTCCCGCCGGTCACCGTCGACGACATCCGCCCCGCGCTGGTCAAGCACCTCGTCGCGCTGGCCGAGGGTCGCCACCGGCTGCTGGTCGGGCGGGACGCCGACGGCGTGGTGCGGGCGGTCGCCTTCCTCGCCTTCGAGGCGCACCCGTTGCGGAAGCACTGGGTCTGGGCGTACACGGTGATGGTCGGCCCCGCCCTCCAGGGCCGCGGTGCCGGACGCGAACTGATGGCCGCCCTCGCCGACGCGGCGCGCTCGCTGGAGGGCATCGAGGCCATCCGCCTGGAGTGCCGCGGCGGGGTCGGACTGGAGCACTTCTACGCGGCCTGCGGCTACAAGGAGGTCGGCCGGGTCCCCGGCGCCATCCGCGTGGCCCCCGGCGACGACCGCGACGACATCACGATGCTGCTGCCCCTGCACTGACCCCCGCCGGGCCGCGGCGGGGGCCCGGCGTGCTTCACTGGACGGGCACGTGCCGACGCAAGAAGAGAGGGAGGGGTCACCGTGGCCCTCAAGCCGAGCGCGACGATCCGCTACACCGCGATGCGCCTGGGCATCTTCGTCGGGTGCCTGGTGCTCGTCGCCGTCCTGGTCAACGTGGGCTGGGTGCCCGCCGGGCTGGGCGACGCCAACTTCGCCTGGATCGTGCTCCTCGCGCTGGTGCTCTCCGCCCCGCTGTCCTTCGTCCTGCTGCGCAAGCAGCGCGACGAGATGTCCCAGCAGATCTCCGGACGCGTCGCGGGTGCGAAGGAGCGGCTCGCCGCGAACCGCAGCCAGGAGGACGCGGCCGACGACGCCGCGCGCGCCTGAGTCCTACCTCACAGCGGCCCCGCGGCCGCTCCGCGCACCGACACGCCCCAGCGCCGGGAACACCCCCCGCCACGCTGGGGCTTCGGCGTTTCGGGGGCCGGGTGCGGCCGGTCGCCGCGCCCCCGCGCGATGCGTGCTCAAAGCATCCCTTTGAGATTCTCAAAGCCAAAGTGTTAGCGTGTTCGACATGTTGACCGCAGCCGCGCACCCGATGAGCCCGAGCGTCCCGCTCGTGGCGCGCCTGCACGTCGACCTCTGCCGCCGCGTGTCCGCGGCCTGTTGCTGTCGCCGCTGAAGCTGAAGCCCAGCCGCCTCCAGCAGCGGTCCCCGGCCGGCCCGGCCCCTTTCCGGCTGCCGCCGTACCGCACCCCTCGCAGAAACCATCCGCCGTACGTCCGCGCGTCCCCCGGAGATTGCCGTGTCCGCGTCCCCCCAGGCCCAGGCTCCCGCCAAGGCCTCGTTCAAGTTCCCCTTCTGGGCCCAGATAGTCGCCGGCCTCGCGCTCGGCGTCCTCTTCGGGTGGATCGCCCGCAGCCAGGACGTCAGCTGGCTGAAGACCACCCTGGAGCAGGTCGGTGACATCTTCATCCAGCTGCTGAAGCTGGCCGTCGCCCCGCTCGTGTTCTTCGCCATCCTGGTGTCCATCACCAACCTGCGGAAGGTGAACAACGCCGCCCGGCTCGCCTCCCGCACCCTGCTCTGGTTCATGATCACCTCGCTGATCGCGGTGGGCATCGGCCTCGCGATCGGCCTGCTGACCGACCCGGGCGCCGGCACCGGCCTCACCCCGGCCGACGGCAAGGAGCCCAAGCGGCACGGCTCCTGGATCGACTTCCTGACCGGCATCGTGCCGAAGGACATCGTCACCCCGTTCACCGAGCTGAACGTCCTCCAGATCGTCTTCCTCGCCGCCGTCGCCGGCATCGCCGCCCTCCAGCTCGGCGCCAAGGCCCAGCCCGTCCTGAACCTCGCCGAGTCCGTCCTGGAGCTCCTCCAGAAGGCCCTGTGGTGGGTCATCCGCCTCGCCCCGATCGGCACCGTCGGCCTCATCGGCACCGCCATCGCGAGCTACGGCTGGGACCTCATCGGCAAGTACGCCACCTTCACCGCCGACATCTACATCGGCTCGGCGCTCGTCATGTTCGGCGTCTACCCGCTGCTGCTGTGGACCGTCGCCAAGGTCAACCCGGTCCAGTTCTTCAAGGGCGCCTGGCCCGCGATCCAGCTGGCCTTCGTCTCCCGCTCCTCGGTCGGCACCATGCCGGTCACCCAGAAGGTCACCGAGCGCCTCGGCGTCCCGAAGGAGTACGCCTCCTTCGCCGTCCCGTTCGGCGCCACCACGAAGATGGACGGCTGCGCCGCGATCTACCCGGCGCTCGCCGCGATCTTCATCGCGAACATCTTCGACGTGCAGCTGGGCATCAAGGAGTACCTGCTCATCGCGTTCGTCTCGGTGGTCGGCTCCGCCGCCACGGCCGGCCTGACCGGCGCGACCGTGATGCTCACCCTGACCCTCTCCACGCTGGGCCTGCCGCTCGCCGGCGTCGGCCTGCTGATGGCGATCGACCCGATCCTCGACATGATGAGGACGGCAACGAACGTCGCAGGTCAGGCGGTCGTACCGGTGATCGTCTCTGCCCGTGAGGGGATCCTCGACAAGGAGGCCTACGCCGCCGCCTCGTCCTCCCTGCTGGACGAGCCGGCCCGCGACACCACCGCCCAGCCGGTCCCCGTCGCCGCCTGACCGCGACTCACGGCATACGCCGAAGCCCCCACCCGGGATCCTGGGCGGGGGCTTCGGCGTTCGCGCGTGAGCGTCGTGCGTCAGTCCAGGCAGAACTCGTTGTCCTCGGGGTCGGCCATCACGATGATGCCCTCGTCGATGCCGTCGGGGTCGAGGCGGTACAGGCGCTTGGCGCCCAGGGCCTCCAGGCGCGTGGCCTCCGCCTCCAGGGCGTCCATCCGCTCCATGCCCTTCAGGCCCGGGGCCGAGCGGACGTCCAGGTGCAGGCGGTTCTTCGCCGTCTTGCCCTCCGGGACCCGCTGGAAGAAGATCCGCGGCCCCTTGCCGTCCGGGTCGCCGATCGCCGAGCGGCTGTTGTGCTGTTCCGGCGGCACGCCCCACGCCGTCAGCGCGGACGGCCAGTCGGCGAAGCCCTCCGGCGGCGGCTGGACGCGGTACCCGAGCACCTCGGCCCAGAAGGCCGCCAGGGCGGCGGGGTCGGCGCAGTCGTACGTCACCTGGATTTCCTTGGCCATGCCCAACGTATAGCGCAGCCCCGGGCTTGCCACAAGATCATCACCGTGGTGCAGACTCTCCAACCTGAGCCGTTTCACGGGGGATTGGGAGTACGGAATGCGTGTGGTGCTGTCTGCCTACGATTCGCGCGGGGGCGTCGAGCCGCTCGTCGGGCTCGCGGTGCGGCTGAAGGAGCTGGGGGCCGAGGTGCTGGTGTGCGCGCCGCCGGACGAGGAGTTCGCCGGTCGGCTCGCCGGGGTCGGCGTGGAGATGGTCCCGACCGGCGCGTCGGTGCGCGACCTGGTGACCGGGAAGGTGCCGCCGGCGCCGGGAGGGATCGCGAAGCGGGCGGCCGAGCTGGTCGCCGCGTTCTACGAGAGCGTGACGCGGGTGGCGGCCGACGGCTGCGACGTCCTGCTCGCGACCGGCCTGGTGCCCGCCGTGGCCGGGGTGAAGGCGGCCGCCGAGAAGCTGGGCGTCCCGTACGTGTACGCGAGCTACCAGCCCGTCAGCCTGCCCTCCCCGCACCACCCGCCGATCCCGCGCCCGGGCAGGCCGCTGCCGCCGGAGATCACCGACAACGAGGTGCTGTGGGAGCGGGACGCCCGCGACGCGCAGGACGTCTTCGGCGACGCCGTCAACGCCTTCCGGGAGTCGGTCGGCCTGCCGGCCGTGGACGACCTCCGCGGCCACGTCTTCACCGACCGGCCCTGGCTGGCCACCGATCCCGCCCTCGCCCCGTGGGTGCGGCCGGCCGCGCTGGAGGTCGTACAGACCGGTGCGTGGGTGCTGCCGGACGAGCGGCCGCTCCCCTCCGACCTGGTGGAGTTCCTCGACGCCGGCGAGCCGCCGGTGTACGTCGGCTTCGGCAGCATCCCCATGGCCGACCCGGCCGGGCTCGCCCGGACCGTCGTCGAAGCCGTCCGCGCGCAGGGCCGCCGCGTACTGCTCTCCCGGGGCTGGGCCGACCTGGCGGCGGCCGACGCGGGCGACGACTGCTTCGTCGTCGGCGAGGCCAACCACCAGGCGCTGTTCCCCCGCGTCGCCGCCGTCGTCCACCACGGCGGTGCGGGCACCACGACCACCGCGACCCGCTCCGGCGCGCCCCAGGTGATCGTTCCGCAGGGCGCGGACCAGCCGTACTTCGCCTCCCGCGTGGCCGGCCTCGGCATCGGCGCGGCCCACGACGGCCCCACCCCGACGGTGGAGTCCCTGTCGGCCGCGCTGGAGACCGCCCTGACCCCGCAGACCGCCGCCCGGGCGGCGTCGGTGGCCGCCGCGTTCGACGCGGACGGTGCGGCGGTGGCGGCGAAGCTGCTGGTCGAGGCGGCCGCGGCGGAGTCCGCCCGTTAGACGGTCTGCCACCGCCAGTAGGCGACCGAGGCGAGGAGGAACGGCACCGCGTACCACCACCGCCCGAGGTTGCGGTGGAAGACGGGGACGGCGGTCAGGAGCAGCCCGAGGAACCACAGCCCGACCGAGAGCACGGCGTTGACCCGCGCGTCGTCGCGCATCGGGTCGTACGGGGAGCCGGAGTCGGGCTGGAGCACCAGCGAGCCGTAGAGGAAGAACGTGGCCGGAAGGTAGAGGAGGGCCAGGGGTACGGCGAGCACCCAGCGCAGGCACCCCTGGTCCTCGGGCCGGTCTATGGACGTCATCCGGCCATCCTCGCCGCCGTCCGCCGTCAGGCCCGCTTCCACACCCGGATGCGGTCGTCCTCGCTCGCGCTGACGAGGGTCTTGCCGTCGGGGGTGAACGCGACCGAGGTCACGGCGGCCAGGTGTCCGTTGAGCGTCGCGCGGTGCTCGCGGGAGGCGACGTCCCAGAGGCGGACGGTGCGGCCGCCGCCGCTGGCGATGGTCTGCCCGTCGGGGCTGAACGCCACCGACCGGACGGGGTTGTTGTGGCCCGGGAGGGTGGTGCTCTTGCGTGAGGCCGGGTCCCACAGCCGGACGCTGCTGTCGGCGCTGCCGCTGGCCAGGATCTTCCCGTCGGGGCTGAACGCGACCGCGGCGACGGCCTTGGCGTGGCCCGCGAGCGTGGCCGTGGAGGTCCGGCTCGCGGTGTCCCAGAGGCGGATGGTGCCGTCGCCGCAGCCGCTGGCGAGGGAGCCGTCGGGGGCGAAGGCCAGGGACAGCACCGGCTTGGCGTGCCCGGTGAGGGTGGCGACGGCGGTGGTGGAGCGGCTCACCACGTCCCAGAGGAGGATGGTGCCGTCGTCGGCACCGCTGGCGAGGGTCTTGCTGTCCGGGCTGAACGCCACCGCGCGCACCAGCCCCGTGTGGCCCGCCAGGACGCCGAGGAGCTCCAGGCTGTAGACGTCGTGCAGGCGCAGGGCCTTGTCGCTCCCGCCGACGAGGACCTTGCCGTCGGGGCTGTAGGACACGCAGGTCACGGCCGCCTCGGGCATCGGCGAGAGGGTGAGGCTGCCGCCGCCGGCGAAGTTGTACAGCTGGATGCTGCGGTCGTTGCCGCCGCTGACGATGTACCTGCTGTCCGGGCTGATCCCCACCGAGTCGACGGAGCCGGCGTGCTTCCTGATCTCCTGCACCATGCGGATCCCGGCGGTGCCGGGCTCGGCGGTCCCTTCGGCGGAAGGTCCGCCGTCGTTCTTCGTGTCGCCGGGGTTCTTGCCGCCGTCGTTCTTGCCGGCGTCGTTCTTGTCGCCGGTCAGCCGCCACACGGCGTACGTCCCGCCGCCGGCCCCCGCCAGCAGCCCGAGCCCGCCGAGCCCGAGCAGCACGTTCCGGCGGCTCGGGGCCGGGGTGTCGGTGACCGTGGGGGCCGTCCCCAGGTCCATGGTGGGTACGTCGCGTACGACGGGTCCGTGCAGCAGCGCGCGCAGCCGGTCCGCGACGGTGAGGGCGTCGGGCCGGTCGCCCGGCTCCTTGGCCAGCAGCGAGTCCACCAGCTCCACGAGCGCGGGCGGCAGGTCGCCCCGTACGGCACCCAGGGCCGGGGGAGCTTCCTCCAGGTGCATCCGCATCAGCACCCAGGCCTGCTCGGTCCCGGCGAACGGCGGCGCGCCGGTCAGCAGCGCGTACAGCACGCACCCCAGGGCGTACAGGTCGCAGCTCCCGTCGACGTGCTCGCCCCGCCACTGCTCGGGGGCCATGTACGACGGCGTCCCGAACACCCGGCCCGTGACGGTGAGACCGCCCGTGGCGTCGGCGGTGCGGGCGATGCCGAAGTCGCAGATCTTGAGGCGGCCGTCGGCGAGGAGGAAGAGGTTCCCGGGCTTCAGGTCCCGGTGCACCACCTTCTGCGCGTGCGCGGCGGAAAGGGCCTCGGCCGTCTGGAGGGCGAGGTCGAGCACCTGGGGGAGGGGCAGGCCGACACCGGGGGTGCGGGCCAGCAGCCGGGAGAGGTCCTGCCCCTCCAGCAGCTCCATCACCATGAACAGCCGGTCGCCGTGGCGGCCGATGTCGTGGACGACGGTGATCCCGGGATGCTGGAGCCGCGCCCCGATGGACGCCTCGCGGCGGAACCGGCCGAGCAGCTCCTCGGACGCGTCGAACTCCAGCAGCACCTTCACGGCCACGGCCCGGTCCAGCTCGACGTCCTGGGCCCGCCACACCTCGCCGATCCCGCCCTGCCCGAGCCGCTCGACGAGCCGGTACCGCCCGGCC
Organism: Streptomyces racemochromogenes; assembly: GCF_039535215.1. Taxonomy (GTDB): domain Bacteria; phylum Actinomycetota; class Actinomycetes; order Streptomycetales; family Streptomycetaceae; genus Streptomyces; species Streptomyces racemochromogenes. The sequence goes on from NZ_BAAAWT010000001.1 coordinate 3,998,517, forward strand.
AGCTGTGCCCCCGGCTGCATCCCGCCCCCTGGCCGAAACGTCAACTACTGTGCGTGCAAGGGGTCATTGTGCCGCAAGGAAGCCGGTCCAGGCGGTGGGACCGAAGGTGAGGTGGGGGAGGGCGGTGTCCTTGGAGTCGCGGACGTGGACCCGCGCGGGGGTGGAGGCCACCTCGACGCAGTCGTTGATGTCACCGTTGTCGCTGTAGCTGCTCTTCTGCCAGGCGTGTGCCACCTCTACGCAGGAGTCGCCTTCGCTGCCATCGCTGTAGCTGCTCTTGAACCAGTGCAGTTCGGGGTAGTCGGTCATGTCTCTCCCAGCAGATTTTCGATGAAGCGCTGTGACTCCAGGGGCGTGAGCGCTTGCGCCCGGATCATGCCATAGCGCAGTTCGAGGATCCGGAGCTGTTTCGGGTCGGAGACCGGCCGTCCGCCGAACGCTCCTTCCGAGCGGCCCACTGCCGTACCGTCACCGAACTTCAGTACCTCGATCCCGCCGTCCATGCCGGCATGGACCTCGCGGTCGGTCGGCATCACCTGGAGAGCCACGTATCGCAAGCGACTCACCTCCAACAGACGTTCGAGCTGTGGACGCCACACCATTGTGCCTCCGATGCGTCGCCGGAGGGTTACTTCCTCCTGGACGATGCTGAGCGAGGGAGAAGGGTTTCGGTCGAAGAGAGCGCGTCGGACCATGCGCGCGGCCACGTACCGTTCCACCTCATCCTGCGCATAGGCGGGCTGGCGCATCTCGAAGAGTGCCCTGGCGTACTCCTCCGTCTGTAGAACTCCGTGAATCCCGTGGACGCGGTACGCACCGATCTCCACCGCGCGCGCCTCCAGCTTGGCCAGATCCCGGACCTTCTTCGGGTAGCGGACCTGCTCCATGTCCTCCTTCATCGCAGAGATCTGCCCGCGCGCCCCCAGAACTTCGTCCGCCCTGTCCAGGTACTCCGGGCGCGGGATCCGCTTGCCTCCCTCGACCTTGCGGACCTGGTCCTCGCCGTACCCGATCTCCACCCCGAAGGCAGCGGCCTTCATTCCGGCCTTCTCACGCCAGGCCCTCAGCTGGCGGCCGAGCGCGGCCAGGACCGCGATGCCCTGCTCGTCATCCGGGTCCACGTCCCAGCCCGCGTCTTCCGTACCGTCCCTGTCCACCGTCATGCGTGCCCCACCTCCGACGCGCCGAAATTCCTCAACGCCCTCTGCCCGTCCCTCCGTCAGGACAGCCCGGACATCGCCGGACAAGCGCGGGACAGACCCCGGACGCACGGGCGATGGCGCTTCACACGCTACGCACGCCGCCCCACGCTGGGTGACGTGACTACTCAAATCTGGTGCTCTGCACATCAGTTCGGCGTCCAGCTGCCCGCCACACCCCGCGGCGCGCGCCAGGCCCGGCAGCTCGCCGTCGAGAAGCTGCGGGCGTGGGGGCTGCCGACGGACGGGCCCGCGCTGATCGTGGCCGAGCTGGCGGCCAACGCCGTGACCCACGGGCGGGTGGCCGGGCGGGACTTCCTGGTGGTGCTCAGCCTGGGCGGCGACGTGCTGCGGATCGAGGTGGTGGACACGTGCCGGGACCGGATCCCGGTTCTCCGCGACGCCGACGCCCGCGCGGAAGGGGGCCGGGGCCTGGCGGTGGTGGAGGCGCTCGCCGACCGGTGGGGGGTGGAGCAGGGGCCGCCGCCGCGCAAGGCGGTGTGGGCGGAGGTGGACCTGCCTACAGGCGGGACGCCAGCAGGATCGTGACCGGGACCGGGACCACCGCGATCCAGCCCGTCCAGCGACCGGCGGAGAGCAGGGCCGGGCGTCGGCGGAGCAGCCAGCCGGCGAGGGCGAGCAGCGGAGTGGCCGTCCAGGAGGCGAGCCAGAACACCTTCAGCACGGCCACCGCCTCGGGGTGGACCTGCTCGGCCATCCCGCCCAGGGCGCCGAAGACGAAGGCCACCGGGACCAGGGCCAGTGCCAGGGCCGTGGTCCACGCCAGTGCGGTGTTCTTGCTCTCGTGTCGCATGGCCCCAGCCAAGCCGCTGAGGGGGCGTCCCACCTGCGCCGCCGTACTCAGGATCCGCCGGTCCGCGTACTCATCCGGGACGTGGGCCACCGGGACCCGGCGACCCTCGACATCCTTTAAGTACCGGGGTAAAACCCACCAACCCACCCCCCCAACCCCCGCGCTCACTCGCTCGGGTGAACCGTGCCAACTGGGCTGGATTTCGGGGTGGTTGCCGGGCATATGCTCGCCGCACAACATCAGACATGAGACGGCCCCCGCCGGGACTGGCATCCCGGGCGAGGGCCTGACCAACGAGGAAGCAGTACCTTCCCAATGGCGTTCAAGAACCCTAGCGTGCGCACGCGCACGTCGTCCCGCGTTCGAGGCGGGTCCATTCCATCAGGTGTCATCCACGTCAACGTGCCGCACACCGGTCACTACGTGGTGATCGGCAACCACCTCGCCCAGCACCAGGCCCTGTCGCTGGTGGCGATCGGGCTCGCGGTGCACATCCAGTCGCTGGCCGCCGGTAGCGGGATCGGCATCAAGGCGCTCGCCGCCCGCTTCCCCGAGGGGGAGATCCGGATCGCCGCCGCGCTGCGGGAGCTGGAGGCGGCCGGATACCTGGAGCGGTCCTGCGTACGGACCCCCGAGGGCAGGCTCGCGACCCGGACGGTGTCCTACAACCAGCCGCGCGGCACCGTCCCGCCGGGGGACGACCCGCCGCCCCCACCGCCGGCCGACCTGGCCCCCGTACCGGAGCCGGAGCCCGCACCCGCTCCCCCTCCGGAGGCCCCCGCCCCCGAACCCGCCGCCCGGCAGGACGCCGCCGACCTGCTCGCCCGGCTGCGCGGGGACGACCCCCGGCTGCTGCTGGCCGAGCGGGACGTACGGCGCCTCGCGCCCGGGGTGGCCGCCTGGCTGGACCGGGGGGCCGAGCCGGAGGCCGTCCGGCACGCCCTGGCTGCGGATCTGCCGGCCGAGATGCGCAGCCCGGCGGCGGTGATCGGGTACCGGCTGCGCGCGGGGATCCCGCCGCGCATGCCGACGGCCCCGCCGCCCGCCGTGAACGCCGCCCGGTGACCGGACCCGTGGCAGAACTGCGACGGCTGCGAACGCGCCTTCCGCGCCCCCGGACCGGGCCGCTGCCGCGACTGCCCTCCCGAAGGTCCGCTCGCCGCCTAGAGAAAACCAGTGGAGCCGCACTGCCGGGCGCCGTTACCCTCCTGCCGAACACGTCGTCGAGACAAGGGCGTTCCGTTGTACACCGTGTGAGACCCCCCGAGTGCTGATTCGTCGCGCGTCGCGCCTGTGCGCCGCGCTCCTTTCTGCTGCGGTCTTCTCACTGGAACCGGTGTACTTCTGTGCTCAATACCTGGGTGGTCGCTCCCACCTGCCTTCCTGCCGTCCTCCGCCGATGCCACTCGTGCGCGTCGGGGTCCTTCCGGGCGAACGGCAAGTTCCGCGTCAACGCCAACCACAAGCTCCTCGACGCCTGGCTGCTCGTCCTCTGCACCGGCTGCGGGGACACGGCCAAGCTCACGGTCCTGGAGCGGGCGCACGTGCGCTCCGTACGGCCCGAGCTGCTGGACCGGATGCACGACAACGACCCGGGCCTGGCCGCCGAGCTGCTCCAGGATCCGGTCCTGCGGCGCCGCAATCGCGTAGCCCTCGACTGGGACGGCGCCTGGCGCCTCGACACCGGGGGACCGGACCACCTGGACCGCGAGGTGATCGACGTCTCGGTGCGCTTCGCGGCGCGGATCCCGGTCCGGCCGGTGCGGCTGATCTCCGAGGGGTGCGGTCTTCCGCGGGCCGAGGTCGAGCGGCTGATCACGGCCGGGAAGCTCGTCTCGGCGGTCCGGCTGGGCGGGAAGCTCTCCGGGGACTTCAGCTTCTTGCTCAAGCGCTGATCCCTGCCGGGGAAACGGCAATGGCGAGGAGCTCATGAGCACCTCGCCATGATCAAGTTATAGCCCGACGGGGGTCTTGCCGCAAGGCCCCCGTCATGCTCCAGAATCCCCACTCGTAGCCATGACCTGGGGAAACGGGGAGCAGTTGAAGAAGAGCGACGCCATCGACGCCATCGACACGATCGACGTGGTCATCGCGGGCGGTGGGCCCACCGGCCTGATGCTGGCCGCCGAGCTGCGCCTCGCCGGGGTGCGGACGGTCGTGCTCGAACGGCTCACCGAGCCGGCCGGGCAGTCCCGCGGGCGCGGGATGCAGGTGCGCAGCGTCGAGATGCTGGACCAGCGGGGGCTGCTGGACCGGTTCCTCGAGGTCAGCGAGCCGTACCGGACCGCCGACTTCGGCGGACTGCTCAAGCTCCGGCCGGAGCTGATGGACACCGCGCACCCGTACGGCCTCGCCACCCCGCAGACCGTCACCGAACGGCTGCTGACCGAGCGGGCGGTGGAGCTGGGCGCCGAGGTCCGGCGCGGCTGCGAGGTCGTGGGGCTGGGGCAGGACGCCGACGGGGTGGACGTCGAGCTGTCCGACGGGACGCGGCTGCGGGCGCGTTACCTCGTCGGCTGCGACGGGGGCCGCAGCACGGTGCGCAAGCTGCTCGGCGTCGGCTTCCCGGGGGAGCCAGCCAAGGTCGAGACGCTGCTCGGGGACATGGAGTTGGCCGAGGATCCGGAGACGGTGGCCGCCGTGACGGCAAAGGTGCGCAAGGTCCACGTCCGGTTCGGGATCATCCCCATGGGGGAAGGCGTCTACCGGGTGATCGTCCCCGCCGACGGGGTGGCGGAGGACCGTACGGCCGAGACGACCCTCGACGAGGTCAAGGAGCGGCTGCGGGCCCACGCGGGCACCGACTTCGGGGCGCATTCGCCGCGTTGGCTGTCGCGGGTGGGCGACGCCACCCGGCAGGCCGAGCGCTACCGGGTGGGGCGGGTGCTGCTGGCGGGCGACGCGGCGCACGTCCATCCGCCGACGGGCGGCCAGGGGCTCAGCCTCGGCGTCCAGGACGCGTTCAACCTCGGCTGGAAGCTCGCCGCCGAGGTGGGCGGCCGGGCCCCGGCCGGGCTGCTCGACACGTACGAGGCCGAACGGCATCCGGTGGGCGCGGCCGTCATCGCCAACACCCGGGCGCAGACCGCGCTGCTGGAGAACACCGCCGGGGCGGTGGCGCTGCGGGAGCTGTTCTCGAAGCTGCTGGACTTCGAGGAGGTCAACCGGTACGTGACCGAGCTGACCTCCGCGGTCGGCGTACGCTACGACCTCGGCGACGGCGACGGCGACGGCCACGAGCTGCTGGGCCGCCGGATGCGGGACGTCACCCTCGGGACGGGGCGGCGGCTGTACGAGCTGATGCGCGGCGGCCGGGGCCTGCTCCTCGACCGGACCGGCGGGCTGTCGGTGGCGGGCTGGGAGGACCGGGTCGACCACGTCGCCGACTCCGGGGCGGAGCGGGGCGCTCCGTCGGTGCTGCTGCGCCCGGACGGCTACGTGGCCTGGGCGGGCGAGGACCCGGCCGGACTCCTCGCCCCCCTGTCCCGGTGGTTCGGCGACCCGGTCAGCTGATCCCCTCGTACGCCAGGGAGCGCCAGATCCGCTGGGCCCAGACCAGGCCGTCGGGGTCCTGGTGGCTGCAGGAGATCCCGGCACCGCTGCCGGAGGGGTGCAGGGTGAACCCGTACAGCTCGTGGCGCGGGCGGCCGCTGTCCTGCGGGGTCAGCCAGAACGCGTACCGCAGGCCGCCGCCGGGCAGTTCCTCGCGCAGCCGCTGGGCGGGCCGGGTGTCGGGGGCGCCCGACAGCAGGGCGGCGAGGAAGTCCGCCGGGGCGCGGCCCGGGACGTCGTCGCGCTTGAGGCTGACGGCCGCGCTGCGGGTCGGGCCGGTGAAGCGGTCGTAGCCGTCGGCGAAGGACGCGGTGAGCCCGGCGGTGCGGACCACCGACCAGCCGTCGCCGAGGTCGGTGCGCACGTCGACCGGGAGCGGGGACGGGAAGCGGCTGAGGACCTCGTCCCGGTCCCAGACCTCCGTCAGGACGCGGGCGGCCACGGGGTGGCGTACGCCGGTGACGACGGGCAGCTCGTCCGGGTCGGCGACGCGGGCGGTGACCTCGGCGCCGAACAGGGCCTCGGCCCAGGGCTGGATCCGGTTGGCGAACGTGCCCGTGAAGGCGAACTCCGCGTACCCGGGCTCCTCCCACAGCTCGTGGGCCCGCCGCAGGGTCGCGTCGTCGACCTGCACCCAGGCGCCGAGGACGAGTTCGGTGTCCCGGCTCAGCCGGACGGGCAGCAGGCAGCGGATGAAGGAGCCGGCCCCGTCCACCCGGAGCAGGGCGCGGACGCCGAGTCGGTGCAGGGCCTCCTCGGGGAGCCCGAAGGCGGCTTCGGGGAGGTTGAAGCCGAAGTCGAGGCGCTGCCCGTCCGGGAGCGCGTCACCGCAGCAGGAGCAGGTGGGGAGGTGCGTCGTCACCCGGGCACCCTACGGGGGCCGGGCGACGACGCTGCGCGGGGTGGGGGCGGGGCTCGGTCAGTCGGTGCAGTACCGGTTGAGCGCGGCGCCGAAGGCGGCGCTGTAGGCGGCCTTGTAGGCCTCCTCCGCCTTCTTCTTGGCTTCGTTGTCGGCGGTCAGGCCCTGGAGGTTCTTCACCTTGGGCTCGGGCTTCGCGTCGCACACGCCGGCCTGGGCGAGCTCCTTGCCGTCGGTGAAGCCCTCACGGGTGCCGCGCTTGCGCTCGCTGTCGATGAAGTTCTGGTTGACCACGTCCTGCGCTGCCTGGCCGGACAGGCAGGTCGCCGAGGCCCCGTTCTGCTGGGAGACGGTGTACTTGCCGGCGGGCAGGTCTGCCGCGGTGAGCTTGCCGTCGATGCCGACGGTGACGAGCGCTCCGCCGTCGCCGTCGGTCTGGTCGACCGTGGCCTTGCCCTTGGCCTTGTCGAACCCTTGCCCGGTGACGATCACTTTGGTCGCGTCTCCGGCCTTGGGCTCGACGAAGCACTGGGCCGTGGGGGCGGCGTGCGGGGTGGCGTGCGGGGTTGCGGCCCAGGCGGCGGTCACCGGCCCGAGGGCGAGCGAACAGGCCGCGAGGGGGATGACGAGGGCGGTACGGGTGCGCTGGTTCATGTCGTTCCTCACCTGTGGGGCGGGAGCCGCGAGGTGGGCCGCGCCGCGGGGGACGACGCCGGGCGGCGGTACGCGGCCCACGCGGGCCGGAGCGGTACACGGGGGCGAGCGCGCGGCGCGCGAGGTTCGGCCCCGGAGGCAGTCCGTTCCTTCCATGTAACCCCTCGCCCCCGGGGGTGTCGACCGGAAGTCGCGGGCCGGGCCGACCCGTCGGTCTGTCACGGTCCTGCCACAGGGGGAGTTGAATGTGTTCAAAACTTGGGGGCGCGGGCCTACGCTGACGGCTCCGCAACAGGGGAGGGACTCATGTCCGACAACGCCGCCAACGCCGGCGACGCCGAGGAGGCGAAGGCGGCCGGGCCCGCCCAGGCCCCACAGCCCGCCCAGCCGCCGGCCCCGCAGACCGCCCAGGCCCCGGCGCCCGTGGCCCCCGCCGGTCAGACGCCCCCGCCTGCCGCTCAGGCTCCGCCGGCGGCCGCCGCCCGGGCGTCGGCGTCTGCCGGTCAGGCTCCGGCGCCTGCCGGTGAGGCTCCGGCAACTGCCGGCCAGATGTCGGCTTCGGCCGCTCAGGCTCCCGGGTCTGCCGGCCAGGCTCCGGCGGCCGCCGCCCCGGCTCCGGCACCTGCCGCCCGGGCGTCGGCGTCTGCCGGTCAGGCTCCGGCGCCTGCCGGTGAGGCTCCGGCAACTGCCGGCCAGATGTCGGCGCCTGCCGCCCAGGCTCCCGGGGCTGCCGCCCAGGCTCTGGCGGCCGCCAACCCGGCTCCGGCGTCTGCCGGCCCGGCTCACGGGTCTGGGGGGCACGGCGCGGCACCCACTGCCCAGGCTCCGGCGGCCGCCGGCCCGGTTCCCGTGGCGCCGATCGCGCCCGGGTTTGCCGGGCACGACCCGGCCGCCTGGCACTTCTGGCAGATGGAACAGCTCCGGCTGCGCCAGCAGCAGGCCCGGGAGGAGGCCGCCGCGCGGGCCGCGAACTCCATGTGGCGCCGGATCCGGCCCGCCGAGGCCGCGCCGATCCACACCGCCACCCTCGTCGCCGTGCTCGCCGCCGGCCTCACCACCGCCGTCGTCCTCGGCGACGGCATGGGCCCCGGCCTGCTGCTCGCGGTGCTGCCCGCCATGGTCGCCGCGTACGCCGCCGCCCGCGCCGCCGGGCGCAAGGCCCGCCCCTGGAGCCTGCTGTGGGCGGCCGGCTGCGTGGCGCTGCTCGCCGTTCCGGCGCTGCGGGACTCCGCCTGGCCCTCCACCCTGGCGATCCTCGCCGCCGTACTGCTGGCCGCGCTGACCCTCCACGGAACCCGCAGCTGGCCCGGCGTCCTGCTCGCCCCGCTCGGCTTCCTCGACAGCGCCGTCACCGGCGTCGGCTGGGCCTGGGCCGGACTGCGCTCGCGCGGCGGCGGGGCGGGCCGTGAGCGCTGGCTGTCCGTGGTCAAGGCGGCGCTGGTCGCGGCGGCCCTGCTGCTCGTGTTCGGGGGTCTGTTCGCCTCCGCCGACGCGGCCTTCGCGGACCTGCTCGGCGGCCTGCTGCCCGACGTGTCCGTCGGGGAGGGCCCGTTCAGGTTCCTTCTCTTCCTGCTCGGCGCGGTCCTGGCCCTCGCCGCCGCCCGCACGGCCGCCGCCCCGCACCGCTGGGACCGGGTCAAGCCCCGCCAGTGGAAGGCGCGTTCGCGGGTGGAGTGGAGCCTGCCGCTGATCGTGCTGAACCTGCTCTTCGCCGGGTTCAACGCCGTGCAGCTGGCGGTGCTGTTCGGCGGCTACGACAAGGTGCTGGAGAGCACGGGCCTCACGTACGCCGAGTACGCGCGCCAGGGCTTCTGGCAGCTGCTCTGGGCCACGGTGTTCGTCCTCGCGGTCATCGCGCTCGCACTGCGCTGGGCCCCGCGCGGCGGGGCCGGCGACCGGCGCCTGGTCCGCTCGGTGCTGGGGACGCTGTGCCTGCTGACCCTGGTGGTGGTCGCGTCGGCGGTGCGGCGCATGGACCTGTACGTGGACGCGTACGGACTGACGCGGCTGCGGCTGTCGGTGGTCACCATGGAGCTGTGGCTGGGCCTGGTCATCGTGCTGCTGATGGCGGCCGGTGTCGCGGGCGGCCGCTGGCTGGCCCGCGCGGTGGTCGCCGGCGCGGCGGCGACGGTGCTGGCCTTCGGGCTGGCCTCACCGGACGGGATCATCGCCGAGTACAACGTGACCCGCTACCAGCAGGACAACAAGCTCGACCTCGCCTACCTCCGCGACCTCTCCTCGGACGCCGCCCCCTACCTGGACCGCCTCCCCGAACCCCGCCGCTCCTGCGCCCTGATGGGCATCGAGGCCGACCTGCGGCACGCCTCCGACGCCCCCTGGTACGCGACGAGCCTCGGCGAACACCGCGCCCGCCGGATCCTGCGCGAGCGCCCGCTGACGGCGACGGTCGCGGAATGCCGCCGCCTGGGCGCGTTCGCGAGCCGGGTGGAGTAGCGGAATCCGGGGCGGAGCGGCCGTGAGCATGCCATCCTGACGGCCCGCCATCCGGCCATCCGGCCGCTTCGCCCCAGGAGTACCCCCACCGTGCGGATATCCCGGCTCCTCGCCCCCGTCGCCGCCCTCGGCGTCCTCGCCCTCACCGGCTGCGGAGGCGCCGCGCAGTCCGCCCCGAAGGCCAACACGGCGGCAACGGCCGCCCCTTCACCGACCACCACCCCGACGGCCGCGCCCTCCACAGCTGCCCCGTCCATGCCGGACCTGACGGGCCGCACCGCCCAGGCATCCCGGGAGGCGCTCGCGGCCCTGTCCGTGTCGGTCACGCGCATCACCATCACGGCCCTGCACACGGACGTCGTCCTCCCCGACGCGCACGACACCTGGTACGTGTGCACCACCACCCCGAAGGCGGCCGACCCCCTCCCGCCCACCGCCGACGTCACCCTCAACCTGGCGTCGAAGCAGGCGGACTGCTCGGTGAGCCACCACGGCTACCTGGACGAGAAGAACGACCCGTCCCACACCCCGCCGCCCACCACCGAGGCCCCGGCCCCGTCGAAGACCAAGCCGTCCACGACGACGGGCGGCAGCACATCGGGCTCCATGACCGCCTGCCCGGACGGCAAGAGCGGCTACGCCTGCACATCCAACGGCCACCCGGTGGTGGACGGCCAGTTCTGCCCGAACGCCGACCGCGGCCGCACGGCCCGCGCCACGAACGGCACCACGGTCACCTGCTCCTACGACCCGAGCATCAAGCCGTACCGCTGGCAGTAGCCTCCCGCTCCTTGAGCGCCTCCCCGACGGCCCGCCGCACGGCGGGCGCCGGATCGGCCGCGAGCCGCCGCAATGCCTCCTCGGCCGCCGCATCGCCGGCCCACCCATAGGCGAGCGCCCCGGCGGCCGTCTCACGGACGTCGGCATCCCGGTCGGTCACTAGCCGGAGGACGGCGGCCAGGGCGATCGGGTCGCCCGACCAGCCCTCCGCCAGCGAGCTGGTGACGTACAGCCGACAGGCCCTGTCGGCCAGCAGCTCCACGACACGGTCACGCGACTCGGGGTCGCCGGGCCAGCCCTCCGCGAGGGCGTCAGCAGCCCATGCCCTGACCTCGTCACTCACGTCGTGCGTCAGCTCCAGGACGGCGCCCCGGGCGGTGGGGTCGTCGGGCCAGCCGGCGGCCAGCGCATCGGCCGAGAGCCGACGGACGAGCATGTCCGGGTCGTCGGTCAACTGCAGTACGGCGTCACGGCCTGTGGGATCTCCGGCCCACCCCCTCGCAAGCGCGTGGGCGGTCCGCTGCCGGACGGCCCCATCGGTGTCATCGAGCAACCTGGAGAGCGCCCTCAGGGCTGTGGGATCACCAGGCCAGCCTTTCGCCAGTGCCAAGCCGGCCTGCTGGCGGACATCCGCATCGCCGTCGTCCGCCAGTCGCAGGACCACGCTGCGTGCCGTGGCGTCCGGGGCCCAGCCCTCGGCAAGGGCGGTCGCGACGGCCTCGCGAACCGGCGGGCTGGAGTCGTCAGCGAGCAGGATGATTGTGTCCAGGGCGCTTCGGACCCCTCCCCAGCCGATGCCGAGGGCCTGGGTGGCGGATCGCCGGACGTCCGCACTCGGATCGTGTACCAGCCGCAGCAACGCCGCCCCGCTCGCGAGGTCTCGTGGCCAGCCCTGGCCCAGGGCGTCGGCGACGCCCTGGCGCACGTCCGCGCTTTGGTCGAAGCTCAGATCCAGCAGGGCGGCCAACGCCTCAGGGGTCCCCGGCCAGCCGTCGGCCAGCGCCTCCGCTGTCGAACGGCGGACAATCGGGTCGCCATCAGCTGTGAGGTGGATCGCGGCTTCTCGCGCGAAGGGGTCACCGGCCCAGCCCCTTGCGAGAGAGGCGGCCGCCTGGCGGCGGACATCTGCGCTCTCATCGCGGACGAGTTGGACCAGGGCATGCCGGCTCGTCTGGTCGTTCGGCCAACCGGTGGCGAGCGAGCCGAGTGCGTCCTCGCGTACCTTCGGGCTGGGGTCCCGCGCCAGCTGCAGAAGCATGTGCCGGGCTTCCTCGTCGCTGCTCCAGCCCCTGTGGAGCGCGTGGGCGGCAGCCTGGCGAACCTCTGCCTCCCCGTCGCGGGCCAGTTGCAGGACCAACGTCTTGGCGGCGGGATCTTCGTTTCGGACGGTCACGAGGGCATGGGCGGCGGCTGTGCGTACGTCCGCGTCCCTGTCGGAGGCCGCCGCTCGTACGGCGCGCAGGGTCATGGGTTCCCCGGCCCAGCCCGAGGCCAGCGCACGGATGGCCCGGCGGCGGACATCCACGTCCCCGTCCGCCGTGAGCCGCCGAAGGGTCTCGCATGCCGACTGCTCGCCGGGCCATCCGTCCGAGAGCGCCTTCGGAACCGCCTCGCGGACGGATGGCTCCCGGGCGTCCGCGAAGAGGAGAACGGTGCCCAGAGCGGTAGGATCCCCGGGCCATCCTCGGGAGAGTGCCATCACCACGCTCTTGTGGACCTCCGGACTCAGATCCGAGGCTCGTTGCAGGATGGTGTCACGGGCGACGGGGTCGCCACTCCATCCGCCGCTCAGGGCATGGACGGCGGACTGCCGAACGCGGGCGTCGGTGTCGCGGGCCATCCGCAGCAGTGCGTCCCGGGCGACCGGGTCGCCGGCCCACCCGTCTGCCATTCCCTCGCCCGCATATCTCCTGACCGTGGGGTCCGGATCGGCGGCCAGACGGATGACGGCCTCCCTGGCGGCCTCGCTGTGACGCCAGCTGCTGGCGAGCGCGTCGATGACCGAGTGGCGCGCTTCGGGGTCGTTGAGGCGGGTCGAAGCCAGGAGGACGTCCAACTCGCCATCGCGATCCAGGAAGCCGTCCTGGTCCACGAAGGTCCTGCGCAGCGCACGGACGGACTCCTCCTCACGGGTGTTGACCTCGTGCGCCTTCGTCAGTGCGGCGGCGATGTCGTCCAGGGCGGGCTGGGCGAACAGGTCGGCCGGCGGCATCGGGGTGGGCGGGCCGCCCGGGGGGTGGGGGGTGAAGGCGAGTTCTGAGATGTCCGGGTGCTGGGAGAGGCGTTGGAGGTCGGCGCGGGCGCGGTCCCAGAGCTGTTCGAGGGTGAGCCTGCGGGCGATGACGCGGTCCGCTTCCTGTTGTGCCGTCGTCTTGTACGTCTCCGCCTGGCGGGTCTCGTCGCGTAGCCGGGCGAGTTCGCTTGCGTCGGCGGCCCGGAGGGCGCGGACGTCGTTCCCGGCGATGATCTCGCGCAGCGCGCCGGTGATCTGGAACAGGGTCAGGAGCAGGAACTCCGCGTCGCGCAGGGCGTAGCGCAGGCGGGTCTCGGTGCCGGTGGCCTCGGCCAGGTCGCGCTGGACCAGGGCCAGGTCCCGCTGCGTGAGCGCGAGGTCCCGTTGGTGGCGGAGGGAGGCGGCGTCGTTCTCGTCGGACGCCGGCCGAGGTGGGGCCATGGCCGCCCGGAGCAGGGAACGGGCCTCCTCGCAGCGGCGGGCGTGTTCCTGCTGGGTCAGGCGGGCGGCCTTGTTGGCGATGCGCAGGAACTGGAGGGTGAACTCCAGTGGCGGACTGGGCTTCGCCTGGGCGCTGTAGATGCGGTCGATGTGGGACTTGGAGCACTTCATCTCGCCGATGTGGCGGTCCGGTTCCCGTACGGCCGCCTCCCTGAAGGCCTGCTCGACGTCGCGCGGGCCCATGCCGGCCTCGGCGGCCTGGGTGCGCAGGAAGGCCCCGTAGCGCTGCCACGCCCCCGTGTCGGACCCCATGTTCCCCCTCGTTGTCCCTGGGCGGATCCGATGGTCCCCGGCCCGGGCGGATCCCCGCTGGTGGCGGCGGTCCGCCGTCCCAGGGCGTCCCTGCCCGGGTGGGGACCGGGTGCAAACCGGTCAAGGTCTCCCTCGTGTCCCGGTTCCGGGGCCGTCGGGTGAAGGAGGGGCGTATGTCCGCTGTGCAGGAGCTGCTGCTCGCCGCCGTGCCGGAGGCGGTCGGTGGGGTGGTGGCCGCCGTCGTCGTCGGTGGTGCCGTGTGGGTGTGGCGGCGGGTGGCCGGGAAGGGTCAGGCGCGGGAGTAGGAGCCGATGCCGACCAGGCAGTAGACGTACTCGTTGATGACGCTGCCGTTGAGGGTGTACTGGTACGAGAAGCCGTACTCGGTACGGGGGTTGGCGTCGCAGCGGCTCATGTCGTGGGTGCCCGGGAAGCGCTGGATGACGCGGTAGTGCGCGTCGGAGGCCGAGCAGGAGACCTCCTTGACGCCGTGGACCGTCTGGGCGGTGGTGGAGTCCGGGAGCTGGCCGTTGAGGCAGGTGCCCGTGTCGAAGGGGCTCGGGGGCGCCTCCGTGGTGGGGGGCGGTGCCGGTGCGGGGTCGTATGTGGGAGGGGTGTACGTCGGCGGGGTGTAGGTCGGCGGGCGGTACGTGGGCGGGGTGTAGGTGGGAGGGCTGTACGTCGGCGGGGTGTACCGGGTGTAGGTCGGGCTCGCGGAGGCCGTGGGGGTCGAGTCGTCGTCGGAGTTGGCGATGACGAGGCTGACGACCACCGCCACCACCGCCAACGCCGCCAGGCAGCCCAGCGCCCCGCTCTTGCCCGACGGGGCCGGCTGCGGCGCGGCCGGGGGCGGGGCCGGCGGGCCCGACACGCGGATGCGCAGGAGGACTTCGGTGTCGCCGACGCGGGCCCGGACGAGGTCGCCGTTGCGGGCCGGGGGTATGCGCAGGCGCTGGGGGCCGGTCGGCAGGGGGACGGATACGAGCACCCCTTCGGCGGCCTGGGCGGGAGTGAGCGTCAACTCGATTTCCTGGGAAGGCGACACCGGCTGCTCCTAGGGGTGGGGGGTGGGCCCAGCGGGATTCTCCCCTTTCGGCGCCGGCTGACGCAGGCGTTCCGGGCATGCGGGGCCGGCGTGTGCGCGCCGTCGACGGGGTGTGGAGCCGGCGGGGAGATGGTGTACGGGGGGTGGTCCCCGGCGTGGGGGCGTGCGTACATTACCGCCGGTAACAGCGGGATGACCGAGGAGAACGCCGTGGACGCAGGCCAGCCGAAGCCCGTCAATGCCGTCAATGCCGTCGAGCCCGTCGAGCCCGTCAAGACGATCGTCGGCGGCGTGGTGCGCGAGGTGTCCGTGCCGGCGCTCGTCGGGCCGGCGGCCGGCGGCTCCCTCGGGGACATACCGTTCCAGAACGCCCGCGAGGCCCCCCGCGAGGCCGTCCTCGCCCGCAAGGAGCGCGACGGCACCTGGCGCGACGTCACCGCCGCCGAGTTCGCGCGCGAGGTCCTCGCCGTCGCCAAGGGGCTCATCGCCGAAGGGCTCGCCGAGGGCGACCGCCTCGCCATCATGGCCCGGACCACCTACGAGTGGACCCTGCTCGACTTCGCCGGATGGGCCGCGGGCCTGGTGACCGTACCCATCTACCCGACCTCCTCCGCTGTCCAGGCCCGCTGGATCATCCACGACTCCGGAGCCGTGGCCTGCGCCGTCGAGGACACCGTCCAGGCCCGCCTGATCAGCGCCGAGCGCGCCAACCTCCCCGGGCTCGCGCACCTGTGGGAGTTCGACACGGGCGCGCTGGCCCGGCTCGTCAAGGCCGGCGAGCACCTGCCCGACGCGATCGTGCACGCGCGCAGGGCCGCCCGTACGCCCGGATCCGTCGCCACGCTCGTCTACACCTCCGGCACCACCGGCACCCCCAAGGGCTGCGTGCTGACCCACGGCAACTTCCAGGCCGAGGTCGACAACGCGGTCGAGCTGCTGCACCCCGTCTTCCGCTCCGCCAGCAAGGACCCCGCCTCCACCCTGCTGTTCCTGCCGCTCTCGCACGTCTTCGGGCGGATGGTCGCCGTCGGCTGCCTGCGCGCCCGGGTCAAACTGGGCCACGCGCCGAGCATCGCCACCGAGGAACTGCTCGCCGACCTCGCCGGCTTCCGGCCGACCTTCCTGCTCGCCATCCCCTACGTCCTGGAGAAGGTCTACAACACCGCCCGCGCCACCGCCGAGAAGACGGGCCGGGCCGCCTCCTTCGACCGCGCCGCGCGGATCGCCCAGCGGTACGGGGAGACGGTGGAGGGGAAGACGCCCGGGATGGGCCTGCGGGCCGCCCGCGCCCTGTACGACCCGCTCGTCTACCGCCGCATCCGGGCCGCCCTCGGCGGCAGGGTCCGCTACGTCCTCAGCGGCGGCTCCCCCCTCGGCCGGCGCCTCGCCGCCTTCTACACCGGCGCGGGGATCGACGTATTCGAGGGCTACGGACTGACGGAGACGACGGCGGCCTCGACCGTCACCCCGCCCCAGCGCCCCCGCCTCGGCACCGTCGGCTGGCCGCTGCCGGGGACGGCGGTGCGCATCGCCGACGACGGGGAGGTGCTGCTGCGCGGCCGGCACGTCTTCGCCGGGTACTGGAACGTCGCCGCCCACCCGCCGGGGGAGTGGCTGGCCACCGGGGACATCGGCGAACTCGACGCCGACGGGTACCTGACCATCACCGGCCGCAAAAAGGACCTGATCATCACCTCCGGCGGCAAGAACGTCGCCCCCGCGCCCCTGGAGGACTGGCTGCGCGCCCACCCGCTGGTCGGCCAGTGCCTGGTGATCGGCGACAACCGCCCCTACATCGCGGCCCTCGTCACCCTGGAGCCGGACGGCCTCGCGCACTGGCGGCAGATGCACAAGAAGCAGGGCGTGCCGGTCCGCGAGCTGGTCACCGACCCGGAGCTGCTGGCGGAGCTCCAGCGGGCGGTGGACGAGGCGAACAAGCTGGTGTCGCGGGCCGAGTCCATCCGCCGCTTCACCGTCCTCCCGGGGGAGTTCTCCGAGGAACGCGGCCACCTGACCCCCTCGCTGAAACTCAGGCGCGGCGCCATCGCCCGGGACTACGAGAGGGAGATCGACGAGCTGTACCGGGCGCCCCGCACCGCCTGAGAGGTACGCCGTCCAGGGCGGGCGGCCCGAGGGGCGGGGGCGGCGGGGCCCGCTTATGGTGAGCTGGGCCGACCGGTCCGGGGGGCGACCCGAGGAGGGCGCATGCCCCGTCCCCGTCCCCGTCCCCGTCCCCGTCCGCGTCTGCGTACGGCCACCGGAAGCGCCTGCGCGGCCTCCGCGGTGGTGCTGGCCGCCTCCCTCACCGCCGCCCCGGCGGCCCCCGCCGCCCCCTCGGTCACCCCGGCGGCGACCCCTGCGCCCCTGCACTGGGGGGACTGCCCCCTCGAACGCGTGCCCGCGGAGATGCGGTGCGCGGAGGTGACCGTCCCCCTCGACCCCGCCCACCCCGCCAAGGGCACCACCCGAATAGCCGTGGCCCGCCTCCCCGCCACCGCCCCCGGCCGACGGCCCCTCGGCTCGCTCCTGCTGAACTTCGGCGGCCCCGGCGGCCCCGGCATAGCCTCCCTCGCCGCCGACCCCAAGCCCTTCGCGAAGCTCGGCGAACGCTACGACCTCGTCGCCTTCGACCCCCGCGGCGTCGGCCTCAGCACCCCCGTCTCCTGCGGCGGCTCCCAGGAGACCGGCGACGAGGTGCCCGGCGACGCCGCCTCCCAGCTGGCCGCCCTCCGCGCCGTCGCCGAGCGGTGCGCCCTGCACTCCGGGCCGGTGCTCCCGTACATCGGCACCGTCAACGTCTCCCGCGACATGGACCGCATCCGCGAGGCCCTCGGCGACGAGAAGCTCAACTACCTCGGCTTCTCCTACGGCACCCGGCTCGGCGCCGTTTACGCCGCCCAGTTCCCCCGGCGGACCGGCCGGATGGTCCTCGACGGGGTCGACACCCTCACCGAACCGCTCACCGAGCAGGCCCTCGTCTCCGCCCGCGGCCAGCAGCGGGCCCTGGAGAACTTCCTCAGCTGGTGCGCCCACCAGTACGACTGCGTCTACGGCACCAACACCCGTACCGCCCGCGAGAAGGTCGAGGCCCTCGTCGAACGGCTCGACGAACACCCCCTGGTCGGGCACGACGGCTCCCACTTCACCGGCCAGGACGCGGTGGGGGCCATCGGGTCCGCCCTGTACTCCCGGAGCCTGTGGCCCGACCTCGCCCAGGCCCTCGCCCGCGTCGAGCGCGACCGCGACCCGGTCCCGCTGATGGAACTCGGCGGCCCGGACGAACCGCCGCCCCCCGACGGCCCGACCCGGATCCCCGACGACAACGCCGCGGCCGCCCTCACCGCCGTCAACTGCGCCGACGACCCCGACCGGAGCAACGACAAGGCCAGTCCGGAGGCCGTCGAGCAGGAGATCCGCGACCTGCGCGACGAGTTCCACCGCACCTCCCCCGTGTTCGGGCCGGGCCAGCTGATGACCGTGCTCTCCTGCTACGGCCGCCCCGCCGGCACCGACTTCATCCGCCGCATCGATCACCCGGGCGCGCCCCGGATGCTCCTCGTCGGCACGCGCGGCGACCCGGCGACCCCGTACGAGTGGACCGAGGAGACGGCCCGCCGGCTCGGCTCGGCGGTGATCATCGACCACAAGGGCGACGGACACACCGGCTACGGCTCCTCCGCCTGCGTACGCGGCTACGTCGACGAGTTCCTCATCGCGGGGAAGCTGCCTGGCGGGACGCGCTCCTGCCCCGCCGGGGAGTGAACCGCCGGGGAGTGAACCGGCTGGGCTTGAACCGGCGGGCCGGGCGGCGGCTCAGGCCCTAGCAGTCGGGGCGGGTGGCGCGGCCCGCGAAGCGGTCCGCCAGCCAGTTCCCGACCGCCGGGGAGTGCGTGATCACCCCGCTGACGTGCTCACCGAGCACGATCGTGTCGAACTGGACGTCCGCACCCCGCGCGCACCACTCCGCGCGCAGCTGCCGCCCCACCGCGTACGGGATCAGCTCGTCGCCGAGCGCGTGGTACTGGAGCACCGGCGCCGCCGGGGCGGTCCGGCCCAGCCGGCTCTGGTTCAGGCGGGCCTGCCAGTCGGGCTGCGCGAGCGGGTCGCGGGTGGTCAGGTCGGAGATCCGCTTGAAGGAGCCGGCGACGGCGTCGACCGCCACGCAGTTCTCCTTCATCCCGGCCACCAGCGCCCGGCCCGCCGGGTTGAGGTACGAGTCGAGCCCCAGCTCGGGGAAGGCCGCGTCCTGGCCGGCCGCGGCCATGAAGATCAGGCCGGAGCCGTAGGAGCCGTTGTTGGAGGCGGCCACCTTCAGCAGGTCGGCGGGGACACCGCCGGTCGCCGTCCCCTTCACCTTCAGCTCGGGGGCGTACGAGCCCTGCAGCTCGGCGGCCCAGCTGCTGGCCTGGCCGCCCTGGGAGTAGCCGACGATGCCGACCGGGGTGTCGGCGGACAGGCCCGTCCCGGGCAGCCGGATCGCGGCGCGGGCGGCGTCGAGCATGGCGTGGCCGGCCGAGGGGCCCACCGTGTAGGTGTGGACGCCGGGGGTGCCGAGGCCCTCGTAGTCGGTGACGACGACGGCCCAGCCGCGCTGGGTGTACTGCTGGATGAGGTTGGCCTCCATGGCGGTGCCGTTCGGCAGGTTCGCGCTCGGCGCGCAGGAGTCGCCCAGGCCCACCGTCCCGACGGCGTACGTGATCAGCGGGCGCGGGCCGGTGCGGCCGTCCTGCGGGACGATGACGGTGCCCGAGACCACGTTCGGGGCGCCGTCGGCGGTGGTCGAGCGGTAGTGGACCTTCCAGGCCCTGGTGCCGGTCGGCTGGCCGGGCAGCGGGTGGAAGGCGGAGGGCGCGCTGCCGACGACGTCGCCGGGGCGGCCACCGTCGGCCGCGGCCTCCTCGGCGGTGGCGGCGGGGACCTGGGCGAGGAAGCCGAGGGCGGCCACGGCGGCGGCCAGGACCGTGCTGCTGCTGCGCATGCGCATGGGGGGTCTCCCAAAGGGCGTGGGGGTGGGGGCAGGTGAGGCGAAGGTAGTGACCGACCGGTCGGCATGTCGCTGACCGGAAAGCTCACCTTTCCTGACCCGCCCTCCCACCCCACCCCGCCCCGCCGCTCGGCCCCAGGTCTCGCCGGGCCGGGACACCGGCCGGGCCGGGGCGGCCGTGCGGCCGTCAGCCGCCGGAGGTGGTTCGGTACGTGCCCGGGGTCGTTCCCGTCCAGCGGCGGAACGCGCGGTGGAAGGCGGTGTCCTCCGAGAAGCCCAGGCGGGCGGCGAGTTCCGCGATCGGTTCGCCGCCCTCGGCCAGGCCCGCTATCGCCGCGTCCCGCCGCACGTCGTCCTTGAGCTGCTGGAAGGAGGTTCCCTCCTGCCGCAGCCGGCGCCGCAGCGTCGCCGGGGACACCGCCAGCCGCGCCGCCACCTCGCCCAGCTCGGGCAGCCGCGGCGAGCCGCACAGCCGCCGGGTCAGGGTCCGGCGGACCTGCTCGGCGACCGTGGTCCCGTACTCGGGGCGCGACAGCAGGTCGAAGGGGGCCCGGCGCAGCATCGCGTCGAGCGCGGCCTCGTCCCGTACCAGCGGCGCGGTCAGCCAGCGCGCGTCGAACACGGCCTCCGTGCGGCCGGCCCCGAAGCGCACCGGACAGTCGAAGAGGGCGTCGTACTCGTCCCGGTGCGGCGGCGGGGGATAGGCGAACGCGGCCTGGACCAGGGGGATCCGCCGTCCGACCAGCCAGCTGCACAGCCGGTGCCAGATCGCGAGGACGCACTCCGTCAGGAACCGCTCCTCGTCCCCGTCGAAGTCGTTGCGGACGGTGAACCGGGCCTCCCCGCCCCCGGTCTCCAGGGCCAGCTCCGGGCCGCCCGGGAACAGCCCGTAGAACGCCGCCGCCCGCTCCACGGCCGCGCCCAGGTCCCGGCAGCCCAGACAGGCGTGGCACATCATCGCGAAGGTCCCCGGCCGGCTCGGCACGGCCGACAGCCCGAGGAACTCGTCCTGGGTGGTCCGGTACAGGGCCCGGAAGAGCCGTGCGAACTGCGCGGGCGTGACCCGCGCCCGGTCGTCTCCGAGCAGCAGCGGCGGGATCTGGGCCTCCTGGAGCAGTGGCACCAGGTCGCAGCCGGCCCGCCGCGCCCCCGCGAGCACGGCCCGCACGTGGTGCACGGTGACCGTCCGCCTCCCCATGGCTTCGAAGGTAGCCCCAATGAGCGCCGCGGTCAGCGGGGGTGACGCTTCCGGTCATGCCGGACCGGGTCCGGGCGTGCCCACCATCGGGGGTCACCTATCCCGGGAGGGCAAGCGATGGACGGTCGTCCGAGCACGCTGGCGGTGTTCACCCAGTGGACCGAGGAGCGGTACGGGGACGCCCCGGCGCTCCGCTTCCGCGGCCCGGGCCGCGACGGCTGGGAGAGCCGTACGTACGCCGAACTCGGCGCCGCCGTACGCGCTGCCGGGCGCGGCCTGCTCGGGCTGGGCGTCCGGGCCGGGGAGCGGGTGGCGGTGCTCGCGGAGACCCGGCCCGAGTGGACGTACACCCACTTCGGGATCCTCGCGGCGGGCGCGGTGCTGGTGCCCGTGTACCCGACGGCGGGGGAGGAGGAGCTGGCCTGGGTGCTGTCCGACTCCGAGGCGGTGGTGGCCGTCTGCGAGGACGCGGCCCAGGCGGCCCGGGTGGAGGCGCTGCGCCCGAAGCTGCCGGCGCTGCGGGCGGTCGTCCGCATGGCCGAGCCCGGCATCCCGCCGACCGCCGCGAGCACGACCGCCGCGAGCGCGGGCGGCGCGAGTACGGGCGCCGCGAGTACGGGCGCCGCGAGTACGGGCGCCGCGAGTACGGGCGCCGCGAGTACGGGCGCCGCGAGTACGGGCGCCGCGAGCGCGGGCGGCGCGAGTACGGGCGGCGCGAGCGCGGGCGGCGCGAGCGCGGACCCTGCGAGCGCTTCGGGCGGCGCGGCCGCTTCGGACCCCGCGAGCGCTTCGGACACCGCAAGCGCGGGCGACGCGGCCGCCGCCGACGCCCGGCTGGCCGCGCGGGCCGCCGCCGTGACCCCCGCGGCGGACGCCGCGATCGTCTACACCTCCGGCACCACGGGCCTGCCCAAGGGCTGCCGGCTCACCCACGCCAACCTCGGCGCCGTCCAGGACGCCACCCTCCCGCTCGTCCAGGGCGGGCCCGGCGACTCGACGTACCTCTACCTGCCGCTGGCGCACCTGCTGGCGCAGCTGATCCAGTTCACCACCCTGCTGCAGGGCGGGGAGCTGTGCTACTTCGGGGGCCGGATCGAGGACGTGGTGGCCGAACTCGCCGAGGCCCGGCCCACCCACCTGCCGTCGGTGCCCCGGCTGTTCGAGAAGGTCCACGCGGTGGTGCTGGGGCTGGCGGAGGGCCGCGACGGCGGCCGGGAACGCTTCGAGGAGGCCGTCCGGCTCGGCGTGCTCGCCGCCGACGGGGCCCTGCCCGCGGAGCTGCGCCCGGCGTGGGAGGCGGCCGAGGGCTCCCTCTACGCCCTGGTCCGGGCCGCCTTCGGGGGCCGGCTCCGGTGGGCCCTGACCGGCGGCGCCCCGATCGCCCCGGCCACCCTCGACTTCCTGCGCGCCTGCGGGATACGGGTGTTCGAGGGCTACGGGATGACCGAGTCGGCCGGGGTGATCAGCCTCAACCACCCGGGCGCCGTCCGGTACGGCACGGTGGGCCGGCCGGTGGCGGGCTGCGAGGTGCGGATCGCCCCGGACGGCGAGGTGCTCGCCCGGGGGCCGATGGTCTTCCTCGGCTACCACGCGAACCCGGACGCGACGGCCGGCGCCCTGGACCCGGACGGCTGGCTGCGCACCGGGGACCTGGGCGAACTGGACGCCGACGGCTTCCTCTCCCTCACCGGCCGCAAGAAGGAGCTGATCATCACCTCCGCCGGCAAGAACATCACGCCGACCGAGGTGGAGTTCGCCGTCCAGGCCGCCTCCCGCCTCGTCTCGCGCGCGGTCCTGATCGGTGACCGCCGCCCCCACCCGGTGGCCCTGATCACCCTGGACGCCGGGGAGGTCGCCGCCTGGGCCGCCCGTGAGTCCCTCGACCTCGGCCCGGCCCCGGCCGCGCACCCGGCGGTACGGGAGCTGGTGGCGGAGGCCGTCGCCGCCGCCAACGCCACCGTCTCCCGCCCGGCCCGCATCCGCGCCTTCCGCGTCCTGGACGAGGAGCTGTCGGTCGGCGCCGGCACCCTCACCCCGACGCTGAAGCTGCGCCGCGCGGAGGTCGCCCGCCGCTACGCGGCCGAGATCGAGGAGCTGTACGCGGCCGGCTAGCCGAGGGCGCGCCGCAGCCGGTCCAGGCCCTCGGCGATCTCCTGCGGGGTGTGCGTGGTGAAGGACAGCCGCAGCGTGCGCGGGTCCGGGGTGCCCGTGAAGAAGGGCGCCCCGGGCACGTACGCCACGTCGTGCCCGACGGCGGACTTCAGCAGGGACCCCGCGTCGTACCCCTCGGGGAGGCGGGCCCACACGAACATGCCGCCCTCGGGGCGGTTCCACTCCGAGCCCGCCGGGAGCGCCTCCGCGAGCCCCGAGAGGAGGGCGTCGCGCCGGGCGCGGTAGGCGTCCCGGACCCGCGCCACGTGGGCGTCGAGGTCCCGGGCGCCGAGGTAGTGGGCGGCGGCCAGCTGGTCCACCGTCGAGGTGTGAAGGTCCGCCGCCTGCTTGGCGACGACCGCCGCGCGGAGCAGGGCGGCGGGTGCGCGCAGCCAGCCCAGGCGCAGCCCCGGGGCCATCACCTTCGAGAAGCTGCCGAGCAGGGCGGTGCGGTCCTCGGCGCCGGGGTGGGCGGCGATCCAGGGCTCGTGGGCGCCCTCGTAGCGGAGGTCGCCGTACGGGTCGTCCTCCACCAGCCACAGCCCGAGCCGTGCCGCGGTGCGGGCCACCTCGGCCCGGCGGTCCCCGGGCAGGGTGCGGCCGGTCGGGTTCTGGAAGGTGGGGATCGTGTAGAGCAGCTTGGGCCGTTCCCGGGCGGTGATCTCGGCGAGGGCGTCGGGCAGCAGGCCCTGCCCGTCGCAGGGCACGGGTATGACGCGGGCCCCGGCCAGGGCGAAGCACTGGAGGGCCGCCAGGTAGGTGGGGTTCTCCACGAGCACCGTGTCGCCGGGCTCCAGGAGGGTGGCGGCGAGGAGGGTGAGCCCCTGCTGCGAGCCGGTGGTGACCAGGACGTCCCCCGCCGAGGTGGCCAGGCCCCGCGCGGCGGCCCGGGCGGCGACGGCCGAGCGCAGTTCGGGGGCGCCCTCGGTGGTGGAGTACTGGAGGGCGCGGGCCGCTCCCGCGCCGCTCAGGACGGTGTCGTACGCCGCGCGCAGGCCCTCGGTGTCGAAGAGCTCGGGCGCGGGCAGGCCGCCGGCGAAGGAGATCACCCCGGGACGTTCGGTGAGCGCGAGGATCTCCCGTACGGGCGAGCCGGCCACACCGCGCGCCCGCGCGGCGAAGGCGGGGAGTCCGGCGGCGGGGGTGGAGGCGGTGCTGCTCGGGGGCATGGGTCGGCTCCTTCGGTGGCGGGTGGCCGCAGCCTAACGGCGAAAGCTGTAGAGGGCACCTACCTTTCCGAGGGGTGAACACCGCACACACCCTCCACAACTGACGGAACATCAGATAGACCGGTGCCATGACGAGAGACGAGCGGGAACGAGAGGACACCCGGGCCGGCGACTACGCGGAGCTCGCGGCCGTCGGCCCGTACGGGGTCCGCCCCGGCCACGCCCTGATCACCATGGTGGAACCGCACCCGGGCCACGAGTACGCGTACAACCGCTGGTACGAGGACGACCACTACTACGCCGGCGCCATGGCCATGCCCTGGATGTACGCCGGCAGGCGCTGGGTGGCCACCCGCGATCTCCAGGAGCTGCGCTACCCGGAGAAGTCGGCGGTCGCCCAGCCCGTCACCGCGGGCTGCTACCTGTCGACGTACTGGGTCACCGAGGGCCGCTACGACGAGCACATGAAGTGGACCGTCGGCATCAACAAGCGCCTGGGCCGCGACGGCCGGGTCTACCAGGACCGCACGCACGTCTTCACGGCCTTCCAGGACCACGAGGCCACGGTCTACCGCGACGGGGCGGCCGGCCCCCGGGACTTCCACGCGCTCGACCACCCGTACGCCGGGCTGGTCCTCCAGGTCGTCGACGCCGACGGGCCCGGGCGGCGGGCGGAGCTGCTGGAGTGGCTGCGCTCCAGGGCGCTGCCGCGCCGGCTGCACGGCTCACCGGCGGCGATGGTGACGGTCTTCCGGCCGACGCCGCTGCCCGGCGACCGGATGACCTACGTCAAGCAGGTCGAGGGGGTCGACACCCGGCTCACGCTGCTGTGGTTCCTGGAGGCCGACCCGCGCACCTGCTGGGACCGCTTCGAGGGGCTGGACGCGGAGGTCGCCGAGTCGGGGCTGGGGCGGGTGGAGCTGGTCGCGCCGTTCGTCCCGACGGTGCCGGGCACCGACCGGTACGTGGACCGGCTGCGCTGACGGCGGTCAGCTGACGGCGGTCGGCGGGCGGCTGACGGCGGGCGGCTGACGGCGGTCGGAGGCGACGGCCGAGCGGTGCGGGACACGGCCGAGCCCCCTCGGCCAGGACGGCGGGCCGGTCGAGAGGGCTCCGTACGGGGTTCTGCTGTGTGGGGGGTTCCGACGGTTCAGGCGAGGCGCCCCAGTCCGCCCTCGACCACACCGGTGACGAAGGAAGTCCAGGAGCCCGGCGCGAAGGTGAGGGACGGACCGTCCTGCACCTTCGAGTCGCGGACGGCGATGGCCTGCGTGACGGGGGACTTGACCTCGACGCAGGCACCGTTCCCGCCGGAGTAGGAGGACTTGGTCCAGTTTTCCGTGCCGCCCTGACGAATAGCCATGTTCTTCTCCGGTTCAGCGAGTAGTTCCGGTTGCGTGCCGGCCGGGGATTTCCCAGGCCGACGTGATCGACGCTACCGGCAGCTCCCGATGGCCGAAGGGAGCATTCACTCGACCGGGTGGCATATTCCATTCAGGCCTTCTGTGGCCGGGGATCGACGGTGTACCGTGCTGGCCCCCGGCGCTCAGTTCGCCTTCGCCGCGTGCTGTTCGATGATCTCGGAGATGAACTGCCGGGTCTGGTCCACGTTGAGGGCCTGGGCGCGCAGGTGCTCGTACATCACGCTGTATTTCTGGACGTCGTTGGCCTTCTCCAGGTACAGGTCGCTCGTCACGCCCTCGATGTAGACGACCGTCGAGTCCGAGGCGTCCGGGAATTCCAGAATCGCGTACTGCCCGTTCATTCCCGGATGGGCGCCCATCGTGAAGGGCATCACCTGCACGGTGATGTACGGCTGCTGCGACTGCTCTATCAGGAACTCCAGCTGCCGGACCATCAACTGCGGGTCGCCCACGTGCCGGCGCAGCGCCGCCTCGTCGATGACCGCCCACAGGCGCAGCGGGCCGACGTCCGGGTTGTTGTTCTCCGTCTCGGACAGCCGTTTCTGGCGGTGCATGCGCACTTGGACGCGCTTCTCCACATCGGCCGGCGCCGTCTCGGGCAGCGCGCCGCGGATGAGCGCCTGGGCGTACTCGGGCGTCTGGAGCAGGCCGGGCACCATCTGGGGCTCGTAGGTGCGCAGGCTCGCCGCGTCCGTCTCCAGGCCGATGTAGACGCTGTAGGGGATCTCGCCGAAGGCGTGCCACCAGCCCTGCTGGCGGGAGTCCTTGGCCATCTGCATGAGGGAGTCCACGAGCCGGGGGTCCTCGACCTCGTACACCTCGCACAGGTCGCGGACGTCGCGCTGGCTGATGGACCGGCGGCCGTTCTCCAGACGGCTGATCTTGGACTGGGAGACGAGGAGGCGCTCGGCGACCTGCTCGGCCGTCATGCCCTTGTCCTCGCGGAGTTTGCGCAACTCCATGCCCAGTCGGCGGCGTCGGACGGTGGGATTGACATTGGACGCCACGTGGACGGCACCTCCGCCTTCTTCTGTCGCTGTCTCGCTGAGTGTCTGGTGTTCAGCAGAGTGCCACCGAAGGGTGCGACGGCGCTGGGGAACGCGGGAAAGCGGCACGCGGGGTGGCGAAGCCGTCTCGTCGGCCTCGCCACCCCGCGCGGGCGGCTCCGGGACCGGGTCTTGGGGGACCTCCGGCCGCGGTGTCGGTGGATCTGGTGGATCTGGCGGATCTGGTGGAGCTGCGGATCCGTGGATCGGTGGATCAGCGTTTCCGTGGGTCGTGCCCCGCCGGTGGGTCAAGGGGTGTGGCGGGCCGTGCGGGTCGTACGCGTACCCCTGGTTCAGTGCGCGGCCGCGCGGGCCATCGCACCCGTCCGGCGCGGCTGCAGCGGAACAGCGCCGCTCGCCGTGGCCCGGACGGCCGGCTGCGGCTGCGGCAGCGCGGCGCGGTCACGGCGCGGCTGTGCGGCCACGCCGTTCTGGACGTCCATCACGGCGTGCGCGACGAGACCGCCCATCGGGTCGTGCCGGATCAGGTCCCGCAGCCGGGACCTGGACGACCGCCCCTCGTTGCCGGGGTACAGGTGCTTGCCGAGACCGACCGCGTGGGCCAGCGCGGCGAGCGCCGCGGTCCGCGGGTCCGGCGGTACGCCGGTGCGGATCGCGTTGTCGAGCCGGGCACGGATGTCCCGGCTGATCGCCGTGTCGGTCGCCTGGTAGCGAGTCGTCGGCAGCACCCCGCACATCTGTCCCGCGACGGCATGCACCATGCCGCAGCGCTCCAGGTGCGCGAGGTAAATCTGGCGGAGCCCCAGCCGGGGTCCGCCGATCCAGTGGACGGCCCGTACCGGGCTGCCGCGCCTGCGCAGCAGTTCCAGTGCGGAGTCCAGAGTCGGATCTCCTGTCGGCCGTGGCATCACCACGGCGATACGATCCCCGTCAGGGGCTATCCGTCCTGCCAGAGCCAGCTCCACTAGCTGTGCCCCGGCCAGGCCGAGGTCGAGCGACTGCGGCTGCGCCGTGGTACCCGTGGCCGGGTCCAAAGCGAGCAGCAGAAGCTCCTCCGGAATTGTTCTGCGGCTCCTGCCCATCCATGCCTCCCCGCGTGGATGAGTGACAGGGTGACGCCTCTCACATTCATCTGTCGAGAGTGCCTGTTCGCTTTGGGCGGGAACCAGTAGCTATGTCGTTCTCGTCTAGCGGTTGGGCGATGCCCCCTAGACGGGACACTGTTAGACGGTTCGGACAGTGACCGGACAGCGATCGAGGAGGAACGGTGGCGGGCGAGTCCCCCGACAAGTCGGTAGATGAAGGAGCGTCCGGGGAGCAGGACCCGAGGCTGTCGGTCTTCCAGCCGCGAGACCCGCTGAAGGAGGCCGTGGCGGCGTGGGTCGCGGCGGACGAGCCGGGTGAGCGGACGGAGGACGCGGAGTCCGGTTCCGGGTCCGCCCCGTCACGCCCGTCCCCCGGTCGGGTGGACCCGAAGACCCCGGCGGCGGGCGTGGTCCGCCAGTCCGCTCCGCGGGACGACGAGAAGCCGGCCTCCCCTTCGGCGGACTCCGAGGAGCCCTCCGCTCCCGCGAAGCCGTCCGGCGACGCCCGCCCCACCGCGTCCGGCACGGCGAAGCCGGACCCCGCCCCGGAGCCGGAGAAGCCGGCCTCCGCTTCGGCGAAGCCGTCGGGGGACGTACGGACCACCGCGTTCGGCGTGGTGAAGCCGGACCCCGCTCCGGAGCCGGAGAAGCCGGGTTCCGCTTCCGCGAAGCCGTCCGGCGACGTACGCACGACCGCGTTCGGCGCGGTGAAGCCGGATTCCGCCCCTGAGGCGGAGAAGCCGGCCTCCGCTTCGGCGCCCTCGGAGAAGCCTGACGCTGCCGCGAACCCGTCGGGGGACGTCCGCACGACCGCGTTCGGCGTGGTGAAGCCGGACCCCGCTCCGGAGCCGGAGAAGCCGGGTTCGGGTTCGGCGAAGCCGTCCGGGGACGTCCGCACGACCGCGTTCGGCGTGGTGAAGCCGGACCCCGCTCGTGAGGCGGAGAAGCCTGACGCTGCCGCGAAGCCGTCGGGGGACGTACGCACCACCGCGTTCGGTGTCGTGACGTCGGACCCCGCTCCCGAGGCGGAGAAGCCGGGCCGGGACCCGCGTACGGCCGCCGCCGACAGCGAGCGCACGGCCGTCTTCCGTACCGTGAAGCCGGGTTCCGCTTCGGCCGAAGCCGAGAAGCCGTCCGCGGACGCGGAGAAGTCCGCCGCGAAGCCGGGCCGGGACCCGCGTACGGCCGCCGCCGACAGCGAGCGCACCGCGGTTTTCCGTACCGTGAAGCCGGGTTCCGGTTCCGCGCCCGAAAAGCCGTCCGCGGACGCGGAGAAGGCGGAGAAGGCGGAGAAGCAGGCCGCACCCGCGGCGGACTCCGACAGCGAGCGCACCGCGGTCTTCCGTGCGGTGAAGCCGGGTTCCGGCTCGGCGGCCGCCGGGAAGCCCGCCGCGCCCCCGGCGGACTCCGACAGTGAGCGCACCGCCGTCTTCCGCGCCGTGAAGCCCGGTTCCGCTTCGCCCGACGCGGAGAAGGGGAAGCCGGCCGGCAAGCCCGCCGCCGACACCAGCACCACCGCGTTCGGCGTGGTCAAGCCGGACACCGGGAAGTCCGCCGCCCCGAAGCCCGAGAGGGCCAAGCCCGGCACCGACCGCCCCGGCCCCGCAGGCACCGGCACGGCCAAGCCCGGCACGGACCGCCCCGGCGCCGCAGGCCCCGGCACCGCCGCGCCCGGGAAGCCCTCCCCCACGCCCGGCGCCGCAGGCACCGGCGCCGCGGGCAAGGGCGACAGCGACCGCCGCGTCAGCACCTTCGTACCGTTGCGCGGCGAGGGCGAGGCCGCCCCGGCCGCCAAGCCCCCGGTGCGGCCCACCCCGCCGCCGCCCCCGCCGGCCCGGCCCAGCCTGGACCCCAGCGAGCGGACCACCCAGCAGCCGCTGCCGCCCCGGCCGCCGCTCGACATGCTGGCGGACCTCACCAACAACCCGCCCCCGCCGCCCACCCCGATGCGGAACGTGGTCCGGCGGGTCAAGATCTACGCCCCGCTCGTGCTGCTCCTCGTCATCGTGATCGCCGTCGTGCAGCTGGTGCGCCCGCTGCCCGCGCCGAAGCTCAAGCTGACCGCGAAGGCCACGTACACCTTCTCCGGCGGGGCGCCGAACCTGCCCTGGCCGACCGAGGGCCAGGCCTCCATGGCCGCCGCCGGCCTCGGCACCATCGGCAGCTCCGGCGAGCAGAAGCCGGTGCCGATCGCGAGCGTCACGAAGTCGATGACGGCGTACATCATCATGCGCGACCACCCCTTCAAGAAGGGTGAGAAGGGCGCGATGATCGACGTCGACAAGACCGCCGAGACCGAGGGCCAGAAGGACAAGTCGGACAACGAGTCCACCCTCAACACGGTCAAGGAGGGCGAGAAGATCTCCGAGTACGACGCGATCGCCGCCCTGATGATCCCGTCGGCCAACAACATCGCCCGGCTCCTCGCGCGCTGGGACTCCGGTTCCCAGGAGGCGTTCGTCAAGAAGATGAACGACACCGCCAAGGAACTCGGCATGACCAACACCACCTACACCGACCCCTCGGGCCTGGACGCCACCACGGTCTCCACCGCCGAGGACCAGGTGAAGCTGGGCCTGAAGATCGTCGAGATCCCGGCGCTGGTGGACATCACCCGCATGCCCGCCTGGACCGACCAGACCGGCAAGGTCTGGCAGAACTGGAACCGTCTGGTCCCGTTCAACGACTCCCTCGGCATCAAGACCGGTACGACGACCAAGGCCGGCGGAAACCTCCTCTTCGCCGCGCAGAAGAAGGTCGGCGACACCAACCAGCTGCTCGTCGGCGCCGTCCTCGGGCAGCACAAGCCGCCGATCATCGACACCGTCATCGCGCAGAGCCGCTCCCTGCTGATCGCCACGCAGAAGGAGGTCCAGGGCGCGCCCGTCGTGAAGAAGGGGCAGGTCGTGGGCTACGTGGACGACGGCCTCGGCGGTCACACCCCGGTCGTCGCCACCGCCGACGTCCAGGCCGTCGGCTGGTCCTCGCTGACCGTGGACATCAAGCTCGGCGACGGCGGCACCGCGATCCCCGAGTCGGCGAAGGCCGGGACCCAGGTCGGCGTGCTGACCGTCGGCGACGGCGCCAGCCAGGTCAAGGTGCCGGTGGCGCTCCAGCGCGCGCTGGAGACCCCGGGCTTCGGCAGCAAGCTGACCCGGATCGGCTGACGACCGGCGGGCGCGGCGCGGCGCCCCGGGCAACCCCGGGGCGCCGTGCCACGTCCTGGCAGTCGTACGAGAGGGTGTCGTCCGTGACCACAGCCGAGCAGCAGCAGACGGGGGCGCCGGCCGGCCGGCCGGAGCCGCCGCGCGGCCCCGGCGCGCCCGCGCGCCCGCCCCGCCGCACGCCCGGCTGGGCGCACCGCCACCCGGTGCTCGTGGCGACCGCCGCGGCGGCGGCCCTGCACGTCGTCTGGTTCTTCTGCTTCGCCAACAGCGGCGGGGACCTCGCCGCGCAGGACGCGTGGGCGGAGTTCGTCGGCCGGCACCCCGACACGGCGTACAACCTCGCCTGGTACGGGGGCATGCACCCGGTCTCGTACAGCGTGGTGTCGCCGTACGTGATGCACGTGCTCGGCGTCCGGACCACCATGATGATCGCCGGCACCGCCTCGGCCGGGCTCCTCGCGCTGATCCTCACCCGCTGCCGCGGAGCCGTCCGGCGCCCCCTGTGGCCGGCCCTGGCCGGGGTCTACGGGCTGCTGTGCAACGCCCTCTCGGGCCGGGTCACCTTCGGGCTCGGCACCCTCTTCGCGCTCGGGGCCGTCGCCGCCGTCTTCTGCTGGCCCCGCAGGTGGGCCCGGCGGCGCTGGGCCAAGGCCGCCGTCGCGGCGCCGCTGGCCGGGCTGGCGACCGCCGCGAGCCCGGTGGCGGGGCTCTTCCTCGGGGTGGTCGCGGCCGCGCTGTTCCTGAGCCGGCGGCGGCCGGGCGCGTACGCCCTCGGGCTGGCCCCGGTGGCGGTCGTGGGGCTGTCGGCGTGGCTGTTCCCCTTCTCGGGGACGCAGCCGATGAGGATCGGTTCGGCCGGCCTGCCGTTCCTCCTCGGCCTGGCCGTCGCCCTCCTCGTCCCGAAAACATGGCGGACGGTCCGGACGGCCGCCGCCGTGTACGCCCTCGGGGTGTTCCTGACCTGGGCGATCGACTCCCAGGTCGGCTCCAACGTCACCCGGCTGGTCATGCTGTTCGGCGGGGCGGTGCTGCTCGCCGCCCTCCCGTACGCGGCCCCGCGCACCCGGCGCCGGTACGCCCTGCTGCTGGCCTTCGCCGGGCTCACCGCCTGGATCACCACCAACAGCGTCACCGACGTCGTCCGCACCACCCCGGTGGCCGCCTGGAACCGCGAGCTGGCCCCGCTGGTCGACCAGCTCGGCAAGGCGGGCGCCGACCGGGGCCGGGTCGAGGTGGTCCCCGCCAGCAGCCACCGCGAGTCCTCGGCCTTCCCCGCGTACGTGAACCTCGCGCGCGGCTGGAACCGGCAGGCCGACCTCGAGCGCAACCCGCTCTTCTACGACGACACCCTCACCGCCGAGAGCTACCGGGACTGGCTGGACCGCTGGGCCGTGCACTACGTGGTGCTGCCCGCCGACAAGCCCGACTCGGGCGGGGAGGCGGAGGCGGC
Organism: Streptomyces racemochromogenes; assembly: GCF_039535215.1. Taxonomy (GTDB): domain Bacteria; phylum Actinomycetota; class Actinomycetes; order Streptomycetales; family Streptomycetaceae; genus Streptomyces; species Streptomyces racemochromogenes. The sequence goes on from NZ_BAAAWT010000001.1 coordinate 4,030,495, forward strand.
GCTCGTGCGCGGGGGCCTGCCGTACCTGAGCCAGGTGTGGGGCGACGAGAACTGGCGGCTGCTGCGCGTGGACGCCCCCGCGAGCCTGGTCTCGGGGCCCGCGCGGGTGGTCCGGGCGGGCGCGGACCAGCTGGTGCTGGAGGTCTCGGCGCCCGGCCGCGTACTGGTGCGGATCCCGCACTCCCCGTGGCTGGGCCTGGTGGACGGCGCGGGGAAGCCCGTAGCGCCGCCCCGGGACGCGAACACGTCCGGCTGCCTGTCCAAGGCGGCCCCGGACGCCGCCGGGGACGTCTGGACGGAGCTGCTGGCCCCGGCGCCGGGGGAGTACCGGGTCTCGGCGAAGTACCAGCTCCCGCGCGGCACGCCGTGCCCGGAACAGCCGGTCCCCTTCCCCGCCCCCTGATCCAGGTGCATCGGGCCTAATCTATGCATACGATCCCATTAATCCGATGTGAACCGATTGGGTGCTTCCCGAGGGAGTTGACGACGGGATGAGCAAAGAGAAGAAGCAGGACGTCCAGACGGCCATCGCGAAGGCGACGGACCGCCTCCAGCAGCCCCGGACCCAGGCCCACGGCTTCGAGGGCCCGGTCCGCAGCAAGGTGAAGGGCGGCGCCCACACCAAGGCGGCCCTCAAGCGCGCCGGCACCCCCCAGGGCGACCGCATCGGCGAACGCAGCAGAGGCCTCAGCTGACCCCCCGCCGCCCCGAACGCCGAAGACCCCCAGCCACACCGGACTGGGGGTCTCCGCACACGTGCCCCCGGCAGGATTCGAACCTGCGACACCCGCTTTAGGAGAGCGGTGCTCTATCCCCTGAGCTACGAAGGCGGGACTGCCCGGACCCGGCCCGGTGTTGCGGCCCGGTCCTCGGCTGACCGCTCAACAGCCTAGCGGATCGTGGGGTGCGGGTGGCGCCTCTTAACCTGGGTCCATGATCCGGCGTGCGCGGGGCCGTCGGCGAGGGGTGGGGGTGTCATGGCCGGGGGCGTTGACGTGGGGGTTCTGCCGCAGCCGTTCGGGGAGGGGTTCCGGGACGATCCGTACGCCGTATACGCGCGGTTGCGCGCGCAGGGGTCCGTGCACCGGGTCGCGCTGCCCGACGGGTCGGCGGTGTGGCTGGTCACGCACGAGGCCGACGTGCGCCGGGGGCTCGCCGATCCGCGGCTGTCGGTGGACAAGCGGCACGCCGGGGACGGGTTCAAGGGGTTCGCGCTGCCGCCGGCGCTCGACGCCAACCTGCTCAACATGGACGGCGACGACCACCTGCGGCTGCGCCGGCTGGTCGCGCAGGGGTTCACGCCCCGGCACGTCGAGGGGATGCGCACGTCGATCCGGGCCGCGGTGGACCTGTTCGCCGGCCGGCTCGCCGCCCGGGTCGCGGAGGACGGGACGGCCGACGTGGTCGCCGAGTTCGCCAGGCCGCTCCCGCTGAAGGTCATCGGCGACCTCTTCGCCGTCCCGGAGGCGGACCGTGAGCGGTTCTCCGGGTGGGTCCTGACGATGCTCGACCCGGCCGGCCGCGAGGAACTCGCCCGCGCCGTCGGGGAGATCCACCGGTTCTTCACCGCACTGGTCGCCGAGCGGCGCGCCGCGCCGGGTGCGGACGTCCTGTCCGGCCTGATCGCCGCCCGCGACGTCGACGACCGGCTGAGCGAGGACGAACTCGTCTCGCTCGCCTTCCTGATCCTCATGGCGGGCAGTGAGAACGTCCAGCACCTGCTGGGCAACGGGTTGTTCACCCTGCTCACCCATCCCGAGCAGGCGGACCTGCTGCGGCGGAAGCCCGAGCTCATGCCCGAGGCCGTCGAGGAGCTGTTGCGCCACTCCCTCGCCAACCACACCGCCATCCGCCGCTTCCCGACCGAGCCCGTCGAGATCGGCGGCGTACGCGTCCCCGCCGGCGACACCGTGCTCCTCTCGCTCGGCGCCGCCCACCGCGACCCCGCCCGGTACCCGGACCCGGACCGCTTCGACGTCACCCGCGCCGACAAGGCCCACCTCGCGCTCGGGAACGGGCTCCACTACTGCCTCGGCGCGGCCCTCGCCCGCACGCAGCTCACCCTCGGCCTCGGCGCCCTGCTGCACGGTCTGCCGGAGCTCCGACTCGCCGTGCCGGCGACCGAGTTGGCGTGGACCACCACCTTCAGGTTCCACGCGCTGCGCGCCCTGCCGGTCAGTACCGCAGCGACGCCGCCACCGGCAGGTGGTCGCTCGCGGTAGCGGGCAGGGTCCACACCGAGACCGGGGTCAGCCCGCCCCGCAGCAGGATCTGGTCGATCCGGGCGACCGGGAACCGGGCCGGCCAGCTGAGGCCGAAGCCGGCGCCCGCCTCCTCCTGCGCGGCGGTGAAGCCCCGCGTCACCGGGGCGAGCGCGCCGTCGTCCGTGGTGCCGTTGAAGTCCCCGACCAGCAGGGTCCGCCCGCCCGGCCCTTCCCGCAGCCGGGCGGCGAGGTTGCGGGCGGCCTCGTCGCGGTTCTCCGTGGCGAAGCCGCCGGTGCCCAGCCGGACGGAGGGCAGGTGGGCCACGTACACGGTGAGCGGCCCCTTCGGGGTGTCGGCGGTGGCGCGCAGCAGGAGCCGCCACGGCACGATCGGGGTGGCGTCCGCGTCCCGCAGCGGGAAGGTGCTCCACAGCCCGACCGTGCCCCGCACCACGTGGTACGGGTGGCTCGCGGCCAGCTCCCGCTCGTACGCGTCCAGCGCGGGCGGCGTCAGCTCCTGGAGGGCGATCAGCTGCGCCCCCGAGGCGGCGACGGCGCGGGCGGTGCCCGCCGGGTCGGGGTTGGCGTCGTCGACGTTGTGCGTGACGACGCTGAAGTCGGCCGGCCCGCCCCGCGAGCCGTCGCCCAGGGCGGGCCCGTACGCCCACGCCCAGGCCAGGGCGGGCAGCAGTACGGCGGCCAGGGCGCCCCGGGAGCGGCGCAGCAGGGCGGCGGCGAGCAGGACGGGCACCGCGAGGGCGGTCCAGGGCAGGAAGGTCTGTACGAGGCTGCGGGGGTTGCCGTGCGCCGGCCCGCCGGGCAGCCAGGGGTGTGCCACCAGGACCAGGGCGGTCAGGACGGCGAGGGCCGCGACCGCGCCCCCGCGGGGAGGGCGGAGCCGGGCCGCGGCTCCCCGGCGGCGGGGTGTCACGTACGGGGTCATGCCCCGGGTGACGCGCCCGGCGCGCCGGAGGTTCTGCCTCCGCGCGGGCCGGCCTCACACCCCCATCGGCGTGTGCAGCTCCACGGTGATCTCGACCTCGACCGGGGCGTCCAGCGGCAGCACCGCCACCCCGACCGCGCTCCGGGCGTGGATGCCCGCGTCGCCGAAGGCCGTGCCGAGCAGCTCGCTCGCGCCGTTGACCACGCCCGGCTGGCCGGTGAAGTCGGGGGCGCTCGCGACGAAGCCGACGACCTTCACCACCCGCTTGACGGCCGACAGGTCCCCGGCGACGGAGGCGACGGCGGCGAGGGCGTTCAGCGCGCACTGCCGCGCGAGCTCCTTGCCCTGTTCAGGGGTGACCCCGGCGCCGACCTTGCCGGTGACGGGCAGGGCGCCGCCGGTCATGGGCAGCTGGCCGGAGGTGTGGACGTAGTGCCCGCTGACCACCGCCGGTACGTACACGGCGACGGGCGCGGGGGCGGGCGGGAGTTCCAGCCCGGCCGCCGCCAGGCGTTCCTCGGGGGTGGTGGGGGTCACGGTCACGGAGGGCCTCCTCGGGCCGGACTGGCCGGCAGGGCGGACGGGCGGACGGGCGGACGGGCGGACGGGGCGGACGGGGCGGACGGGGTGGACGGGCGGACGGAGCGGGCAGGGGGCCGGGCGTCAGGGCACGGGGCCGGGCGTCAGTGCACGGGGCCGGGCGTCAGTGCACGGGCACGGGCGTCAGGGCCGGGTCACGCGGATCTGGTAGCGGCCGTTGCGGAGCTCGCCCACCACGGCGATGGTGATGCCCGACTTCTCGTCGGTGAAGGTCTCGCCCGGCCGGAACGGCGCGTCCGACAGTTCGGCGTGCACGTTGGGCCGCCGCGTGCAGCCGCCGCTGCCGCTCGCGCTGTCGGAGACGGTCACCGGCCCGCGCCCGGTGTCCACGTCCGAGTCGACCTTGTAGATCAGCACGCCGGGCTTGCAGACGGCCTCGTCGTTGCCGGCGCGGGTGCGCACCTCCACCGCGTAGCCGGCGCTCTCGGAGAGCGGGACGAAGGCCAGCTTCATGCCGCCCTCGACGGCCAGCGGGGACAGGACGTGGTCACTGGTGCCGGAGGCGGAGGCGCAGCTGATCTGGCTGCTGTCGAGCCAGCCCAGCTTCCACTTGTGCCAGCCGAGGAGGTCGTTGTTGGCGCCCCAGTCCTCGCTCATGATGTCCCAGTGGCCGACGGTGCCGCCGCCCTCGGCCGTGTACAGGTCGGGCAGTCCGAAGACGTGCCCGTTCTCGTGGGGGAGGACCCGGTAGCCGGTCTCCCGGTAGGAGCCGGAGCCGTCGTCCTGGCGGCTGTAGACGAAGGACGTGTTGGCGAGCGGGACCCCGTCGGCCATGGGCGCCTCGCCGTTGCCGGAGAAGGTGACCGACAGGACGGTGTCCAGGGCGGACGGGCCGGCGTTCGGGGTGACCAGGATGTTGACCAGGTCGTACCGGCTGAAGTCCACCTCGGCGTCGGCGGCCTTCGCGATGTGCTCGACGAGCTGCCGGTAGCCGGGCTCGTACGGGGACCCGCGTTCGATCCCGTACGCCGCGAACGGCATCGGCATCCGCAGCCAGTCCCGCACCGGTGACTCGGCGCGGTAGTTGAGGCGGCCGTAGGAGCTGGTGCGGAACCAGTCGGAGGTCTGGGGGAAGAACTCCGCCAGCCGGTCCATGGCCGTGCCCTCGCCCTTGGCGTCCGGGAAGTCGATCATCAGGTTCAGCGCGCGGACCTCGCCGGTGGAGCGGGAGTACCCCGGCGGGGTGGGCAGGCCCTCCGACATCTGGACGCCCATGGTCCCGGTGATCCGGCAGGGTGCCAGCACGGATTCGGCGCTGGTGGCGACGGGGCCGGCGGCCGACTGGCCGCGGCCGGATATCCCGCCGCTGGCGGTGGCGGTGACGCCCAGGGCCAGCGCGGTGAGGCCGATGAACGCGCTGGTGCGACAGGGTCTGCGTATCCGGCGGCGGGTCTGCGGCATGGAGATCGCCTTCGGTCCGCGGCAGCCGGCCGGGTCCGGACTGCTCTCTGTGGGCTCACCCTCCGACGATTGCGACACGCCCGCGCGTCGAAAGCCGCCGAATGTGATCCGACCGGGGCAAAAGCCCCTCCTGGGAGTGTGGCGCAGCTCACACTCACGAGTGAAATAACCGGGGACTGGATCCCCGTTTGAACGAGAGTCCCACGAAGCGGGGACCGGCTCCCCGGTTGGCGGGGCCGCAGACACGGATCCGCCGGATCCCGCGCCCCAGGAGGCACCGGAATGAAGAGTCCCGCCCCCGCGGCGCCCGGACGGGTCCCGAAGCCCCGCGCCGACGCCGTCCGCAACCGGGAGCGGATCCTGGTGGCCGCGCGCGAGGCGTTCGTCGAGTTCGGGGCGGAAGCCCCCCTCGACGAGATCGCCCGCAGGGCCGGCATCGGCAACGCCACCCTGTACCGGCACTTCCCCGACCGGGCGGCCCTCGTCCACCACGTGGTGCTCTACGTGATGGACCGGGTCACCGCCCTGGCCGAGGACGCGCTCGCCGAGGAACCGGACGCCTTCGCGGCGCTCTGCCGCTTCACGCACGGCGCCGCCGACGAGCGGATCGGCGCCCTGTGTCCGATGCTCGCGGCGGGCTTCGATCACGAACACCCCGAACTCCTCGCCGCCCGCGCCGCGTTGGAGGCGGCCGTGGAGCGGCTGGTGGACGCCGGCCAGGGCGGCGGCCTGCTCCGCGCCGACATCGGCGTCGGCGACCTGATGGTCGCGCTGTCCCAGCTCAGCCGCCCCCTGCCGGGGACCGACTGCCTGGGCGTGGAGCGGTTCGTCCACCGCCACCTCCAGCTCTTCCTGGACGGCCTGCGGGCCCCGGCCCGGTCCGAACTGCCCGGCACGGCAGCCACGTTGGACGACCTGAGGCGCATGCCCCGGAACTGAGACCTCCCAGAGCCCAGGACTTCGTCAGCCCGGGACTTCGTCAGCCCCATTCGTCAGCCCCAGACTTCGTTTTCCGACATTCAGTAATTTTTCAGTCATCCGCACAGTGAAGTGGGTACCCCCATGCCGAAAACAGCCGCGAGCACCGCGCCGGCTGCCGTCGACCCCAGCCGCTGGAAGGCCCTGGTCTTCATCGCCCTGGCGCAGCTGATGGTCGTCCTCGACGCGACCATCGTGAACATCGCCCTCCCCTCCGCCCAGACCGACCTCGGCATCTCCGACGGCAACCGCCAGTGGGTCATCACCGCGTACGCGCTGGCCTTCGGTGGCCTGCTCCTCTTCGGCGGCCGCATCGCCGACAAGTGGGGCCGCAAGAACGCCTTCGTCGTCGGCCTGGTCGGCTTCGCCCTGGCTTCCGCCCTCGGCGGCGCCGCGACCGGCGAGGCCATGATGCTGGGCGCCCGCGCCCTCCAGGGTGCCTTCGGCGCGCTCCTCGCCCCGGCCGCGCTCTCCCTGCTCGCGGTCACCTTCACCGACGCCAAGGAGCGCGCCAAGGCCTTCGGCATCTACGGCGCTATCGCGGGCGGCGGCGGCGCCGTCGGCCTGATCCTCGGCGGGTTCCTCACCGAGTACCTCAACTGGCGCTGGACCTTCTTCGTCAACATCCCCTTCGCGGTCGTCGCGGCCGTCGGCGCCTGGCTGGTCATCCGCGAGCCGGCCGGCTCGCGCAACAGCGCCCGCCTCGACGTCCCCGGCGTGATCCTCTCGACCCTGGGCCTGGTCGCCCTCGTCTACGGCTTCACCCGCGCCGAGTCCGCCGGCTGGTCGGACACGGTCACCGTGGCCATGTTCGTCGCCTCGGCGCTGCTCCTCGCCGCCTTCGTGTTCGTCGAGTCCCGGGTGAAGTCCCCGCTGCTGCCGCTGCGCGTCCTGCTGGAGCGCAACCGCGGCGGTGTCTACCTCTCGCTGGGCCTGGCCGTCATCTCCATGTTCGGCCTGTTCCTCTTCCTCACCTACTACCTCCAGGTCGTGAAGGGCTTCTCGCCGGTCAAGACCGGTTTCGCCTTCCTGCCGATGATCGCGGGCATGATCACGGGCTCCACCCAGATCGGCGCCCGCCTGATGACCCGGGTCGCCCCGCGCCTGCTGATGGGCCCCGGCTTCCTGCTCGCCGGCGCCGGCATGCTGATGCTGACGCAGCTGGAGGTCGGCTCCTCCTACCCGGCGCTGATCCTGCCCGCGCAGCTGCTGCTGGGCCTCGGCATGGGCACGGCCTTCATGCCGGCCATGTCCCTGTCGACGTACGGGGTCGACCCGGCCGACGCCGGCGTGGCCTCGGCCATGGTCAACACCTCGCAGCAGGTGGGCGGCGCGATCGGCACCGCCCTGCTGAACACCATCGCCGCGTCCGCGACCACCGCCTACCTGACCGACCACGCGGCCGAGGCCGCGGCGGGCGGCCCGGCCGGGAAGCTGGTGCAGGCGCAGGCCATGGTCGAGGGCTACTCGTCCGCGATCTGGTGGGCCGTCGGCATCCTCGTCGCCAGCTCGGCCATCGCGTTCACGCTGATCAACACCGGCCGTCCGGGCCACGGCGGCCCGGTCGCCTCCGGCTCGGGCGCCGGCGAGGACGCCGAGTTCAAGGTTCCGGTGATCGCCCACTGACGGGGCGGTACCGCGTGCGGGAATGACTGACCACCCCGTCTCGTTCAAATTTGAACGAGACGGGGTTAGTCTTTTCGAGGGACCCCGCACCGCACGCACCCACGACCCAGCCCGAGGAGCGCCCCCGTGACCACCGAGACCTCCCGCATGCCGGCGCTGTACCTCAGCCACGGGGCCCCGCCGCTCGCCGACGACCCGCTCTGGCCGGCCGAGCTCGCCGCCTGGTCGGCGGCCCTGCCCCGGCCGCGCGCGATCCTGATGGTCTCCGCGCACTGGGAGGAGGCCCCGCTGGCGCTCGGCGCCGTCGAGGCCGTCCCGCTCGTCTACGACTTCTGGGGCTTCCCCGAGCACTACTACCGGGTGCGGTACGGGGCCCCGGGCGCCCCGGAGCTCGCCGCCTCGGTGCGCGCCCTGCTCAAGGCGCCCGGCACCCCGGTCCAGGACATCCCGGACCGCGGCCTGGACCACGGCGCGTACGTCCCGCTCGTCGAGATGTACCCGGAGGCCGACATACCCGTCCTCCAGATCTCCCTGCCCACGCTGGACCCGGCCCGGCTGATGGACATCGGCCGCAAGCTGGCCCCGCTGCGCGACGAGGGCGTCCTGATCGTCGGGAGCGGCTTCTTCACCCACAACCTGGCCGCGCTGCGGCACACCGGGCCGGGAGTGCCCGGCTGGTCGGCGGAGTTCGACCACTGGGGCCGCGAGGCGCTGGCCGCGCAGGACGTCGACGCCCTGCTCGACTTCGAGGCCAAGTCCCCGGCGGGCCGCCTGGCCCACCCCCGCACGGAGCACTTCGCCCCGCTCTTCGTCACCCTCGGGGCCGCCGGATCCGACCTCGCCGCCCAGCACACCCCGGTGGACGGCTTCTGGATGGGCCTGTCGAAGCGCTCCGTCCAGTTCGGTGCCGCACCCGGCCGGGCCGCCTAGGGGACGCGGGCGGGCCCGGTGACCTGCTCGCCGATCACGAAGCCCCGGGCCGGCCCCTCGGGCACGACCACCGAGGTCCCGTACGGGGCCCGCACCTCGCCCGCGTACCGCGCCTCGTCGGGGACGGGGCCGGTCAGCAAGCTGACCGTGCCGTGGCCGTCGTAGTCGTCGACGATCACGTAGACCGGGATCCCGGCCCGGGCGTACGCGCGGCGCTTGCGGACCCGGTCCCGCGCGACGTCCTGCGGGCCCGGGGCGACGACCTCGGCCACCAGGGGCACGCTCGACGCCTTGATGCCCAGCTCCCCCCGGGCGGCGTGCCCGGTGAGGTCGTCCGGGGCGAGGAGCACGTCCGGCGCCCAGGCCTGGTAGCCGCCGACCACGTACATCGCCATGTAGGGGGCGTACGGGCCCCCGTCCAGGTGGGAGGCCAGCCGGGACCGCAGCCGGTTCGCGGTGAGGGCGTGCGTGAACGGCCGCCCCACCCGCCACATCTCGATCAGCCCCTCCACGATCTCGACGCGGAACGTCTCGGGCGGGTCGATGGCCTGCCAGGCCCGCCAGAGGGCCTTGTCGAGATCGGGGTCTGCCTCGGGACGGGCGCTCGTCGGCGCCGCGGTGCGGGACGGCCGCGGGATGTGTGCGATCACCCCCGGCACGCTACGGCCGGAGCGGGGCATGCCGTAGGAATATGCCCGCGCTTCACCCGGACGAGGGCCGAATCACCCGGACGGGCGCACGTACGACACGCGTTCGCCGCCTTGGGGTGATATAGGGCGCCTTGCCGCACCTTGTCTTGTTTTCAGCGATTCGATCGCCGGTCCAGGCAACCAGGAGCGGGCGCGGCCCGTCTTCAGGGTGGGAACGCCCCCGCGGGTGGCACCGCCCCGGCTCGAACCGGGAGTGGCGGATGTGACGGCCGTCTCACGGACGCCGTCGCCGCACGGCTCCGCGGGTACCTCGGCGCCGGCCCTCAGGACCGGCCTGACCTGCGCGTTCCCGGGTTCTCGCAGGAGATCGCCGTCCCCCGGTCCGAGGGGTGGCGGGGCAGGATACTGCAAGATCTCGCAAAAGGGAGACCAGCGTGGGAATTCTGTCCCGATTCCAGTCGTTGTTTCCTTTCGGAAGCGGGCACTCGGAAGAGTGTCCGAGGACGCACCGCGACCGATTCATCGCATCGCAAGGGAGCACGCATGGCAACCCGCGCCGTCGCCCGTCGTCAGTCCACGAGCAGCGCCCGCGCTGCGGGCGGGGAAATCGTCGACCGCGACCTGGTCGGCATGTACCTCGACGAGATCGCGCGCACCCCGCTGCTCGACGCCGCCAGGGAAGTGGAGCTCTCGCAGATCATCGAGGCGGGCGTGTACGCCCGGCAGATCCTCGACGGCGAGATAGAGCGTGACGGGGAGATGCCCGCCCGCGAGGAGCTGGAAGCCCTGGCCGCCGAAGGCGAGCGCGCCAAGGAAGTCTTCATCCGGTCCAACCTCCGCCTGGTCGTGGCCGTCGCCCGCCGCTACCCCCGCAGCGGCCTGCCCCTGCTCGACCTCATCCAGGAGGGCAACGCCGGCCTGGTCCGGGCCGTCGAGAAGTTCGACTACGCCAAGGGCTTCAAGTTCTCCACGTACGCCACGTGGTGGATCCGCCAGGCCATCACCCGCTCCATCGCGGACCAGTCCCGCACCATCCGCCTCCCCGTCCACCTCGTGGAGGAGCTCGGCCGGATCCGCCGCATCCAGCGCGAGTTCAACCGCGAGAACGGCCGCGACCCGGAGCACGCCGAGATCGCCGCCGAACTCGACACCACCGAGAAGCGCGTGGGCGACGTCCTGGACTGGGCGCGCGACCCGGTCAGCCTCAACATGTCGGTCGACGACGAGGGCGACACCCAGTTCGGCGACCTGCTGGAGGACACCTCCGCGATCTCGCCCGAACAGTCCGTGCTGTCCCTGCTGCGCAGCGAGGAGCTGGAGGACCTCCTCGGCAAGCTCGACCAGCGCACGGCCTCCATCATCAAGATGCGCTACGGCATCGAGGACGGCCGCGAGCGGACCCTGACCGAGGTCGGCAAGCAGCACGGCCTGACCCGCGAGCGGATCCGCCAGATCGAGAAGCACGCCCTGCTGGAGCTCAAGCGCATGGCCCGCGACACCGGCTTCGACGCCGTGGCCTGACCGGCCCGCCGCCCGCGCGCCCCCGCTCCCTCCCGGACGAGCCCCGGTGCCACCCCCCCCCAGGCGCCGGGGCTCCCCCCCCTGCCCCGGACCGCCCTCAGGTCCCTGCCCGGCCGCCCTCAGGCCCCCGCCCGGACCGCCCCCCTCAGGCCCCCGCCCGGGTCAGCCGCGCACCCAGCGCCCCGGCCGCCTCCGCCAGGGCGTCCGGCCCGCGCACCGTGAAGTCCAGCCCCGTCAGCGCCATCCGGGCCGCCAGCCACTCCGGCGCGTCCCCGCTCTCGAAGCGCACCCGCGCCCCGCCCGCCTCCGGGGCGGCCGCCTCGCGCAGCCACGCCGGCAGTTCCTCGGGCGGCGCGGCGAAGGACACGTCGACCGGGTACGTCCGCTCACCCCGCAGCGCGCGCCGGACGAACTCGGCCGCCTCCATCGGCAGCGGCCGCGGCGTGAACCGGGCCCCCGTCGCGAAGGGCTCGCTCACCCGGTCCACCCGGAAGGTGCGCCAGTCCTCCCGCTCCAGGTCGTAGGCGACGAGGTACCAGCGGCTCCCGGTGCTCACCAGCCGGTACGGCTCCACCAGCCGGCGCGAGTCCACCCCGTCCCGCGCCCGGTACGCGAACCTCAGCCGCTCCGGCCCCGCCACCGCCCCCGCCATCGCCGTCAGCGTCCGCGGGTCCACGCTCGGCCCGTCGCCCCGGGTCACCGCGACCGTCGCCGACTGCAGGGCGCCCACCCGGTGCCGCAGCCGCGCCGGCAGGACCTGCTCGAGCTTCGCGAGGGCGCGTACGGACGCCTCCTCCACCCCCTCGACGGCGTGCCCGGCCCCCGCCCGCAGCCCGACGGCGATGGCCACGGCCTCCTCGTCGTCGAGCAGCAGCGGCGGCATCGCCGCCCCCGCCACCAGCCGGTAGCCGCCGACCGCGCCCAGCGTGGCCTCCACCGGGTATCCCAGGTCCCGCAGCCGCTCGATGTCCCGCCGGATGGTCCGCGGGCTCACCCCGAGCCGCTGCGCCAGCTCGCTGCCCGGCCACTCGCGCGGGGTCTGGAGCAGGGACAGCAGGGTGAGCAGCCGGGCGGGGGTGTCGTTCATACTTCAAGATAGCCAGGTAAGTAGGACACGTCCTGGCCTACATGCCGTCTAGGTTTGCCTCCATGAGCACCGAGACGTCCATGGCATCGCCCGAAAGAGAGAACGGGCCCGTCCCAGAAGAGCGGAACGCACCCGCCGTAGCAGCACCCGCACCAGCCGCCCCCGGCGACGACGCCGCCGCCCCGGGCGACCGCCGCCGCTGGCTGGCGCTCGCCATCGTGATGACCGCGTCCTTCATGGACCTGGTCGACGTCACGATCGTCAACATCGCGATACCCAGCATGCGCCAGGACTTCGGCGCGTCGACGAGTGCCATCCAGTGGATCACCGCCGGCTACGCGCTCGCCTTCGCCGCCGGCCTGATCACCGGCGGCCGTCTCGGTGACATCTACGGCCGCAAGCGCCTCTTCCTCGCCGGCGTCGCCGGCTTCACCGTCGCCTCGCTGCTCTGCGGCATCGCGCCCGACCCGGCCATGCTCGTCGCCTCCCGCCTCCTCCAGGGCGCCATGGCGGCCCTGATGGTCCCGCAGGTCCTCGCGATCATCCACGTCACCTTCCCGCCGCACGAGCGCGGCAAGGTCTTCGGCATGTTCGGCGCGATCGTCGGACTCGGAGCGGTCTCGGGGCCGATGCTCGGCGCGCTCCTCACCGAGTGGGACCTCTTCGGCCTCGAATGGCGCACGATCTTCCTGATCAACCTGCCCGTCGGCATCGCCGCGGTGCTCATGGGCCGCGCGTTCATCTCCGAGTCCAAGGCCCCCAAGGCCCTGCGCCTGGACCTGGTGGGCGTCGTCCTCGCCACGCTCGCGCTGGTCATGCTGATCTACCCGCTCACCCAGGGCCGGGAGAACGACTGGCCGCTCTGGGGCTTCGCCTGCATGATCGCGTCGCCGGTCGTCTTCGCCGTCTTCATCGGCTACGAGAAGCACAAGATCAAGAAGGACGGGTCCCCGCTCGTCGAGCTCTCCCTCTTCCGGATCAAGAGCTTCGCCGGCGGCATCACGGTCCAGCTGGCCTTCGGCCTCGCGACCGGCATCTTCTTCCTCGTCTGGACGCTGTACATGCAGATGGGCCTGGGCTGGACCCCGCTGCACGCGGGCAGCACCGGCATCCCCTTCTCCATCGCCGTCTCCGTCGCGGCCGGCGTCTCGGTCGAGAAGCTCGTCCCGCGGTTCGGCCGCAAGGTGCTCCAGGCCGGCGCGCTGGTCATGGCCGCGGGCCTGCTCCTGTACATCTGGGAAGCCGACCGCTACGGCATGGGGATCAGCTCCTGGCAGATGGCCGCCCCCCTGATCGTGATGGGCGTCGGCATGGGCCTGATCGTCGCCCCGCTGAACGACACCATCCTGTCCCAGGTGCCGCGCGAGCACGCGGGCTCCGCGTCCGGCCTGATCAACACCACCGGCCAGACGGGCAACGCGCTCGGCCTCGCGCTGACCTCCGTCGTCTTCTTCGGGTCCATCGAGGACGACCGGATCTTCGGGGTGCCGTACGCGGAGGCCTTCCGCGGAGCGCTGTGGTGGGTCGTGGCGGTCCTCGTGGTGATCTTCGCGGTGATGTTCGTGCTGCCGCGTCGGCAGATCCCGATGTCGGAGCGCGAGGGAGCCGTGGAGGGCGCCCACTGACGGCCCGCCCCTGGCCGCGGCCGGGACGTGCGGACATGCCCGCTCCCCGAGCGGGCATGTCCGTTTTTCTTTGTTCTCCCCCGGTTCCCTGCATAGGGTCGGGCGAAGCGGCGGAATCAGGTATCGAACGGACACGAATCCACAGGCGGCTCGCAATGATCCTCACGGTCACCCCCAACCCCTCCCTCGACCGGACCTACGAGGTCCCCTCGCTGGATCGCGGCGCGGTGCTCCGGGCCGCGGGGGAGCGGGTGGACCCGGGCGGCAAGGGGGTCAACGTCTCCCGGGCCGTCGCGGCGGGGGGCGGCTCCACCACGGCGGTCCTCCCGCTGGGCGGCTCCGCCGGCACCCTGCTCCTGGAGCTGCTCACCGCCGAGGGTGTGGACGTCACCGCCGTCTCCATCGCCGGCCTGACCCGCTCCAACATCGCCGTCGTGGAACCGGACGGCACCCTCACGAAGATCAACGCGGCCGGCCCGGAGCTCTCCGCCCAGGAGTCCGGCCTCCTGCTCGACACCGTCCGCGGCTCCGCCGGGGCCGACTGGGTCGCCTGCTGCGGCAGCCTGCCGCCCGGCCTGGACCACCGCTGGTACGCCGAACTCGTCGCCCGCGCCCGGGAGACCGGGGCCCGCGTCGCCCTGGACACCTCCGGCCCCGCCCTGGCGGCGGCCCTGCCCGCCCGCCCCGACGTCGTCAAGCCGAACGCCGCCGAGCTCGCCGAGGCCGCGGGCCGCCCACTGTCCACCCTCGGCGACGCCGTCAAGGCCGCCGAGGAACTCGTCAGGCGCGGCGCCGGCGCCGTCCTGGCCTCCCTCGGCGCGCAGGGGCAGCTCCTGGTCACCGCCGACGGCGCCCACCACGGCACGGCCCCCGTCACGGCGGTCCGCAGCGACGTCGGGGCCGGCGACGCCGCCCTCGCGGGCTTCCTGACCGCCGGGGGCGACGGCCCCGCCGCCCTCGCCGCGGCCCTCGCCCACGGCGCGGCCGCCGTACAGCTGCCGGGGAGCGTCATGCCGGGCCCGGCGGACCTGCGCCCCGAGTCCGTCCGCATCACCCGGGACCTGCCGCTGGACCTCCCGCTGTCGGCCGGCTGACGGCCACCGCGGCCGACACGGCGACGGCCACCGCGACCTTGACCGCCGGCCGTCCGCCGCCGGCGGCCCCGCGTCAGCGGACCCGGGCCCGCACCTCCATCGCCCCGCGCGCGGCGGCCTCGCTGTCGTAGACCTCGCACATGTGCCGCCCGTCCGGAGTCGCCGTGTGCTCGACCTCCCACAGGCTGAACTCGCTCCCGTCCAGCAGTACGAAGGCGTGCTCGTACAGGCTGAAACCGGCGTCCCGCCCGTCGGCCAGGCACTGCCGGCCGCCGAACGCCTGCGTGATGTGGTGCGCGTACGCCGAGCGCAGCAGCACCGCCACCGCCTCGCCCGGCCGGTCGGCGTTCTCCGCGCGGCGCAGCACCCGACGGGCGTGGTCGGCGGACTGCTCCACCGTGTACTCGCGGCGGCGCTGCTGGGGCGAGGGAGCCGCGAACAGCGCGCTCAGCACCGCCAGATCACCCTCCAGGCCGTCGTCGCCGTCCCCCTCCCCGTCGCCCGGCCCGGGGGCCTCGGGCAGCACCGGATCCGCCGGGGACTCCCCGAACAGCCGGGCCACCGCCAGCCCCAGCCCGTCCTTGCTCTCGAACACCTCGTGCCGGGTGCCGCGGTCGCCCCCGAGCCGGTAGGCCAGCTCCCACAGGGACGCCGCCTCCCCGTCGGGCAGCAGGTAGGTGTGCCGGTGGGTCTCCCGCCACAGCCCCGCCGACGGGCTGTGGTGGGTGGTGTACAGCGAAGAGCTGTGGGCGAGCGCCGTGCCGAGGCGCTCGACCAACCTGTCCGGCAGGTCGAAGGAGTTGAGGGCGCGGCCCAGGAGTCGCTCGAGGTGCGCCTCGGTTGTCTCGTACGGATCGCTCAAGGTGGGTCTCCAGGCCGTCGCTGCTTGTCACTTCGCGGAAGCACAACGTAGCCCCTGGTGCTGACATCACGTCCGGGATTCGGTAAAACGTCCGGGAAGCATCAGGGGTTCCCGCCACACCTTCAGGTCAAGTTGGGTACGGATGGCCCGGGTTCGCGGCGGTCCGTCACATTGCGCGGGAGCATGGGCGGTATGGCAACGAACACAGTGGGCGTCCCCCGCCAGCAGGGCCGCCCCCGCATCCGCCCCGAGGGCGAACCGGGCGCCTCCCGGGGGCTGGCCTGGCTGCTGGTGGTCACCGGGGCGGCCGGACTGCTCGCCTCCTGGGTGATCACCCTGGACAAGTTCCTCCTGCTGGAGGACCCGGACTTCAAGCCCGCCTGCAGTCTGAACCCCGTGGTGTCCTGCGGCAGCGTCATGCAGAGCGAGCAGGCTTCCGCCTTCGGCTTCCCCAACCCGATGCTCGGGCTGGCCGGTTACGCCGTCGTCGTCTGCGTCGGCGCGGGCCTGCTGGCCGGCGCCCGCCACCGGCGCTGGTTCTGGCTGGGACTGAACGCCGGGACCCTCTTCGGCACCGGCTTCTGCGCCTGGCTGATGGTCCAGTCGCTGTACGAGATCAACGCCCTGTGCCTGTGGTGCTGCCTCGCGTGGGTGGCGACCCTGCTGATGTTCTGGGCCGTCACCGCCCGCAACGTCCGCACCGGCGACCTGCCCGCGCCCGGCCCGCTGCGGGCGCTGTTCACCGACTTCGCCTGGGCGCCGCCCGCCGTGCACACCGGCGTGATCGGGATGCTGGTCCTGACCCGCTGGTGGGACTTCTGGACGGGCTGAGCCGGCGACGCGGGGCGCAGGCGCACCAAGGGCCCCGGCGGCTGGACGCCGCCGGGGCCCTCGTCACTTCGTCACCGCGTCACTTCGCTCCACGGGCGCCGGTGCGCGCCCCGCCCGGAAGGGGTCGAGCGGAGGAGGTCAGCTGCCGATCGAGCCGTTGCCGGAGAGGACCGGGATGTTGCTCAGGATGTGGGAGAGCGGCTCGTCACCCTTGGCCTGGGTGGAGTTCTCGGTGCACTGCTGGTTCTGCGGGTTGGACAGGACGTTGATGTCCTGGACGCCGATGTTGAGCGCGGCGATGAGCGACTGGGCGTTGACCTTCGCGGGCAGGCCGATGCAGGGCTTGTTGAGGGTGCCCTGGACCAGGCCGAGCTGGGGGCTCATGTCGCCGGTGGTCTTCTGGTTGCCGTAGATCTGCTGGGCACCGTTGCCGTTGACCGTGTTGATCCCGTTGTCGTTGCCGATGGCCATGGCGGGAGCGGCGCCCGCGCCGACGGCGGCGGCGGTGACCGCGGCGGCGGCCATGATCTTCTTGAGCATCATTGATCCTTTTGTCGCACGAGTGCCCGCTTGTGGAGCGCCCTGATCAACCGGCCCTCCGCGGGGTTGGTTCCGCTCCTTCACTCGATCGGCCCGTTCGGGGCGGCGTTTTCCCCGGTCCGGGTGAGACGGCTGCGGACGCCTGCGCGAAGCCCGTACGCAGCCCCCAGTGGCCGCCCCCGCGCTCAAGATCGTGTTGCGCTCCGTAGACGGCATCCGCACGGTGGGTGAGGAATCGGATTGTTCCCGTCCGCTTTCGCGACCACCCGAAGGAAGCCCCCATGCGCACGAAGCCGTCCCGCCTCCGCGTCCTCGTCCCGTCGGCCCTCGCCGTCGTCATACTGTCCGGCGCGGCCGCCCCCGCGGTGGCCGCCGACGGCGGCGGCGCCGCGGCGGCCGTCGAAGAGCGGGCCGCCGCCGTGCAGGAGCGGATCGACCGGCTGGAGGAGGTCAGGCAGGCCGTCCCCGAGCAGGTCGCCGCAGGCCCGATCGACGACCTCCTCGCCGGCCTGACCAAGACCCTGGGAGACCTGCTGAACTCCCTCACGGGCCTGCTGGGCGGGGTGAAGCTCCCCGAGATCAAGCTGCCGGAGATCAAGCTCCCCGAGATCAAGCTCCCGGAGGGCCTCCCGTCGGTCAACCTCCCGGCGATCCCGGCCGTCCCGGCGATCCCGGCCACTCCGGCAGCCCCGGCCCTGCCGGCCACCGGGGTGATCCCCGAACTGCCCGACATCCCGGATGTGCCCGACATCCCCGACATTCCCGTCCGCAGCTAGGCGGTGACGGCGGGGTCAGGCCGTCGGCATGGTTACGACTATTGGGCTGAACAGGTCTGGTTCGGGTTCACTTCGGGTCGTGGCCGTGTCGTCGGGGAAGCTGGACCGTTTCGCTTCCTGTGAGCCCCGGATCGGGGCAGGACATCGAAGAGAAGGTGCACTTCCCATGAACACTGCTGCCAAGAAGGCCGCTGTGGCCCTGGCCTCCGCTGGTCTCGCCGTCGCCGGTGCCGCCGGTGCCGCCTCCGCCGACGCCGGCGCCGAGGGCGCGGCCGTGGGCTCCCCCGGTGTCCTCTCGGGCAACCTGGTCCAGGTCCCCGTCCACGTTCCGATCAACGTGTGCGGCAACTCCGTGAGCATCATCGGCGCGCTGAACCCCGCGTTCGGCAACGTCTGCATCAACGACTGACGCACGCGTCAGTCCGCACCACACGACTGTGGGCGCCTCCGGCATCGCCGGGGGCGCCCACAGTCGTTCCCGGGCAGCTCAGTGCTGGCCGCCGTTGAGCTGTACGCCCCCGAGCAGCGGGGAGACCTTGGTGGCCCCGTTCGCCAGGCCCAGCAGCTCGCCGGGGGCGTTGTTGCGGAGCTTGTTCACGCCATCGGCGGCGCCGACGACCTTGCTCACGGTCTCACCCTGCTCGGCGAGTGCCATGCCCACGGTCTCGGGAGACGAGGCGACCACGGGCTCGACGGCGCTGAGCGCCGTGTTCCATCCGGCCGACAGGCTCATGGGGGGACCGGCGGGCGCCTCCGCCGCAAAGGCGGGGGCCGCCGCCCCGAGCGCGGCGACGGAGCCGGCGACGACAGCGGCGGCCTTGGAAAGCTTCATTATCGAAAATCCTTTTCTCTTCGTGGACAGAGGTGCCTGCGGCGACCCTCGCGCCGCTTTCGACCTGGCTAACGATTACCGGCCGCTGCGGAAACGCGGGGCCGGGCGCACGGAAGCGGCCGGAGAATCCGAGAGGGGATTCTCCGGCCTGCATTTCTTCTGATTACCGGTATTCCCGGTCAGTCGGTCTCAGCCGGTTTCAGCCGATACGGGACCTGCGGTACAGAATCGAGCCGCCGAGGATGAGGGCCGAGGCGAGGGCCGCCATCGCCGAGACCTCGCCCGCTCCGGTGGCCGCCAGCTCCGGAGCGGCCGCCCGGGCCGGAGCCGGGACGTGGGCCGGCGGGGCCGCTTCGGGGGCCGGTGCCGGGGCGGGAGCGGACGCCGGGGGCAGGTGCACCGGGAGGTCGCCGGCCGGGGCCGCCGGGGGCTGGTCCGCCGGGCGGACGACCTCCGGGACGGGGAGCGGCGCGGGCGCGGGCCACTGCGGCTGGCTGCCGTGCGGCGGACGCGGGGCCGGGACCTCCGCGGCGGGGGCCGCCGGGACGGGCGCGGGGAGGGTGTGGGGCTGCTCCTCGGGCTGCGGCACCTCCTGGACGGGCGCCGGCGCGGGGACCGGGGCGGGCTGCGGCGGGGGAGCCGGCACCGGAGCGGGCTGGGGTGCCGGCTGCGGGGCGGGGACCGGGGCCGGGGCGGGGGCCGGGTGCTCCGCCACGGGGCCGTGCTTCGGCTCGGGATGGGGGGCGGGCCGGGGCTCCGGCTTGGGCTTCGGGTGCTGCGGCGCCGGGGCGGGTGGTGCCGGGTGCGGTGCCGGGTGCGGTGCCGGGTGGGGCGCCGGGTGCTCCGCGTGCGGGGGCTGCTGGGGCGGGTGGTCGTCGCACTCCTCGCCGTTGTCCCCGGAGCCGTTCCCGCCGTAGCCGCCCTCGTCGCCGCCGTCCTGGTGGTGGCGGGGCGGCGCGGGGAGCTCGTGGCGGGGCGCCTCGTGGCGCGGGGCGGCGTGCTTGGGGGCGTGCGCGCGGGGTTCCTCGTACCGGCGCTCTTCCTCGTGGCGCTGGCGGGGCAGCGCGTGCCGGCCGCCCTGCTGCTCGTCGAGGTAGCGCTCGAAGGCCGCTCGGTGCTCGGGGCTCAGGTACCGCTCGTAGTCGCGGCCGCCGTCGTCACCGGCGTGGGATCCGGTGGAGCTGACGCAGGTGTTCCCCATCGAGGGGTTGAGGGCCGCACCTCCGTCCACGCTGTTGCCGCACAGGTTCGGTGTGACCGTGATCGGTACCGAGACGCTGTTGCCGGACAGCACACCCGGCGAATGCGAGGCCTCGGCCATCGCCCCTGGATGCGCGCAGGCCGCGCCGGTCGCGATCGACAGCAGGCTCGATGCGGCCGCAGCGGTGAGCACCCCCTTGCCCAGTACCTGTCGGCTCAGTACCTGTCGCATGGGTCCTTCCCTGTCCACCGGCGCGTGGGCCGGTACTGAATCGAAGGTGGCCTCGGAGTGCACCGCCGTGCACTCCGAGGCCACCCCGAGGAGGTCTGCCCCGCCCTCGCGGGCCGAGGGCTACGTCAGGCGTTGACGCAGGTGTTGCCGAAGGCCGGGTTCAGGAGGCCGACCAGCTGGGCGGTGTTGCCGCAGATGTTCACCGGGATGTGCACGGGAACCTGCACGAGGTTGCCGGAGAGGACGCCGGGGGAGTCCTTCGCGACCCCGCTGGCACCCGCGTCGGCCATGGCCGGGGAGGCGACACCGGCGGCCATCATCGCGCCGGCGGCCAGCACCACTGCCTTCTTGTGCTTCATTTTCTTTTCCAATCCTTCCCGCAGAGGTGTATCCGCTGCAAAAACAACAACGAGTGGGTCCGGGAAAAGAAACCGGGAATTTCCCGGGGTTCCCGCGTAATTCACTCCGATGCCCAAGGCGGTCGATCCGAGCCGATCGGGCCCGATCAATACCGCTCCCGCCGTGAATTTCCACCGTTAATCGGGGGCATCGGAAGGGACCGGAATTGCGTGGCCCCGGCATGCGGCGAGGCCGCCGCGACCCGGGGGTGCGACGGCCTCGCTCGGGGTGTTGCGCGATCAGCTGCCAGCGGAGACGTTGCCGGAGAGGATCGGGATGTTGTCCAGGATGTGCGAGAGGGCCTCGTCGCCCTTGGCCTGGGTGGAGTTCTCGGTGCACTGCTGGTTCTGCGGGCTGGACAGGACCGGGATGTCCTGGACGCCGACGTTGATGAGCGCGAGGATCGACTGCGCGTTGACCTTGGCCGGGAGGGCGATGCAGGGCTTGTTGAAGGAGCCCTGGATCAGCGCCATCTGCGGGCTCATGTTGCCGTAGGTGGCCTGGTTGCCGTAGATCTGCGCCGAGTTGTTGCCGTTGACGGTGTTGATGCCGTTGTCGTTCCCGACAGCCATCGCCTGCGGGGCCATGGCGGCGCCGAGGCCCACGGTGGTGGCGGCAACCGCTGCGCCGGCCGCAAACTTCTTGATCATTATCGTCCCTTTTTTGCAGGATTGCCCGGTACTGGAGCACCCGGATCAACGCCCTCGGCCCGGCTCGGGTTGCGTGGCTTCACCCGGATGCCGCCGTTTCGGGCGGTGCGGTTGACGTTCAGGCGTTCACGCAGGTGTTGCCGAACGTGGGGTTCAGCAGCGCGATCACGTTGACGGTGAGGCCGCAGACGTTCACCGGGACGTCCACGGGGACCTGGACCAGGTTGCCGCTCACCACACCGGGGGAACCCGCGGCGACGCCGTCCGCCGAGGCGCCGCCGTGCGCGGAGGCGAGGCCCGCGCCGCCCATCAGCATCGCCGCGCCCGCGACCGCCACGGTGCTGCCGCGCATCAGCCTCTTCTTCATCTCCGTATTTCCTTTCGGTTCGAACGATGGTGCACCGGCATAACGACCCGCCCACGGAGAGGGTGCGTGCTATCGCCCAAAAGGCCGTACGAGCGAGTCCGACGTGATTTCCAGCCCGATTTCTGACAAAGTTCACTCCTGTTTTGTCCCCTTGATCGAAAATGGAGACAGGGTCATGGGTTCCTCCCGCAGAATCCTCGGCACACTCGGCCTGCTGTCCTGCCTCACACTTTCCGCACACCTGCCCCAGGCGGGTGCCGCGGTGGCCGCCGGGGCGCGCGAATTGCCCCGGGTGCCCTTCACGCAGCGCTACCAGGCCGTCCAGCACGGCGGGCTGGTCAGGGCCTCCAACTCCGCCATCAGCTGCCGCCGCGAGGAGACCGACCAGGCCGAGCCGTGCGCCGAGGTCAAGAAGGGCGCGGCGGGGGTCAACGGCGACTTCGAGATGTTCTACGACGAGGTCGACAAGGACCCGGACACCTACAACTCCACCCGGGCCGAGCTCAAGGTCCCGCAGGGCGCGAAGGTCTCGTACGCCCGCCTGTACTGGGGCGGGAACCTGCGGGTGGGGGAGCAGAAGCCGCCGGAGGACAACGGGCGGGTGCTGGTCGCCGAGCCCGGGGGCGCGTACAAGGCGGTGCTGGCCGACACCGTGATCGGGCACCACACCGACCAGGGCAGCGACGCGTACCAGGCCTCGGCCGACGTCACCCCGATGGTGCGCAAGGGCGGGGCGGGGATGTGGACCGTGGCCCAGCTCAACGTGGCCATGGGCCACTCGGAGGTGGGCGCCTGGGGCGGCTGGACCCTGGTCGTCGCGTACGAGCACCCGCAGGAGCCGCTGCGCCGGGTCTCGGTGTGGGACGGCTTCGAGTCGCTGGCCGCCGGCGCCGGCGAGGCGGCGGGGGAGACGGTGGAGGTCGCCGGCCTGGACGTGGCGCCCGGCGCGTCCGGGAAGGCCGGGGTGGTCGCCTACGACGGGGACCGGGGAGCCCTCGGGGACTCACTCACCGTGACCGCCGACAGTGGCCGACGGGTCAACGTCAGTGATTCAGAAAATCCTTTTAATGATGTTATGAATTCCACGATCACGGAATTCGGACGTCCCTCGTTCGTGCGACAGCCCGAACATATGAATAATCTCGGATATGACGCGGACGTGTTCGACCTGAGTCCCGCCCTGTCCGGTGGCGCCCGCAGCCTGAGCTTCAAGTTCGCGGGCGAAAGCCAAGGTCAATTCCTCGGTGTGCTCTTCGTTCAGACAGACGCGCGCCGCTGAACGCAGGAGACCACTCCACGTGCCGAACCACCCCTCGCCGGACCCGATGCCGGACCCTTCGCCGGACCCGTCACAGGCCGCTCCAGGTTCCCCCTTCACCGTCCTCCACCTCGTCCAGCCCGTCGACGGAGGCGTCGCCCGCGTCGTCGCCGACCTCGCACGGGCGCAGACCGCCGCCGGCCTGCGCGTCCTCGTCGGCTGCCCGCGCGGCGGACAGCTCGCCGACGCCGCCCGCGACGCCGGAGCCGAAGTGCACACCTGGCGCGCCGGACGCTCCCCCGGACCCGGGCTGCCCGCCGAAGTCCTCGGCGCCGCCCGGCTGGTCGGGCGCCTCGGCCCCGACCTGCTGCACGCCCACAGCGCCAAGGCCGGACTCGCCGGACGCCTCGCCGTACGCGGCTCCCTGCCGACCGTCTTCCAGCCCCACGCCTGGTCCTTCGACGCCGTCAGCGGCACCACCGCCGCCCTCGCGCTGCGCTGGGAACGCCTCGGCGCCCGCTGGGCCGACCGGGTGCTCTGCGTCAGCGAGGCCGAACGCCGGGCCGGCGAGTCCGAAGGGATCACCGCCCGCTGGGCCGTGATCCGCAACGGCGTCGACCTCACCCGCTTCCACCCCGCCCGCGGCCGCGACGGCGGCCGCGCCGAAGCCCGCACCGCACTGCGGCTGCCCGACGGCGGACCCCTCGCCGTCTGCATCGGCCGGCTCTGCCCCCAGAAGGGCCAGGACGTCCTGCTGCGCGCCTGGCCGGAAGTCCTCGGCGCCGTCCCCGACGCCCGCCTCGCCCTCGTCGGCGACGGCCCCGACGCCGAACGGCTGCGCCGCACCGCACCCCCCGGCGTCCACTTCGCCGGGGCCGCCGCCGACATCCGACCGTGGCTTCGCGCCGCCGATCTCGTTGTACTGCCGTCGCGGTGGGAAGGCATGGCGCTCGCCCCGCTCGAAGCCATGGCCTGCGGCCGCCCGGTCCTGGTCTCCGACGTCAGCGGTGCCCGGGAGAGCCTGCCGCCAGGCCAGGGACGGCTCTGCCTGGTACCGCCGGAGGACCCGACGGCACTGGCCAAGGCCCTGGGACGGCTGCTCGCCGAACCGCGGCTGCTCACCGAACTCGGGGAGCAGGCCCAGCAACACGCCCGGACCGAGTTCGACGTGCGGCGGACCACGGACGCGGTCACCGGCCTGTACCACGAACTGCTGGGCAGGCCCCGGCCCTTGAACCAGGAGCGCATCAGCCGATGACGATGGACAGCGCACCCGCCCGGCACACCGGGCAGGGCGGCACGGGGCACGCCGGCGGCAGCGCCTTCGCCCCCGCGGCTCCCGCCGAAGCCCGCCGTGCCGTGACCGCCATCCACCCCCCGCGCGGACCCCGCGCCGACCGGGCCCGCGCCGCCGTCCGGCCGCAGCGGGCCCGCCGCCACGAAGGCGTCACCGCGCTGCTGACCGCCGACGCGCTCGCCGCCGCCGTCACCGCGACCACCCTGCCCGCCGGCACCCTGCCCCCCGAAGCCGTCCTGCCCGCCGCCGCCCTCCTCACCGCCCTGCACGCACAGGCCGGCCTCTACCGGCCCCGCCTCGCCCCCTCCGCACTGCGCGAACTGCCCGCCCTCGCCGGACGCGCCGCCGTGCTCTGGGCCGGGGCCGCCGCCCTCCTCGCCGCCGCCGC
Source organism: Streptomyces racemochromogenes (assembly GCF_039535215.1). Classification (GTDB taxonomy): domain Bacteria; phylum Actinomycetota; class Actinomycetes; order Streptomycetales; family Streptomycetaceae; genus Streptomyces; species Streptomyces racemochromogenes. The sequence goes on from NZ_BAAAWT010000001.1 coordinate 4,054,786, forward strand.
ACCCCAGCGCGCCCTCGCCTGGAGCGCGCTCCTCGGCGCCATCGGCCTCCAGGTCGTACTGGCCTGCGCGGGACGCGGGTTCGTCAACCAGCTCCGCCGCCGCGCCGCCGTACGACGGCCCGTCTCGGCGCTCGTCGTCGGCCCCGGCGAGGGCACCGGCGCCGTCGCCGCCGCCCTGCACGGCCGCCCCGAGTACGGACTGCGCCCCGTCGGGATCGCCGACACCGCCGCCCCCGCCGGCGGGGAGCCCGGCCAGCTCCCCGTCCTCGCCACCCACGAGGACGTACGCCGCGCCGTCATCCAGAACACCGTCCGGCACGCCGTCTTCACCTGTCCCCCCGAGGCCGACGAACGCACCGCCTCCCTGGTCCGGCTCTTCCACGACCACGGCTGCCGGCTCTGGCTCGCCGACCCCGCCGGGACCGCCAAGGTCACCGGCATGCGCGTCGCGCAGCCCGCCGACCAGCTGTGGGGATACGCCGTACAGCCGCTGCTGCCGCGCCCCTCGCGGCCCCTGGAACGCGCCGCGAAGCGGGCCATCGACTCCTGCCTCGCCGCCCTCGCCCTCCTCGCCGCCGCCCCCGTCATGGGCCTCTGCGCCCTCGCCGTCCGGCTCTCCGACGGACCCGGGGTGATCTTCCGGCAGGAGCGGGTCGGCCTCTACGGACGCCCCTTCACCCTGCTGAAGTTCCGCACCCTGCGCGCCGACGAGCACGAGTCCGCCACCCGCTGGACCGTCGCCGGCGACCGCCGCATGAGCTGCGTCGGCTCCTTCCTGCGCAAGTCCTCGCTGGACGAGCTCCCCCAGCTGTGGAACGTCGTACGCGGTGACATGAGCCTCGTCGGCCCGCGCCCCGAACGGCCGTTCTTCGTCGCCAAGTTCAGCACCGTCCACCCCGGCTACGAGGCACGCCACCGGATGCCCGTCGGCATCACCGGCCTCGCCCAGATCAACGGACTGCGCGGCGACACCTCCATCGAGGACCGGGCCCGCTTCGACAACCACTACATCGACACCTGGTCGCTGTGGCAGGACCTGTGGATCCTGGCCCGCACCGCCGCCTCCTTCTTCCGCTTCCGGCTGGGAGGGAGCTGAGCATGACCCTCACCGCGACCGCCCCGGTACGCGCCCTCGACACGGGCGCGCTGCGCCGCCACTGGCCGCTGCTGCCCCTCGCCGCGACCGTCCTGTTCCTCCTCGCCCCGCTCCCCGCCGGCGACGCGACCGCCTCCGGCAAGGTCGGCCCGGCCGACGCCGCCTCGCTGCTGCTCGTCCTCGTCTGCGGGATCCAGGCCCTGCGCGGCCGGGTGCGGACCCTGAGCCCGCTCGGCGTGCTCGTGCTCGGCGCCCCCGGCGTCGGGCTCGCGGTGTCCACGATGACTGCCGGCGACCCGTACGCCGCCCTCCCCGGCTTCGTGCGCTACCTCCAGGTCTTCGTACTCGTCCCGGCGGCCGTGGTGCTGCTGGTGCGCGACGCCCGCGAGTTCCGGATCGCCGCCGGCTGCTTCGTCGTCCTGGCCCTGGTCCAGGGAGCCGTGGGCGTCGTCCAGTACGCCACCCAGACCGGCGCCTCGTACCAGGGCGCCAACGTCCGCGCCGTGGGGACCTTCGGCCCCGGCGACGTGATGGGCATGGCCACCGTCGTCGCGTACGGCCTCGTCGTCGCCACCGCCGCCGCGCTCGCCCCGGGACTGCCCCGGCGGATCCGCCGCACCGCCGGGGCCTGCGCCCTCGTACTGGTGGTGCCGCTGGTGCTGTCCTTCAGCCGCGGTGCCTGGATCGCCACCCTCGGGGCGGCGGTGCTGGTCATGGCCATGGCCGGGATCCGGCGGGCCCTGCGGGTGCTCGTCGCGCTGGCCGCGCTGGGCGTCGTCCTCGTCGGCGGGCTCGGCGTCGGCTCCGAGATGGTCGCCGAGCGGCTCACCTCCATCACCCAGGTTTCCAGCGCCCCCGACCAGTCCGTGACCGACCGCTACACCATGTGGGCCGCCGCCGAGTCGATGTGGCGGGAACGCCCGGTGGCGGGGGTGGGCCTCAAGGGCTTCCCCGCGCACCGCGACGGCCACTCCTCGCTGGGGCTGTCCTCCGGCAGCGACACCGCCGGCGCCGGCCAGGCCTTCATCAAGCAGCCGCTGCTGTCCCCGCACAACATGTACCTCCTCATCCTCAGCGAGCAGGGCCTGATCGGCCTGCTCGCGCTGGCGGGCGGCTGGGCCGCGCTGCTGGTCGCCGGGCTGCGGCGGTGCGCGGTGGGCACCGACCGGGCCGTGCGGGACTGCGGGCTGATCGCGACCGGGCTGTTCGTGTGGCAGCTGACCGACTTCCTGTACGCGGACATCGGCGGGCCCTCCACCGTGCTGACCGGCGTGATCATCGGACTCGCGGCGTGGTGGGCCCTGCCCTCCCCGGGGTTCGCCACGGACACCGGCTCCGCGCCCGGGAGCGGCCCGCTGGCCGCCGAGGGACCGGCCGGCCGGTGACCGACACGACTCCCTGGCGGCGGCCCGCGGCCGCGGCGACCGAAGTCGCCGCGGCCGCGGGCTCCGCGGGTACCGCCCCGGCCGTCCCCCCGGCCGGCCGCGGCCGCACCACCCCGGACCCGGCCCCCGGCCCGGGCGCGCCGGATCCCGGAACCCCTGCGGGCCCGCCCGCGGCGGCACCGGGATACGACGGCCCGCGCCGGGCCGGCACCCCGGCCGAACAGGGCGCGGTGCGCGGCCAAGGAGCGGGCGCGGTGCCTGACGGAGTACGGCGGGCCGGGCGGGCCGGCGTGCGCGGGGACGCGCGGCCCGGCACGGGCGGCACCGGTGAGAGCGGCGGCGGCACCGCGCCCCTCGGCCGGTTCCTCGCCAAGGCCGCCGCCGTCACCGCCGGACTGACCGCCGCCGGAGCCGTGTTCGGACTCGTACGCGACCAGACCATCGCGCACCTCTTCGGCGCCGGCCACGACAGCGACGCCTTCCTCATCTCCTGGACCGTCCCCGAGATGGCCTCGACGCTCCTCATCGAGGACGCCATGGCCCTGCTGATGGTCCCCGCCTTCAGCCACGCCCTCGCCCGCCGAGCCGCCAGCCGCGCCGGCCTCACCCGCCGCGAAGCCCGCGCCGCCGACCCCGTACGGCTCCTCGTCGGCGCGACCCTGCCCCGGCTCGCCGTGTTCCTCGCCGCCGTGGCCTCCGTCCTCATCGTCGCCGCACCGCTCGTCGTCGGCGTCCTCGCACCCGGCCTGCCCGACCCCGAACTCGCCGTCCAGTGCACCCGGATGACCGCCCTCACCGTCATCACCTTCGGCATCGCCGGGTACTTCAGCGCCGCCCTGCGCGCCCACCGCTCGTTCCTGCCGCCCGCCGCGATCTACGTCTCCTACAACGTCGGCATCATCGGCACCATGGTCGCCCTCCACACCCTGTGGGGCGTCCGGGCGGCCGCCGCCGGAGTCGCCGCCGGCGGGCTGCTGATGGTCCTCGTCCAGCTCCCCGCCTTCATCCGCAACGTCGGCTTCGCCCCCAGCCGCGCCAAGGGCGCCCCGCGCAGCCAGCGCGACCGCGACCGGCCCACCCTCATCGCCTTCGGGGTCATCGCCCCCGTCATCTTCTTCGCCGTCTTCCGGCAGTCGCAGGTACTCGTCGAACGCTTCCTCGCCGCCTCCCTCCCGCCCGGCGCCATCTCGCACCTCAACTACGCGCAGAAGGTCGCGCAGATGCCGATGGTGCTGTCCCTGATGATCTGCACCGTCACCTTCCCCGTCGTCGCCCAGGCCATGGCCGGCGGGGAACGCGAGAAGGCCCGGCGGGTGGAGCAGGACCTGGCGCTGGCCTCCCTCGCCGTCCTCATGGGCACCGCCCTGGTCATCGGCTACGCCCCGCAGATCATCCAGGTGCTCTTCGAACGCGGCGCCTTCACCCACCAGGACACCCTCGCCACCGCCTCCGCGATGCGGGTCTACGGAGCCGGCCTGCTCGGCCACTGCCTCGTCGGCGCCCTGTCCCGGCCCTTCTTCTCGACCGCCCGCCCGACCTGGTTCCCGGCGCTCGCGATGGCCGCCGGACTCCTCGTCAACATCGTCGCCGGAGCCCTCGCCGTCGGCTGGTGGGGCACCTACGGCATCGCCGCGGCCAACGCCGCCGGCATCTCCACCGCCGCCGCGCTGCTCCTGACCGGCCTCGGCTCCCGCATCATCGCCATCCAGGTCCGCCGCGTCGCCGTCAGCATCGGCCGGCTCGCCGTCGCGGCCGCCGCCGCCTGCGGCACCGGCTGGCTCGCCGGCCCGATGATCGCCGACCCGCTCGTCAGCGCCGCCCTCGGCTGCCTGCTCGTCCCCGCCATGTTCGGAGCCACCGGAATGGCCATACGGGCGCTGGAGATCACCGCCCTGCCCGGCCAGATCGCCCAGCTCGGCACCCACACCGCCAACCGGATCACCCAGCTCACCCAGAGGTTCCGCAATGCCCGCTGACACCGACACGGCCCCCGCCGCCGTGACGGGCCCCGCCCGCCGGAGCCCGGCCCCGTGGGTCCTGATGTACCACTCGGTCACCGAGTTCACCGACCCCGCCGAGGACCCGTACGGGATCACCGTCACCCCCGCCGCCCTGGAGGCCCAGCTGCTGTGGCTGCGCGCCCGCGGGCTGCGCGGCGTCGGCGTCGGCGAACTGCTGCGGGCCCGCGCCGCCGGACGCGGCCGCGGCCTCGTCGGCCTCACCTTCGACGACGGCTACACCGACTTCCTGACCCGCGCCCTGCCCCTGCTGCGCCGGCACGACTGCACGGCCACCCTGTTCGTGCTGCCCGGCCGGCTCGGCGTCGACAACGTCTGGGACCCGCTGGGCCCCCGCAAGCCCCTCCTCACCGCCGAGCAGATCCGCGAAGTCGCCGCCGCCGGCCAGGAGATCGGCTCCCACGGCCTGCTCCACCAGGACCTCACCGCCGCCCCCGACGACGTACTCCAGCAGGAGCTGCGCGGCAGCCGCGAGCTGATCCGCGAGCTGACCGGCACCCTCCCCGACGGCTTCTGCTACCCGTACGGGCACCTCGACGCCCGGGTCGTCGAAGCCTCCCGCGCCGCCGGCTACGACTACGCCTGCGCGATCTCCCCCGGCCGGCTCACCGGCCGCCACGCCCTGCCCCGCACCCACGTCAGCCAGGCCGACGGAGCCGCACGGCTGCGCGTCAAGCGGCTGCGGCACCAGGTGCGGGAGCTGCGCGGGCGGGTGCTGCGGTGAAGGGCGTCAGGGGCGTCAAGGGCGTCAAGGACCTGGGCGGCGCCGAGGACCTCAAGGGCCTGAGGGCCCTGCACGTGATCACCGGCCTGGGCGTCGGCGGCGCCGAGCAGCAACTGCGGCTGCTGCTGCGGCACATGCCGATGCCCTGCGACGTGCTGACGCTGACCAACCCCGGACCCGTCGCCGACGGGCTGCGCGCCGACGGGGTCCGCGTCGTGCACCTGGGCATGCGCGGCAACCGCGACCTCGGCGCCCTGCCGAAGCTGGTCCGGTTCATCCGCCGCGGCCGCTACGACCTCGTCCACACCCACCTCTACCGGGCCTGCGTCTACGGGCGCCTCGCGGCCCGGCTCGCCGGCGTCCCGGCCACCGTGGCCACCGAGCACTCCCTCGGCGAGGGCGAGATCGAGGGCCGGCCGCTCACCGGCGGGGTGCGCGCCCTGTACCTGGCGAGCGAGCGGCTCGGCGCGGCCACCGTCGCCGTGTCCGGGACCGTCGCCGCCCGGCTGGAGGGGTGGGGCGTGCCCGCCGCCCGGGTGCACGTGGTCCCGAACGGGATCGAGGCCGCCCGCTTCCGCTTCGACGAGGGCGTACGCCGCGCCGCCCGGACCCGGACCGGGCTGCCCGAACGCGCCTTCGTGGTGGGCGGGGTGGGGCGGCTGGTGCCGGGCAAGCGGTTCGACGTACTCGTCCGGGCCGTCGCCGCACTCCCCGGCGCGCACCTGCTGCTGGCCGGGGACGGCCCCGAACGGGCCGCGCTGCGGCTGCTCGCCGCCGAACTGGGCGCCCAGAGCCGGATCCACCTGCTCGGCGAGCGCGACCCGCTCGGCGACAGCCCCGACGGGCGCACCCCCGGGATCCCCGCCCTGCTGGCCGCCATGGACGTGTTCGTCTCCCCGTCGCGGGAGGAGGCGTTCGGGCTCGCCGTCGTCGAGGCGCTGGCCGCCGGGCTGCCCGTGCTGCACGTGACCTGCCCCGCCATCGACGACCTCCCCGCCGTGCAGGCCCCGGGGGCGCGGCGGATCGGCTCCGGCACCGAGGAACTGGTCGCCGCGCTGCGCGGGCACATGGAAGCGGGCGCGCGCCGGCTCCCGCCGCCCCCGGTGGTACGCCGGTACGACATTACGCGCACCGCCGCGCAACTGCTGGACGTGTACGCCCTCGCGCTGTCCGCGCCGGGGGAGCGGCAGACACCGGTGCCCGGGCCCGGCGCAACACCCGCCCCGCCCGGCCCGACGGGATCCGGCCCGGCCGTTCCCGGCCCGACGGCCGCGGCCTCCCAGGCGGGGCCGGCCCTCGCCGAACCCGGCGGGGACGGCTGACCCCCTCGCTCCACCCCGGCCGGGGGAACGGCCGGGACCGCACCAACCCCCCTCCACCCAGGAAGGCACCGCACATGGCCGACACCCCCGACCAGAAGAAGTCCGACCACCGCTCCGAGCGCAAGCGCCGGCTCCTGCCGCCGCCCGCCTGGTGGCCGCTGCCCGCCTGCGCCCTGCTCGGACTGGCCGCGGGCGGCGCGTACGGGGTGCTCAAGGCCCCCGAGTACGCCGCCACCAGCTACGTCGTCGCCGTACCGAACGAGACCACCGAGCCGGCCACCGCCCTCGGCTTCGCCCAGGCCTACGGCCGGATCGCGACCAGCAGCTCCACCCTCGCCTACGCCCAGCCCCGCGCCGGCATCAGCGCCCAGCGGCTGCGCACCCAGGTCCGCGCCGAGACCTCCCCAGACTCCCCGATGATCGCCATCACCGGCACCTCCAAGAGCCCCTCCGAGGCCGCCGACGTCGCCAACGCCGTCGCCGACGCCCTCTCGCTGAGCAGCAACCAGGCCGCGAAGAACACCGGCGTGCAACTGCTGCTGTTCAACCAGGCCGTCGCGCCCAGCGACCCGGCCTCCCCGTCGGCCGCCATCAGCGGAGCCGTCGGACTGTGCGCCGGCGGGCTCCTCGGCGGGCTGTGGCTGCTGGCCCGCCCGGCCCGCCGCAAGGAGCGCGGGACGGGCCGGCCGGTGGCGGAGGAGTACGCCTCGCTGCCCGCCCAGGGCGAGCACACCGAGACCAAGGAGAAGGAGTCCGTGCGATGACGCGGGGCTCCACCGGGGCCCTGACGGTGACGCTGTGCCGAGACTCCCGGCAGTTCGCCGCGCTGGAGGAGTCCTGGAACCGGCTCGTCCGGAACTGCCCCACCGCCACCCCCTTCCAGAGCCACGCCTGGCTGCACTCCTGGTGGCTGTCGTACGGGAAGGACGGCCGGCTCCGGGTCCTGCTCGTGCGGCGCGGCGAGGAGCTCGTCGGCGCGGCCGCGCTGATGCTCGTACACCGGCCGCTGCCGCGGCTGGTGCCGCTCGGCGGGCCCATCACCGACTACTTCGACGTGCTCGTCGCCGCCGAGTACGCCGGCCAGGTCGTCCCGGCCCTGGCCAACGGGCTGCACCGGGCCGCCCGCTCCGCCGTCGTCGACCTGCGCGAGGTCCGCCCCGGGGCCGCCGCGGAGGCGCTGTACGAGGCGTGGCCCGGGGTCGGCGCCAAGGTCGCCGACTCCACCTGCATGGAGCTGCCCGCGCTCCCCTTCGACCAGCTCGTCAAGCGGATGCCGGCCTCCGGCGCGCAGCGCGTACGGGCCAAGCTGCGCAAGACCGACGCCGCCGGGATCGAGGAGCACGAGGTCACGGAGCGGGAGGTGCCGCAGGCCGTGCGCACCCTGCTGCGGCTCCACGAGAAGCAGTGGCGGGGGCGCGGGGTGACCCCCGAGCACCTGCGGCCGCGCTTCGCCGAGCACCTGACCCGGGCCACCCGGCGGATGGTGCGGGCGGGGGAGGGCCGGCTCACCGAGTTCCGGCTGGACGGGAAGGTGGTGGCCGCCAACGTGACGCTGCTGTCGGCGGCGCTGAGCGGCGGCTACCTGTACGGGGCCGACCCGGACCTGCGCGAGCGGAAGGTGGACGTGGCGACGCTGCTGCTGCGCTACGAGGCCGGCCGGGCCCTTCAGGAGGGCCGGCCGGTGGTGAGCTTCCTGCGTGGCAACGAGCCGTACAAGAACCACTGGCGGCCCGAGACGGTGGTCAACCAGCGCCTGCTGCTGGCCACGCACGCGCTCGCGCCCCTGCTGCGGCTGTACGAGTCGCAGATCACGGGGCGCGAGCGGGCGGTGGACGCGCTGCGCGAGGCGCTGCCGGCCGCCCGGGACTGGCGGGCGCGGCTGAACGAGCTGCGGGTCCGATGACCCGTCTAGAACGGCCAGAAGCCGGAGTCCTTGCCCCAGTCGAAGCGGAAGCAGACGGACTGGTGACCGCCGAGGAGGCTGTTCAGCCACTCGCCGAAGTCGAGCGGGAGGCACCACTGCCTGCTGTCGTTGGGCTGGGGCTTCGGTTCGGGCCGGGGCGTGGGCTTGGGCGTGGTCGGCTGCGTCGGCTGGGGCCGGGGTGCGAGGGGGCTCGGGGACAGCACGGGGGGTGCGGGCACCGAGGGGGCCGGTTCGGGCGGGAGCGGGGGCGGGACGGTGATGTCCGGCGACGGGGTGACGGGCACCGGTTCCGGGACGGCCGGCGGGGGCTCGACGGGAGCCGGCGCCGGGTCGACGGGCGCGGGGTCCACCGGCGCGGGCACGTCGGGCTTGGGGGCCTCGGGCTTCGGGAGTTCCGGCTTGGGGGCCTCCGGCTTGGGGGCCTCGGGCTTCGGGAGCTCGGGCTTCGGGAGCTCGGGCTTGGGGGCCTCCGGCTTCGGGAGCTCGGGCTTGGGGGCGTCCGGTTTGGGAGCCTCCGGCTTCGGGACTTGTGGGGTCGGGAAATGCGGCGTCGGGACCTGGGGCGTCGGGAGGTCCGGCTTGGGGACCACCGGCGGAGTCGGCACCACCGGGGGCGTCGGGACCACGGGCGGCGTCGGGACCTGCGGGGTCGGCTCGGACGGCTTCTGCTCGCCCAGCGCCTCGCGGAAGACCTTCGCCGACTGCGGGTTCTGCTTGCACCGCCAGACACCGTGCGGGCAGTAGTCCGTGATGGTGTGGTAGAGCGGCTTGTGCTGGTCGATCCACTTCAGCATCTGCCGGATGTACTCCGGATTGTCCCCGTTCCGGAACAGCCCCCACTCCGGGTACGAGATCTGCTTGCCGTGTGCCTTCGCGAAGTCGACGTGCTGCTGGAGCCCGTACGGCTGGCGGACGTGCTCGTCGAAGGTCCGGCCCGGCCCCTGGTCGTACGAATCCATCCCGATGACGTCGACCACGTCGTCACCCGGGTAGCACTTGGTCCAGCCGATCGCGTCCGTCCCCCGGTTGGGGGCGAAATCGAACTTGAACCGCTGCCCGGGGACGGAGCGCATCGTGTTGACGATGCGCTTCCAGTACGCCTTCCAGTGCTCCGGGTCGGGACCGCAGCGGTGGGTGTACGTGGTGCCGTTCATCTCCCACCCGAGCACGATCACCGTGTCCGGGACGCCCAGCGCCACCAGCCGCTCGGCGAGCTTGCGGAAGTGCCGGTCGTACTGGCCCTCCGCGCCGGCCCGGATCAGCTGGACCACCTGCCAGTCGGGCACCCGGTCCTCGTTGCGGGCCTGCATCGGCACGTTGAGCACGAACATCCGGTCGTCCTCGGCCCGGCGCCACTCGGCCCAGTCGGCGAGGAAGTTCACGCCGCCCTCGATCCCCGGCCACTGGTCGCCGGGGAGATAGGTGTGCCCGACCCGGATCTCCCTGCCGCCGAGCCAGTGCGACAGGTAGGGGATGCGGGCGACCCCGGGCGGCCCGTAGCCGAGGTAGGCGCCCATGGCGGTGTCGGAACCCTTGGGGGGCTCGTCGTCCGGGGCGGCGAGCGCGGCGCCGGTGGCGAGCAGCCCGGCCGTGACCGTACCGACGCAGGTGCTCACCAGGCGGTGGCGTGGTCTGGGCATGGCGTCTCCCGAGCTTTCGCGAACCGGTGTGCTTGTAAAAGACGTTAGACATCAGATCTGACGAATGGCCTGTCCGGTGGCCGCTGGGTAGCCCATTCGCAGGTGCGCATCCTCTCCGCTTGGTCCGACTAGGTGAAAGACACCGTTCCCATGAACGCGTTCGACGGCCATGTGCCCGCTGTTCTGCTCAGACTCGACCGGAATCCGTTCCACCACGGAACCCTCGGCGCCGTCAGATCCCTGGGGCGCAAGGGCGTGGAGGTCCATGCCGTCGTCGAAGCCGGGGGAGGTCCCGTGGGGCGTTCGCGCTATCTGCGCGCCGTGCACGCCGGTCCTGAGGGCGGATTGGATCCGGAGGCGCCCGAGGCGCTGCTGGAGTGCCTGGTCGGCGTGTCGGAGCGGATCGGCCGGCCGGCGGTGCTCGTGGCGATGGACGACATGAGCGCGATCGCGGTGTCCCGGGTCGCGCCGATGCTGACGGACCGTTTCCGGATCCCCCATCAGCCCGACGACCTGCCCGCCCGGGTGGCGGACAAGGCGGAGCTCTCGCGGCTGTGCGCCCGCTGGGGCGTCCCGCACCCGGAGACCGTGATCCCGGCGAGCGGACCCGAGGCGGCGCGCGCCGCGTGGCGGCTGGGGCTGCCGGTGGTGGCGAAGTGGAGCCGGCCCTGGCTGCTGCCGGCCGGTGCCGGGCTGCGCAGCACCACCCTCGTCAACTCGGCCGCCGACGCACGCCGGTTGTACGAACGCTCCGCCGAGGCCGGGAGCCGGCTGCTGCTCCAGCGGTTCCTGCCCGCCGGGCCGGACACCGACTGGTTCTTCCACGGGGCCTTCGCCCGCGACGGGCGGCCGCTGCTGGCCGGCTCGGGCCGCAAGGAGCTGTCCTGGCCGGTGCGGACCGGGCTGACGGCGGTGGGGCGCTGGCTGCCGGACCCGGCGGTGGAGGAATCGGCGCTGCGGCTGGCCGAACGGCTCGGCTACCAGGGGATCCTGGACCTCGACTTCCGGCGGGACGAGTGCGGCACGTTCCGGCTGGTGGACTTCAATCCCCGGCCCGGCGCGCAGTTCAGGCTGTTCGCCGACGACTCGGGGCTGGACGTGGTCCAGGCCGTGTACCTGGACCTGACGGGCCAGCGGGTGCCGGCTCCGGCGGGCGGGCCCGGGCGGGTCTTCGTCGCGGAGAACTACGCGCTGCTGGCCGCCGTACGGGGCCGCACGCTGCCGCGCCGCGCCCCCGGCACGCCCGCTGCGGCGGGCCCGGCGGGGAGCGCGTGCGGGGAGCGGGGCCGCGACGCGCGGCCCGGCCCGGTGCGGGTGCTGCCGCGCGGGGAGCGGGGGCGGGTGGAGGCGGCCTGGTTCGCCCTCGACGACCTGTGGCCGTTCCTGGCGATGCTGGGCGCGCTCCTGGGGCGCGGCTTCGGCAAGGGGGCCCGCGCCCTGCGGGGCGTCCCCGCGCAGGGGCGGCGTACGGTCCGCGCGGTGCGGGCGCCGCGCCAGCGCGGCGGCGAACGGTCGTGGCCGCGGTCCCAGCCGCCGGGACCGGCCGCGGGCCAGGCCCCGCCGGGGGCTTCGGCGGAGCCGGACGAGCTGGTGAGCCGGTGACGGGGTGACGGGGTGACGGGGTGACGGGGTGACCTCGTGACTCGGCGGGACGCGGGGACGCCGGGAGATGTGGTGGCTCCGCGTGGCGGGCGTGAGGCAGTGGTGCGGTGACGCCGTGACATGTGACGCGGCGTCGTGTTCCGGCGGGCCGGTGGTGCGCCGCCGGCAGCGCGGCAGCGCGGCAGCGCGGCGGCGCCGCGGCGCGGTGACGTGGTGAAGCGGTGACTCGGTGGCGATCTGGTGGAAGGAGTGGCCGTGAGGCGGACGGACGATCTCGTGGTGGTCGGCGCCGGGCCGTACGGGCTGTCGGTCGCCGCGCACGCGGCGGCGGCCGGGCTCGGGGTACGGGTGCTGGGCCGGCCCATGGCGTCCTGGCGGGACCACATGCCCGAGGGCATGTACCTGAAGTCGGAGCCCTGGTCCTCGAACCTCTCCGCGCCCGGCGGGCGCTACACCCTGGCCGACTACTGCGCCACCCGCGGCCTGCCCGCCGAGCACGCCACCCCTTTGCCCATCGCCACCTTCAGCGCGTACGGGCTGTGGTTCGCCCGGCACGCCGGCCTGCCCGAGGTGGAGGAGGCCACCGTCACCGAGGTGACCCCCCAGGGCGACGGCTTCCTCGTCCGCACCGCCGAGGGGCCGCCGCTGCTCGCCCGTACGGTGGCCCTCGCCGTCGGGGTGATGCCCTTCACGCACTACCCCGAGGCGCTGCGCGAGCTTCCCCCGGGCCACTACTCGCACAGCAGCGGCCACCGCGACCTGTCCCGCTTCGCCGGGCACGAGGTGGCCGTCCTGGGCGCCGGGCAGGCCGCGCTGGAGACGGCCGCGCTGCTCGCGGAGGCGGGGGCCCGGCCGTGTCTGGTGGCCCGGCGGTCCCGGCTGAACTGGAACACCGTCCCGCAGCCGCTGGAACGCCCGCTGGCCCGGGCCCTGCGCGACCCGCACAGCGGGCTCGGCACCGGCTGGCGCAGCTGGGTGTGGTCGGAGCTGCCGTGGGCGGTGCGGCGGCTGCCCGCGCCGACGCGCGAGCGGATCGCCGCCACGGCCCTGGGGCCCGCCGGGGCGTGGTGGCTGCGGGACCGCTTCGAGCGGCGGGTGCCCGTGCTCATGGGGCACCGGCTCACCCGGGCGGTGGCGGTGGGCGGCCGTACCCGGCTCGGGCTGACCACGGCGGCCGGGGAGTCCGTCGTCCTGGACACCGCGCACGTCATCGCGGCGACCGGGTTCGCCCCGCGGCTGGACCGGCTGGAGCTGCTCGACGCGCGGCTGCGGGCCGCGCTGGCCACCGTGGGCGGCAGCGGCACCCCGGAGCTGAGCGCGGGCTTCGAGTCCTCGTGGCCGGGTCTTTTCTTCGCGGGACTGCTGACGGCTCCCTCATTCGGACCTTCCATGCGATTCGTGCACGGTGCGGGGTTCACGGCGGGGAGACTGGTGAAGGGAGTCCGCAAGCGCCTCGGCGCCCGGGGTCCGCTGCCGGGCTCCTCCGGCGCGTCCCGGCCGGTCCGGGCCGCCGCCGGGCGACCGGAGACGTATCTACGCTGAGATCCACCTGAGAGGGGTCCGCGATGGGCGCGGAGCGAGCACAGGGCGGCCGTGGCTGGGTGCGCATCCCCGCCAGCCGCGGGGAGCAGACCACGGGCCGGGCGGCGGCCCAGCCGCCCCGGTCCGCCGCCGGCCAGCCGCCCCGGGGCGCGGCCGGGGCGTCGTACGGGTGGCGGTCCGCCGGCCACTTCGGGGCCGGCGACCAGCCCTCGATCTACCTCTCCCTCGTCAAGCGGTGGCGGGAGGCCGGGCGCACCCTTCCGGGGCATCCTGACGAGGAGTGGGAGCGGCTCATCTCCCAGCCGTGCTGGCCAGGCCGTTAGGTGGTGTGTCTCTCGTGGCAGCGGCGGAGCGCGAAGAACCGGAACGCGGTGCCCCAGGGCTGGTGACGGGCCCGGGGGAGCGGCTCGCGCTCAACGGCATGGGCAGCTTCGAATGGGACCTGGACGCGGGCAGCCTCAGCCTGGACGAGGCCGGCCTGGCCGTCTTCGACCTGGAGCCGGCCGAGTTCGACGGCACCCCGCAGGCCCTCGGCGCGCGGATCCCGTCCGACGACGCGGCCCGGCTCTCGGACACCGTGACCGCGGTGCTGGAGGCCGGCGGGTCCACGTACGGCTCGTACTTCACCGTGCGCCGGCGCGACGGCCGCGAGCAGTGGACCCACACCACCGGCCGGGTGCTGCGCGACGACGACGGCCGGCCGCTGCGGATCGCCGGGATCGTCCGGGACGCCACCGCCGAGCTCGCCCACGCGACGGTGCTGCGGAGGCTGGAGAGCGCCCGCGTCCAGCAGGCCGCCATCGTGCAGCGCACCACCGAGGCCCTGTCGCGGGCGGTGACCGTCGACGACGTGACGGCAGCCCTGACCGGCGCCGGCGCGCTGGAACGGCTCGGCGCGGACGGGCTGGCGCTGGGCCTCGTCGAGAACGGCACCATCAAGATCATCGCGCTGAGCGGGGAGACCCTGGAGATCCTCAGCGAACGCAAGTTCACCCGCCTGGACGGATCCCTCCCGCTCTCCCAGGCCATCCTCAGCCGGCAGGCACGTTTCGTCACCTCGCTCACCGAACTCGCCGGCGAGTTCCCCCTGCTCGCCGACTACCTGCGCCGCATCCACTACGACGCGGCCGCCTACCTCCCCCTGATCGCCCAGGCCAAGGCCATCGGCGGACTCGTGCTCTTCTACCGGCGGCGCACCGAGTTCAGCCCCGAGGAACGCAACCTGTGCCTGGGCCTCGCCGGCATCGTCGCCCAGTCCCTCCAGCGGGCGCTCCTCTTCGACCAGGAACGCGAGTTCGCCACCGGCCTCCAGGCCGCCATGCTGCCGCGCCGCATCCCCGACATCACCGGCGGGGAGATCGCCGTCCGCTACCACTCCGCCTGGAGCGGGCGCGAGGTCGGCGGCGACTGGTACGACGTCATCGCCCTGCCCCGCGACCGCGTCGGCATCGTCGTCGGCGACGTACAGGGCCACGACACCCACGCCGCCGCCATCATGGGCCAGCTCCGCATCGCCCTGCGCGCCTACGCGGGCGAGGGACACCCGCCCTCCACCGTCCTCGCCCGCGCCTCCCGCTTCCTCGCCGAACTCGACACCGAACGCTTCGCCACCTGCATGTACGCACAGGTGGACCTGGAGACCGGAGGCGTACGGGCCGTCCGCGCCGGCCACCTCGGCCCGCTGATCCGCCACACGGACGGCCGAACCGGCTGGCCCAACGTCCGCGGCGGCCTCCCCCTCGGCCTCGCCTCCGTCTTCGAACAGGAGGACTTCCCCGAGACCCGCCTCGACCTGGTCCCCGGCGAGACGCTCGTGCTGTGCACCGACGGGCTCGTCGAGGAACCCGGCACCACCATCACCGCCGGCATGGACGCCCTCGCCCACGCCGTCCGCAGCGGCCCCCAGGGCGCCGGAGCCCTCGCCGACCACCTCCTGGACCGGCTCTGGGAACGCTGGGGCTCCGGCGACGACGTGGCCCTGCTCGTCCTGCGCCGCGCCCCGGACCCCGGCACCCACCGGGCGCCGCGCATCCACCAGTACGTCCACCAGGCCGACCCCGAGGGCCTGTCCGAGGCCCGCTACGCCCTGCGGCAGGCCCTGCGCGACTGGGGCATGGCGGAACTCGCCGACGACGTCGAGCTCGCCGCGGGGGAGCTGCTGGTCAACGCCCTGCTGCACACCGACGGCGGGGCGGTGCTGACCATGGAGGTGCTGCCCGAGCCGGTGCGGCGGATCCGGCTGTGGGTCAAGGACCGCTCCAGCGTGTGGCCGCGCAGGCGCACCCCGGGCGAGGCGGCCACCACGGGGCGCGGGCTGCTGCTGGTGGACGCCCTGGCCACGCACTGGGGAGTGGAGTCCCGGGGCGACGGGAAGGCCGTCTGGTGCGAGTTCGACGCCGGGGGCACCCCGCGCGGCACGGGGTGACCGGCGCGCGGGCGCGCCGCGTGAGCGGCCCGTCACCCCGGGTGGCGATATGCGGGAGGCGGGGTGATGATGCCGCCATGGAACGGATGCTGGTTGTGCGGGACGCGCCGGTCTTCCAGGGCGCCCCGCTGCCGATGGGGGTATGGTGCGCCGCCTGACCAGGGGCGCGGTCACGGGGATCGCGGCGACGCTGGCGGTCCTGCTGCTGGCGGCCGGGGGCCGGGCGGTCGTCGACTGGACGACGGGACGTCCGCACACGGGCCCCGGATGCCAGACGGTCGCGTTCATGTCGATGACGGGCGTCGCGCCCGAGTGCCGGTAGCGGCGGCCACCGCACCCGCGCGCCCGGCCGCGCTCCCCGCTACGGCTGCGCGACGACCTGGATGACCTGCTCGTCCAGCGCGACCGTGTCGATGGCGCGGGGCATCAGACCCGACATGTGGATCTCCTGGAGCTCGGCCACGGCCCGCGCGGTGCCCGGGTGGATGCCGCCGGTGAGCGGGCTGCCGGCCACCCACGCGTGCTCGGCGCCGTCACAGACGACCTCGCCCGCGCCGATGCTCAGCCGGGTGGCGTCCTGGATGACGGTGGCCTTGATCTGAACCGCTCCCGAGGGTGACGAGGCCTCGCAGTGGTAGGTGCCGGAAAGGGTGATGGAACCGTCCCCGGCGATGTGAGCTTCCGACTGTACGGAAATTCCCTGATTGAAAACGGTGGCGTGGGCGGGAGCCGTGAACAGGGCCGTCGCGGCCAGGGCGGAGAAGGCCCCCAGGGTCATTCGGCGGGCGGGCGTGCGCATTCTTCCTCCAGGTGGGTGCGGATGGTGCGGGCGGCGGGAATCCACCGGAACGCATTGTGCTGGCAATTGGCGGGCGACTCGTTCCGCGTGCTCGTGTCGGTGTGTGCAATTCCCCGCTCGGGCGCGTGAGACTGGCCGGAAATACTCCCCGCCCCGAAGATCCCCGAAGGGGTTCCCGCATGCGCCAGCCCGCCTCCGTCTCCACCTCGGTCTCCGTCCTCGCCGCCACCGCTCTGATGCCCTTCCTGCTGTTCACCGCCACCGCCTGCCAGAGCGCCCCCGAGGGCGCCGCGCTCGCCCCCGCCGCCGCCCCCGCCGTCCCCGTCGACGACGGGGCGCCCGGCGCCGACGAGGACCCCGCCGCCCAGGACCGGGCCGGCGCGGCACCCGGCGCGGCCAAGGACGCCCATGTGGGTGACTCCGTACGGGTGCAAGGCCACGAGGTGGGCCGCCACCTCCAGGCGGTGCTGAACGCGTTCGTGGACCCGGCGGTCAGCGTCGAACCGAACTACCAGCCGCCCGCCGGCAAGCGCTGGGTGGCCGCCTCGATGTCGTTCGTCAACGTCGGCGGGGCCTCGTACGGGGCACTCGGGCGCATGTGGGCGTACGACGGCGCGGGCAAGCGCCACCCGGTGGTGCGCACCGGCGAACTGACCACCGGCAAACCACTCGTCTTCGATTCCCTCGCGGTCGGCGAGCGGGCCGAAGGATGGGTCGTGTTCGAAATTCCGGAAAACCAGAAGATCGTGCGGGTCCAGTACCAGGACGCGAACATGCAGCCGAATTCCGGAGGGGGATTCTGGTCGGTCTAGCCCGCGCGGGTGAAAGGCCGTGAAAGGGCCCGGCGCCGGAGCACTAAGGTGCGCGCATGACTTCTACGCAAGCCGAAACCGACCGCAGGCAGCTCGGCACCCTTTCCGTGCTCGCCTGGATCGGCGACCCCGCCGAGGGTCACAAGCTCCCCTACCTCCTCGCCTACACGCTCGGTGACGGGCCGGGAGGCCGGGAAGCGGGCGAGGCGGCCGCCCGCGCGCTGCTGGAGGGGATGGGCCTGCCGATCGGCGTCGAGGTCGCGGACGGCACCGTGAACCCGCAGAAGTTCGACGTGAAGGTCCTCCTCGCGGACAACCAGATCGCCCTGACCCTGCCCGGCCTGAACGCCACCTGCACCGCCCCGGACGAGTGGGTCGAGGCCGCCAACGACGGCGGCCAGGTGTACTTCCTGTTCGCCACGCGTGCGTGGCCCGAGGCCGTCCCCGGCCAGCCGGTGAGCGCCGAGCAGCTGAAGGCCTTCGCCGGCGACGAAGAAGTCCTGACCGAGTGCGCCCACTGCCTCGTCACCGTGCAGAGCCTGCAGCGCTGACCGGACACCCGGCGCCGGCCACCCCGAGCCGGCCACCGCAGGCCGGCCCACCCCGAGCCGGCCACTGCCCACGGCAGCCGCCGCCGCGCCTGCGGCGGCCGCCGTGCTCCGGCCGCCGGGCTCCCAGCCTGCCCGGCGGCCGGCCCCTCACGCCGGATGCTCGAAGGCGAACCGCAGCGAGCGGACCCGGTTGTCGAAGTTCGAGCCCGCCAGGTCGGGCAGCCCCACCGCCCGCAGCCCCACCGGCCGCGTGAGCAGCTCCCGGAACAGCGCCTTCATCTCCACCCGGGCCAGATGCGCGCCCAGGCAGAAGTGCGGTCCGCCGCCACCGAAACCCAGATGCGGGTTCGGCGAGCGGGTGATGTCGAACGCGTCCGGATCGGGGAACACCGCCTCGTCACGGTTGGCCGACGCGTAGTACAGCACCACCTTGTCCCCCGGCCGGAACAGATGCCCGCCCAGCGTGTGCTCGGCGGTGACCGTCCGGCGGAACTGGATGATCGGCGTCGAATGCCGGATCATCTCGTCCACCGCACCGTCCGCGTACTTCTCGAAGTCCGACAACAGCAGGTCCCGCTGCTCCGGGAAGTCCGTCAGCAGGCTCAGCCCGTGACTGATGGCATTGCGGGTCGTCTCCACCCCCGCCACCATCAACAGGCTGAAGAACGCGCCCAGCTGGCGCGCCCCCAGCGCCTGCCCGTCCACGTTCGCGCACACCAGCGCCGAGATCAGGTCGTCGGTCGGGTTCCTGCGCCGCTCCCGCCCGATGCCCGCGACCATCCGCTGCATCCGCGCCAGGGCCCGCAGCCCCCGCCCGGGCATCCGCAGCCGGGCCGCGAGCCCGCGCTCCACACCGATGTTCTCCGAAGCGTGGTTGACCCGGTCCGCGATCTCCGCACGGTAGTGCTCCGGGATGCCCATCATGTTGCAGATGACCTCCAGCGGAAGCCGCGAGGACACCGCCGAGACGAACTCGTCCGGCCGCTCGGCCAGGACGTCGTCCACGATCCGGGCCGCCACCGCGTGGATGTCCTCCTCGGCCGCCGCCAGCAGCCGCGGCGTGAACGCCCGCTGCACGATCTTCCGCAGCTGCGCGTGGTCCGGGCCGTCCAGATTGACCATCGAGTCCCCGAACAGTGCCCGCACCCACCGGGCCGGCTCCGGCGTCGTCACCCCCGGCGCGCTCGCGAACACCTTCGGCAGCCGGCTCGCCTCCTGCACGTCGGCGTGGCGCACCAGCGCCCAGTGACCGCCCCCCTCGGGGACGAACACGGGGGAGTCCAACGCACGCAGCCGGGCGAACACCGCGAGCCGCTGATCGGGAGGCCGCTGCCAGAAACCCGGCTCGGCCAGTTCCCCTCCGGGATCGGTACCGGAGCCGTGCCGTTGTGGGGGGAGTGTCATGGGGGCTGTCTCTTCCTGTAGCCGTTGCGCTGAGCTGCTGAACGCGTCCGGGGGCGTGGGGGTGACGGCCGCGGCCTCAGACATCCGCGCCTACACGCTCGAACTGCCCGCCGCGCACCGCCAGGGTCATGCCGACCACCACCGCGGCCGTCGCCACCAGCCCCGCGTACAGCACCGCGTACGGACCCGCCCACGTACAGGCGAGCAGCGCCAGCGCGGACACCGGCAGCACCAGCTGCTGGGCAGCACCCCGCTTGAAGTGCCGCGAGTGCAGCAACCACACCATCAGCAGGAACAGCGCCGACGGGACGGTCACGGCCGCGTTCGCGGCGACCTGCGAGATGTGCGCCTGCCCCACCGCGTGTTCCACCGCCACCTCGATGCCCGCACCGATCGCCGCACCCGAAGCGAAGATCAGCAGATGGCCGTAGCCCCAGGGGATCGCCTCCCGGTTGGTGTTCAGCCGCTCGTGCATCGGCACCGCGAAGTAGATCCACCACGCGGCGAAGACGATCAACAGCCCGCCCGCCGCGATGGGCAGCAGCTCGCCCAACGCCTCGTGCTCGTTCAGGGCCGACTCCACCGCCACCGTGCTCGCCGCGATGGTCTCGCCCAGCACGATGATGGTGAACAGGCCGTACCGCTCCACGATGTGATGCGCGTGCCAGGGTGTCTGGTGCTCCCGCTCGGCCAGCACCGGCACCAGCAGCTCGGCCACCACCAGCACGAGGAACAGCCAGCGCTTCCAAGCCTCCGGGACGAACAGCAGCCCCACCCAGCCCACCTGACAGATCACCAGCCCCGCCGCGTACTTCAGTGCCGCCGAACGCGCCGCACCGCTCTCCCCGGCCGCCGCCCGCAACCACTGCGCCGTCAGCGCCACCCTCATGATCAGGTAGCCGATGACGGCCACCGTCCAGTCGTTGTCGTCGAAGGCCCGGCTCACCCCCGCCGCGTAGACCAGCACACCGGCGATCTGCACCAGCGTCGCCACCCGGTACGGCACGTCGTCGCAGTCGTAGGCGGAGGCGAACCACGTGAAGTTCATCCACGCCCACCACACGCCGAAGAAGACGAAGAAGTAACCGACCACCCCGCTCGCCGGATGGCCCTCCGCCAGCGCGTGCACCAGCCGGGCCCCCGCCTGGGCGATCGCCACGACGAAGCAGAGGTCGAAGAACAGCTCCAGCGAGGTCGCCGTCCGGTGCCCCTCGTCGCGGCTGCGGGCGGTCATCGGTACGTACGTCATACCGTCCAGCACACCAGGGCCCGACCCCCCGACCGGCGAGGCGCGCGGCCGACGCCCCCCGGGTACCCCGGGCGGACTCGTAGCGGGCCGCCCAGCCCGGCCCCGAGACGAAGGGACCACGCCCGGCGGGACAAGGTCCCGCCACCCGCACGACGTTCGCCCCTGCCGCCCCCCGCCCCCCGGGACGGAGCCTGGATACGTCAGGACCCGTCTCGATGTTCAGGACCACGCCATGAGTTCCGCCACGCAGCAAGCGCCACAGGTCCTCGCCGACCCGGCGCAGTACCGCCCGGGCCGCACCATCACGCAGTGGACCCCCGAGGATCCCGCCTTCTGGCACTCCACCGGGAAGAAGGTCGCCACCCGAAACCTGTGGATCGCGGTCCCCGCCCTGCTCGTGGCCTTCGTGGTCTGGCAGGTGTGGAGCATCACGGCGACCAACCTGAAGGACGTCGGGTTCGGCTACTCCCAGTCGCAGCTGTTCTGGCTGACGGCCGTCCCCGGCATCACCGGCGGCACCGCCCGCATCTTCTACACCTTCCTCGGCCCGATGGTCGGCCAGCGCCGCTTCACGGCCCTCTCCACGGTGGTCCTGGTCATCCCGCTGCTCTGGCTCGGCTTCGCCGTGCAGGACCCGGACACCTCTTACACCACCATGGTCGCCATTGCCGCCCTCTGCGGAATCGGCGGCGCGAATTTCTCCTCCTCCCTCGCCAACATCGGCTTCTTCTACCCGAAGCAGGAGAAGGGCAACGCCACCGGCATCAACGGCGGCCTCGGCAACCTCGGCGTCTCCGTGGTCCAACTGCTCACCCCCATCCTGATCACCTCCTCCGTCCTGGCGATCGGAGCGGGCCAGAAGAAGGCGAACGGCTCGGAGATCTACCTCCAGAACGCCGCCTTCGTCTGGATCCCGGTCCTGGTCGTCCTCGCCGCGGTCGCCTGGTTCGGACAGAACGACCTCAAGGTCGCCTCCACCCCCTTCAGCCAGCAGAAGATCATCTTCCGGCGCAAGCACAACTGGCTGATGACCTGGCTCTACGTCGGCACCTTCGGCTCCTTCATCGGCTTCGCCGCAGCCCTGCCGCTGCTCATCAAGACCACCTTCCCCGCGTACTCGGTCGCCACCTACGCCTGGATGGGCCCGGCCCTGGGCGCGCTGGCGCGCTGGGCGGGCGGCTGGATCGCCGACAAGCTGGGCGGCGCCCGGGTGACGATCCTCTCCTTCGTGGGCATGGGCGCATCGATCATCGGTGTCATCAACTTCCTGCCCTCGGGCTCTGACCACGGTTCGTTCCAAGGCTTCTTCCTCTGCTTCCTGGCCGCCTTCTTCTTCTCGGGCATCGGCAACGGCTCGACCTTCCGGCAGATCCCGGTCATCTTCCGGGCGCAGCACCTGAAGGGCCTGACGGAGGGCACCCCGCAGTACGCGGCCGCCCTCAAGCAGGCGGAGATCGAATCCGGCGCGGTGACGGGCTTCACCGCCGGCATCGCCGCCTACGGCTTCTTCTTCATCCCGGCGATGTTCGCCAACTTCCCCGTCACCAGCGCGATGTGGGGCTTCGCAGCCTTCTACGCCAGCTGCGTGGTCGTGACCTGGTGGTTCTACGCCCGCAAGAACGCCGAAGCCCCCAGCTAACCCGCCCAGCACCACCCCGCTCGCCAGCCACGCTCCCGCCCCCTGCCTCCGGGCGCTCTTCGAAGCCCGACGCCCCGGCCCCTGCCCTCAGGCCTCCGCGAAGCGGGACGCCCCGCCCCAGCCTTCGGGCTCCCGCGAAGCGGGCCGCCGCACCCCTGCCCTCGGGCGTGCCGCCAACCCCGACGCCCCGGACCCTCGCCCTGGGCGTCCCGCGAACCCGAGGCCCCGGACCCCCGCCCTGGGCGTCCCGCCAACCCGAGGCCCCGGACCCTCGCCCTGGGCGTCCCGCCAACCCGAGGCCCCGGACCCTCGCCCTGGGCGTCCCGCGAACCCGAGGCCCCAGACCCTCGCCCCGGGCATCCCGCCCACCCAAGGCGCCTCGGACCCATATCCGGGGCGTCGGGTCACGCCCGCGGCGCCGGGCCTCGTCCGTGGCGTCGGGCTTTGCCCCCGGGCGCCGGGTCCAGTCCACGGAATCGGGCTTCACCCCCAGACGCCGGACCTGCCCCTCCTGCCCCCGCGAAAGTCCCGTACTCGGTTCCCGTTTCGCGCCCAGCGTCGGGTCCCGGCCTCGGGGGCGTCAGGCGGCTGACCCCGGGTGGGCCGCCGGGCGGGAGGGGGCACGGAGGGGGCGAGCCCAGCTCACGCCATCCGTCGGCCCCCGCCGCCATCCGCCGGCCACGACCTGGACCCGGCGGGCGCCGTCACCCGCCCTGCACCGCCGCCTGCTGCCGTATCACCGAGTCCCCCGTCTCCACCGCCATGGGCGCCTCCGCCGGTCCGGACGGCGCTGAGAGCCGGCATCCGCACCGCCCCGCCGCCGGAGAGGCCGGGCCCACCGCTCCCGCGAGCCCTCCGCGGCCGCCGGCGCGCTGGGCCGCGTACCTCTTCCTCCTCCTCTTCCTCGGCGGGCTGGCCGGCCCGTCCGGGCCGTCCGGCACCGGCACCGCGCAGGACAACCCCTGGTAACCCGCCACCACGTCACTGCTCATCTCCGCCTCATTCCTCTCGCGCTCGCGCTGACTGCCTTCATGCTGCCGGGCCCGTTCACGACGTGCGTCGCGTCATCCACAGGCGCCGCAGAAATGCAGCTTTTCTGACTTTCCGGGCTCCCACTCCCCATTCTTGTGAATCGATTCACAAGCGCACTAGGGACTTAGGTCCCGTGAGAACGACCAGCTCAAAGGCGGTACCAGCGGCCGGCTCCGCACCCTCCGAGGACCTTCGGGCCTCAACTCAGGACCATCGCGGCACCAAATGATCGATCAAAAGGCGTGGAATGGACCCAAGCAATGAGGCGACTCGGAGAAGGTGCCGGTGATGACTGCCACCCCTGTGGAGACCACGAAGAACGGCCAGGCCTGGGAAGGGTTCAAGGGCGGCCTCTGGCGCGACGCCATCGACGTCCGCGACTTCATCCAGCAGAACTACACGCCGTACGAAGGCGACGGCTCCTTCCTCGCCGGCCCCACCGAGCGCACCACCGCGGTGTGGAAGGCGATCACCGACAAGTTCCCGGAAGAGCGGGAGAGGGGCATCTACGACGTCGCCCACGACATCCCGTCGACGATCACCGCACACGCCCCCGGCTACATCGACCGCGACAAGGACCTGATCGTCGGCCTCCAGACCGACGCCCCGCTCAAGCGCGCGATCATGCCCTACGGCGGCTGGCGGATGGTCGCCGGCGCCCTGGAGACCTACGGCTACCCGGTCTCCGAGGACCTGGAGAAGGTCTTCACCGAATACCGCAAGACCCACAACGCGGGCGTCTTTGATGCCTACACCCCGGAGATCCGCGCCGCCCGCAAGGCCGGCATCGTGACCGGCCTCCCCGACGCGTACGGCCGCGGGCGCATCATCGGCGACTACCGCCGCGTGGCCCTCTACGGAGTCGACCGCCTGATCGCCCGCAAGAAGGACGAGAAGGAGGAGCTGAACTCCCTCCCCGCCGGCAACCGCTCGCTGGAGGAGACGATCCGCCTGCGCGAGGAACTCGCCGAGCAGATGCGCGCACTGTCCGAACTCAAGGCGATGGCCGCCTCCTACGGCTACGACATCTCCGGACCCGCCACCACCGGCCGCGAAGCCATCCAGTGGCTGTACTTCGCGTACCTCGGCGCCGTGAAGGAGCAGAACGGCGCTGCCATGTCCCTGGGACGCACCTCCACCTTTGTCGACATATATCTACAGCGTGACATCGAGGCCGGCGTCCTCACCGAGGAACAGGCACAGGAACTCGTCGACGACTTCATCATCAAGCTGCGCATCGTCCGCTTCCTGCGGACCCCCGAGTACGACGAGCTGTTCTCCGGCGACCCGACCTGGGTCACCGAGTCCATCGGCGGCATGGGAGAGGACGGCCGGCCGCTCGTCACCAGGACCTCCTTCCGCTACCTCCAGACCCTCTACAACCTCGGCCCGGCCCCCGAGCCCAACATGACGGTCTTCTGGTCGCCGCGGCTTCCGCAGGGCTTCAAGGAGTTCTGCGCCCGCGTCTCCATCGACACCTCCTCGGTGCAGTACGAATCCGACGAGCTGATGCGCCCGCGCTTCGGCGACGACACCGCCATCGCCTGCTGCGTGTCCGCCATGCCGGTGGGCAAGCAGATGCAGTTCTTCGGCGCCCGCGTCAACGTCGCCAAGACCCTCCTCTACGCGATCAACGGCGGCCGGGACGAGAAGTCCGGCGCCCAGGTCGGGCCGCGGACCGGCCTGCCGGCCTCCGACGTCCTCGACTACGACGAGGTCATGGCCAAGTTCGACGAGCAGATGGAATGGCTCGCCGAGACCTACGTCCACGCCCTCAACGTCATCCACTACATGCACGACCGCTACGCCTACGAGCGCCTCGAAATGGCGCTGCACGACCGCGACGTGCGCCGCACCATGGCCTGCGGCATCGCCGGCCTGTCCGTCGCCGCCGACTCGCTGTCCGCCATCAAGCACGCCAGGGTCACCGCCGTGCGCGACGAGAGCGGCCTCGCCACCGACTACGCCATCGAAGGCGAGTTCCCGGCGTACGGCAACAACGACGACCGCGTCGACGAGATCGCCGTCTGGCTCGTCGAGGAGTTCATGAGGAAGATCCGCAAGCACGAGACCTACCGGGGCGCCGAGCACACCCAGTCCGTGCTGACGATCACCTCGAACGTGGTCTACGGCAAGAAGACCGGCAACACCCCGGACGGACGCCGGGCCGGCGAACCGTTCTCCCCGGGCGCCAACCCGATGAACGGCCGCGACACCCACGGCTACGTCACCTCGGCCCTGTCGGTAGCCAAGCTCCCCTACGACGCCGCCGAGGACGGCATCTCGCTGACCAACACCGTCACCCCCGACGGCCTCGGCCGCACCCCGCAGGAGCGGATCAGGAACCTCGCCGGCGTCCTCGACGGCTACATGGCCGTCGACGGCTTCCACATGAACGTCAACGTCCTGAACCGCGACACCCTCATGGACGCCATGGAGCACCCCGAGAAGTACCCGCAGCTGACCATCCGCGTCAGCGGCTACGCGGTGAACTTCGTGCGGCTCACCCGGGCACAGCAGCTCGACGTGCTGAACCGCACCTTCCACGGCGCGCTGTAGCGCCACCGCAGACCGCGCGGCCTGGGGCCGGGCCCTCACCCCGGCCCCGAGCCACGCACCCCACCGGCCACGCCGCACGCACAGCACGCACGCAGCGCCCCCGGCACACACCGCACGCACTCGACACGCCGGAACACGACTGGAGCACCTGCCATGACCGTCTACTTCGGTACGAGCCTCCCCGTCGGCCCCGAGAACGCCCCCGTCGTCAGCGCCACCCGCCCCCCGGCCGCCACCGAGCAGCCCCCGGCCACCCCCGCGCGGACCCTGGCCGCCGCCGCGACGCAGCGCCCGAGCGAGGGCTCGGTGCACTCCTGGGACCTTTCCACCGGAGTCGACGGCCCCGGCACCCGCTTCGTGACCTTCCTCGCCGGCTGCCCGCTGACCTGCCTGTACTGCCACAACCCCGACACCATGCGGATGCGCAGCGGCCGGCGCACCTCGGCCGACGCCGTCATCGCCGAAGCCCGCAAGTACACCCGGTTCATCTCCGCCTCCGGCGGCGGCGCCACCATCTCCGGCGGCGAACCCCTCCTCCAGCCCGTCTTCGCCGGCGAAATCCTGCACCGCATGAAGAACGACCTGGGCCTCCACACCGCCCTCGACACCTCGGGCTTCCTCGGCTCCCGGGCCAGCGACGCGCTGCTGCGCGACGTGGACCTCGTACTGCTCGACATCAAGTCCTGGGACCGCGACACCTACAAGAAGGTCACCGGCCGGCCGTTGGAGCCCACCTTGGACTTCGCGCGCCGCCTCGCCGACCTCGGCAAGGAGGTGCACCTGCGGTTCGTGCTCGTGCCCGGACTCACCGACGCGCGCGAGAACGTCGAAGGGGTCGCCGCCTTCGCCGGCGGCCTCGGGAACGTGTCGCGGGTCGACGTACTGCCCTTCCACAAGCTCGGCGAGAGCAAGTGGGACGCCCTGGACATGCCCTTCACCCTGCACGACACCCCGTCGCCGACCCCCGCACAGGTGGAGGAGGCCAAGGCCGTCTTCGCGGCGCACGGGCTGAAGGCCGCATGACCCGTTCGGAGCAACCCCAAGCTCCGCATAACGGGCTGAATCGGCATAGACCACCTAGCGTGGTGCTGTGTCCGAGCCCACAGAAGCACTCGTCGCAGCCCCGCCCCCACCCCCCGGGCCGCCCGAGAACCCGCCACAGGCCGGACGGTCCGTCACCGCACGCGCCACCGCGGCCGGCGTCGCCGTCTCCCTCCTGCTCATCGCCGCGATCGTGCTGGGCAGCCGCCTCCTGCGGGACTTCGACTCCGCCCTGCTGCCGTACGCCGTCGCCACGGTCTTCCTCGCCTTCGGCGTGGCCTACCGGTACACGGTCTGGGTGTCCGCACCCGGCGCGCGCCGCCTCTTCAAGAAGGGCTTCGGCAGCTTCTTCTCGGCCGCCAACTTCAAGAAGGCACCCACCGCCCTCCCGAAGATGACCGCCACCTACCTCGGCTTCCAGAAGTTCCTCGGCGCCCGCTCCCGCGCCCGCTGGGCCGCCCACCAGCTGATCTTCTGGGGCTGCCTGCTCGCCGCCGCGATCACCTTCCCCCTCACCTGGGGCTGGTTCACGTTCACTTCCGACAGCGGATCCGGACCCGGCTACGAGATGCGGATCTGGGGCTTCAAACTCGTCGGCTTCAACTCGCTCGACGTCCTGGGCTGGCTGATGTTCCACGGCCTGGACATCGCCGCCGTCCTCGTCATCCCCGGCGCCTCGTACTTCCTGTGGCGCCGCATGAAGGACCGCGGCGCCATCACCGGCCAGCGCTTCGCCTACGACCTGCTCCCGCTGATCTGCCTCATCGTGATCTCGGTGACCGGCCTGCTGCTCACCTTCTCGTCGATCTTCCTGCACGGCGGCGGCTACGAGTTCCTGGCGATCCTCCACATGGTCTCGGTGGTCTTCACGCTCATCTACATCCCCTTCGGGAAGTTCTTCCACATCGTCCAGCGGCCGGCGGCGGTCGGCATGCAGCTCTTCAAGTACACCGCCCGCCAGGACGAGGAGATCTTCGCCTGCAAGCGCTGCGGCGAACCCATCGACACCACCCCGTACGTGGAGAACCTGCGCGGCACGATGCAGGACCTCCGGCTCGACTTCCACGCCTTCGCCGAATACTGCCCCCGCTGCAAGCGGGTCCTGCGCGGCCACGCCTACCTGACCCACGTCAAGAAGGGCTTCAAGTGACCGCGACGGACCCCGCCAAGCCGGCACCCCTGCCCCTCGACCCGGCCATCGCACCCCCCGGCACCCGCAACTTCCGCGACGCCGGCGGCATCCCCGCCGACCGGTGGCACGCCGACCAGAACGGCGAGACCCTCGTCCCCACCCACTGCTGCTTCTGCGGCGTGCAGTGCGGCATGTACCTGCGCGTCGACAACGCCGGCAAGGTCTTCGGCGTCGAACCCCGCAACCACGACATCAACCGCATGCGGCTGTGCCCCAAAGGCATCAACGCCTACCAGCAGGTCAACCACCCCGACCGGCTGACCTCGCCCCTGATGCGCCGGTCCCGCTACGAGGAGTTCAAGGAGGCCTCCTGGGACGAGGCCCTCGACTTCACCGTCTCCGAGATCCGGCGCATCCAGGCCGCCCACGGCAACGACGCCTTCGGGCTGCTCGGCGGCGCCAGCCTCTACTCCGAGAAGACCTACCTCGTCGGCAAGTTCGGCAGGGTCGCCCTCAAGACCAGGCACGTCGACTACAACGGCCGCCTCTGCATGGTCAGCGCCGCCGGCGCCAACAAGCTCGCCTTCGGGATCGACCGCGCCGCCAACCCCTTCTCCGACATCCTCCTCACCGACTGCCTGCTGATCGCCGGGTCGAACGTGGGGGAGTGCTTCCCCGTGATGACCCAGTACGTCTGGGGCGCCCGCGACCGCGGCGCGACGCTCATCGTCATCGACCCGCGCGAGACGGCCATCGCCCGCACCGCCGACGTCCACGTCCCCGTCAAACCCGGCACCGACTCGGCGTTCTTCAACGCCGTGCTCCACGTCATCGTCGAAGAAGGCCTCACCGACGAGGCGTACCTCGCGGCCCACACCACCGGCTGGGACGAGGTCAAGAAGACCGTCCAGGCATACCCGCCCGCCCGCTCCGCCGAGATCTGCGGCATCCCCGCCTCCCAGATCGTCCAGGTCGCCCGCATGTTCGCCGGAGCGGACAAGGCGATGGCCTTCCACGCCCGCGGCATCGAACACCACTCCCAGGGCGTCGAGAACTGCCTGTCCGTCATCAACATGTGCGTGGCCACCGGCAACCTCGGCAAACCGGGCGCCGGCTACGGCACCATCACCGGCCAGGGCAACGGCCAGGGCGGCCGCGAACACGGCCAGAAAGCCGACCTCCTGCCCGGCGGCCGTTCCATCATGAACGAGGAGCACCGCCGCCAGATCTGCCGGATCTGGGGCATCGACGAGGCCGACCTCCCGCCCGCCGGCACCTCCATGATGGAAATGGTCTGGCAGATGCAGCGGCAGGAGATCCGCGGTCTGATCGGCATCTGCAACAACCCGTTCGTCTCACTCCCCAACTACGGGGCGGTCAAGCAGGGCTACGACACCCTCGACTTCCACGCCCAGTTCGACTTCTTCCTCTCCGAGACCGCCGCCAACGCGCACGTGGTCTTCCCGGTCACCGTCTGGGCCGAGGACGAGGGCGTCATGGCCAACACCGAAGCCCGGGTGGTCAAGCACAACAAGGCCCAGGAGCCGCCCGCCGGGGTGCGCACCGACACCTGGGTGATGTGCGAACTGGCCAGACGCCTCGGCGTCGGCGACAAGTTCGACTTCGCCGGCTCCCGCGAGGTGTTCGAGGAACTCCGCATCGCCTCCGCCGGCACCGTCAACGACTACTACGGCATCACCTACGAGCGGCTCGAAGCGACCGGAGGCATCGCCTGGCCCTGCCCGTCCACCGAGCACCCCGGAACGCCCCGCCTGTTCGAGGACGGCAGGACCTACCACCCCGACGGCAAGATCCACATGCAGGTCGTCGAATGGCACCCGCCCATGGACGCCTACACCGAGGAGTTCCCGCTCTCCCTCACCACCGGCCGCACCGTCGCCCACTTCCTGTCCGGCAACCAGACCCGCCGGCTGGGCGCCCTCGTCGAACAGACACCGCGCCCCTGGGTGGAGGTGCACCCCTCCCACGGTTTCCGCGACGGTGACCCCGTCCGGGTGGTCACGCGACGCGGCAGCGAGGTCTTCCCGGCCCTCGTCACCGAGGCCATCCGCCCCGACACCGTCTTCATCCCCTACCACTGGCCCGTCCCGACGGCCGCGAACGCCCTCACCATCGACGCCCTCGACCCCCGCTCGAAGATCCCCGAGTACAAGGTGTGCGCCGCCCGCATCGAGGCGGCCGAACGCGTCGACGAGGTCCCCGCACCGCCCACGGCCCCCGGCCGCCAGGCCTACCCGGAGACCCAGGTCTCCCGCACCGACCCCCTGCCCCCCACGTCCTCACAGGGCCGTGGCACGGCGGAGAGGAGCTGACGCCGCCATGATGGGCCGCACGATCTTCATCGACCCCGGCCGCTGCATCGGCTGTCAGGCCTGCGTCTCCGCCTGCCGCGAATGCGACTCGCACCGCGGCAAGTCGATGATCCACCTGGACTACACCGACCCCGGCCAGTCCGTCGCCTCGCTCCCCACCGTCTGCATGCACTGCGAGGACCCCGTCGCGCCCTGCGCGGAGGTCTGCCCCGCCGACGCCATCCTCGTGACCGCGGACGGCGTGGTCCAACAGGCCGACACCACACGCTGCATCGGCTGTGCCAACTGCGTCAACGCCTGCCCCTTCGGCGTCCCGAAGATCGACCTCCAGGCGAAGCTCCAGATGAAGTGCAACCTCTGCTACGACCGCACCGCCTACGGCCTCGCCCCCATGTGCGCCACCGTCTGCCCGACCGGGGCCCTCTTCTACGGAACGCTCGAAGAGCTCCAGGCCGAACGCCCCGGCGTCCAGGTCGCCGACTCCTTCGCCTTCGGCGACGTGGTCGTCTCCACCGGCGTGGCGATGGTCGTCCCCGCAGACAAGGTCCAGTGGCCCGTTCCCGGCGGACTGCCCGTCGTGGAGGTGAATGGGGTGGATGTCCGATGAGCGTGACCCAGCAGCCCGCACCCGGCTCCGGACCGGGCCCGGACGCCGGCGGCGGCGACGCGGCCGCTGACCAGCTGCGGGACCGGATCAGCGCCGACTCCCTCACCACCCGCCGCGACTACCTGCGGATCGTCGCCACCGTCTCCGGCGGCCTGGCCGTCGGAGGGGTCGCAGTCGCCTCCGGCATCCTCCACCGTCACGGCGACAGCGAGACGATGCCCGAAGCCAAGAAGGTCACCGACCAGCTCGCACCGGGCGAGTCCGTGGCCTTCAGGTTCCCCGGCGACGAGGACCGGGCCCTCGCCATCCGCCTGGGCGACGGCAGCCTCGTCGCCTACTCCGCCGTCTGCACCCACCTGGCCTGCGCCGTGCTCTGGCGCGAGGACCGCGGGCCCGAAGGAGAGCTGTACTGCCCCTGCCACGAAGGCGTCTTCGACGCCCGCACCGGTGAGGTCACCGCGGGGCCGCCACCCCGCCCACTCCCGAGGATCTTCCTGACCGAGCGGAGCGACGGCAGCGTCTGGGCCGTCGCCACAGCCCGCTCCGGGGAGCCCGCCAAGGAAGCCCTGTGCCGGCAGTTCGGCGACTCCCAGCCCGAGACGGCACAGCGCCTGGGCTGCCCCGGTCCGGCCCGCGCCGACGAAAGCAGGCGCACATGAGCGACGCACAGCTCCCTCCCCGCCCCGCGTACCGACCGGGGAGCACCCAGCCCCGGCTGAACCGGCCGGTCCACGAGCGGTACCCGCAGATCCGCGCCACCAGCGGCTACGGCGACCCGCGCGTCCGGCACACCGGCCCCGGCCCGGGCGCCGGCACCGAACAGGAACCCGAGCGCTCCTCCAAGCTCAACGCCCGGCTGGCCCTGGCCCTCACGGTCGTGATCGGGCAGCTCTGGGCCCTGACCGTCACCGTCAACGAGTGGATGAAGGGCAACACCGGCACGGCCTGGTGGGGGGCGGGATTCCTGGTCCTGTCCTTCCTCGTCGTGATCGCCCTGTGGCTCCTCGACCCGAAGGACCGATGACCATGCCGATACCCACGCCCACCCCGTCCGCGGTGCGCTCGCACCGCGCCGAGACCTACAAGCCCGGTGCCCTCATCGGTGACTGGCGCCCCGAGGACGAGGCCTTCTGGCAGGCCACCGGCCGCCGGGTCGCCCAGCGCAACCTCTGGGTGTCCATCCCGGCGCTCATGCTCGGCTTCGTGGTCTGGCAGGTCTGGTCGGTCACCGTCGTCAAGCTGAACGACGTCGGCTTCGGCTTCTCCAAGTCGCAGCTGTTCTGGCTCACGGCCATCCCCGGCATCACCGGCGGCACCTTCCGGATCCTCTACACCTTCATCGGCCCGATCTTCGGCGAGCGGAAGTTCACCGCCTTCAGCACCTTCATCCTGATCGTCCCCATGCTGTGGCTGGGCTTCGCCCTCCAGGACACCGACACCCCCTACTGGGAGCTGGCCCTGATCGCGGCCGTCTGCGGCATCGGCGGCGCGAACTTCGCCTCGTCCATGGCCAACATCGGCTTCTTCTTCCCCAAGCGGGAGAAGGGCAGTGCCAACGGCCTCAACGGCGGCCTCGGCAACCTCGGCGTGAGCGTCGTCCAGCTGGTCGCCCCGCTGGTGGTCACCGCCGCCGTCCTCGGCGCCCCCGCGGGCGGCCCGCAGCACGACGCGAAGGAGAACACGGACATCTGGCTCCAGAACGGCGCCTTCCTCTGGGTTCCGCTCCTGGTGATCATGGCGCTGCTGGCCTGGTTCCTGATGAACGACCTCAAGGTGGCCGCGGCCCCCTTCAGCCAGCAGAAGGTCATCTTCAAGCGCAAGCACAACTGGCTGATGACCTGGCTCTACGTCGGCACCTTCGGGTCCTTCATCGGATTCGCCGCCGGCCTGCCCCTGCTGATCAAGAACAACTTCGAGACGCAGGGCTACCAGGCCACCACCTACGCCTGGATCGGCCCGTTCATCGGCGCGCTCATGCGCTGGGCGGGCGGCTGGCTCTCCGACAAGTTCGGCGGCGCCAGGGTGACCATGCTGTCCTTCGTCGGCATGGCGGCGTCCCTGGTGGTCGTGATCTTCGCGCTGCCGTCCGGCGGCGACCAGGGAAACTTCTGGGCGTTCTTCACCGGCTTCCTGGCGGCCTTCGCCTTCTCCGGACTGGGCAACGGCTCGACCTTCCGGCAGATCCCGGTGATCTTCCGCGAGCAGCACATGCGCCAAGCGCAGGGCCAGGGACCCGAGGCGCAGGCGGCCGCGCTGAAGCAGTCGGAGATGGAGGCGGGCGCCGTCACCGGCTTCTCCTCCGCCATCGCCGCCTACGGCTTCTTCTTCATCCCCGCGATGTTCGCCGCCGTGGCGGTCACCCACGCGCTGTGGCTGTTCATCGGCTTCTACGCGACCTGCCTCGCGGTCTGCTGGTGGTTCTACGCCCGCAAGGGCGCGGAAGCCCCCAGCTGACCCGGGCAGCGGCAGCGGCAGCGGCCGTGACACAGACCGGGGCCGGGGGCGCGGGCGGCCGTACCCTTGGGGCATGAGCACCGCCCCCGACCCGCAGTCCCCGAAGCCCGCAGCCGGGGCGACGCCCGAGACGAAGCCGAAGCCCAGGCCGAAGCTCGTCTTCGACGACCCGCTGGACCAGCAGTCCTCGGACGACACCGACCGGGGCTGGGGCGAGCGGCCGCCCGCCGGAGGCAGCGCGGCCGACCTGGCCCGCTTCCTCGAAGAGAAGCCCCCGCACCACATCTGACCCTCGGCGCCCGCCGTCAGAAGGCGTCGCGCGCCCCCGGCGTCCCCTGCGCCCGGACGGTGCCCTCGCCGTTCCCGCTCCGCTGCGCGACCAGGACGTCGCGGATGTCCTTGAGCACCTCCAGCTCGGTGATCTCCATGCTCTCCTGCACGCCCTCCTTCGCCTTGCGGCGCGCCTCCACCCTGGCGAGGTACTTCGCCATGGGCAGGACCATCAGGAAGTACACGACCGCCGCGGTGATCAGGAAGCTGAGCGCGGCGTTCAGCACCGAACCCCACATGATGTTGACGCCGGTCGGCTCGCCCTTCGCGTCGACCCCACAGGGTGCCTTCAGACACGAGGTGTAGACATCCAGGTTCTTGGTGCCGATGGCGCCCACGAGAGGGCTGATGATGCCCTTCACGATGGCGTTCACGATGTTCGTGAACGCCGCGCCGATGACCACGGCCACGGCCAGGTCGACCACGTTCCCGCGCATCAGGAAGGCCTTGAAGCCCGCCAGTACGCTCTCCTTCTTCTTCTCGCTCATCACTGAGCCTTTCCTTGTGCCTGCTATAGACGGAGCCAACGGTTCCGAAAACTACGGCAGGCACGCCACGGCGTGTCCAATCAGCGCCCCCTCCAGAGCGACTTGACTGCTCCTCAGTGCGAATCAGCACACCGTCACCGCCAACCGCGCCACAGCACCCGCCCCCACCAGGGCACGCGCCGTGTCCCGGGGCACCGACAGCACCACCAGAGCCCCGCCGTCCCCCACACCCGCGTCCACGGCGGGCACATCAGCCACCCGCGCACCCGCCGCCACCACCCGGGGCGCCCCGGTGCGCTCCGCCGCCACCACGTCGACCCGGTCACCGGGACGCAACAGCCGCACCGTCCCGGCATCCGCGATGCGCACGGGTGCCGACACCATCCGCACCGCCGCGGGCGCCGGTTTCACCACGGGCGCGGGAGGGGGCGCGCCCCGGGACGCCCGGGCCTCCGTCCCGCCCACCGCCAGGGCGGCCGCCACCACGGCCAGCCCGGCCGAGGCGACCCGACGCCTGCGGCGCACAGCCCGCCGCAGGCGGCCTCCGCCCCGGCCCACCCGGAGCGGGGGAAAGGGAGGCACCGGCCGCGCCGGGGGACACGTGGAAGAACAGACGGGACGGGAGACCGCGGAAGCGGGGAACGCGAGGGAAGCGGGGGAAACGGGCGGGGAGGAGGAAACGGGGGACGGGGGAAAGGTCCTGGACATAATGGGCACCGCCAAGCTGGTCGTGGTCCGGCGTCCGGGCCCACTGCCCGGACCTTCCTCACGATCCGCCGCCGCGCCGGCGTCCGCTCCGGCCTGTGGACAATCCCCAGGCTGTGGACAACGCCGTCACCCTCAGGTGTCAGCGCCCGCTCGGAACCTGGCAGGCCTCCGAGAACCCCTGGCTGGTCAGACCGAAGGCGCTGTTGACCCGCGAACGCCAGTTCTCCAGTGCGACCATGGCCGTCAGCTCGACGAACGCCGCCTCACCGAGCCGGCCGATCAACTCGGCCGCCAGCTCGTCCGTGACCGACGGCTCGGTCTCGGTCATCGCCTCGGCGTACTCCATGACCAGCAGCTCCAGCTCGGTGAACACCTCGCGCGACTCCCGCCACCGCGGCACCCGCTCGATCTTCTCCGGCGAGAGCCCCTTCTCACGGCCCTCCCAGTAGCCGAAGTCCATGCACCACGAGCAGTTGATACGCGCGGCCGAAGCCATCACCGCCAGGTGCTTGAGGCCGGCGTCGAGCGTGTTCCACTTCGCCGCCTGCTGCTCCATGCGCACGTACGAGAACAGCACGCGCGAGTTGTGCCCGTACGCCTGGCCCGGGTCCAGCACCTTGCCGTAGGTGCGGCGCGAGTACCAGGCGCCGATGCGCGTGAGCAGGGTGCGCGGCGGGGTGAGCGAGATGCGCGGCATGACGGCCTCTTCCGGCTCGGGGGTCCCGGTGACCCCTACGCCATGGAGACAGGACAGCCCCGCGGAACGTGACACCGCCGGGAAAATTCCTTCGGCCGTGGAGCCCCCCAAGGGCTCCACCGGCCCTCAGCCGCCGCTACGGCAGTTCGATGCCCAGGTCCCAGCCGTCGTGGACGTGGGTGCACAGGCAGTCGCGGTCCCCGGTCTGCGGCAGCGCCGCCACCGCGTCGAAGAGGACCTCCCGCAGCCGGCTGACGTTCTCGCCGAACACCTTCAGGACCTCCGTGTGGGAGACGCCCTCACCCGTCTCGGCGCCCGCGTCCAGGTCCGTGACCAGAGCCATCGAGGTGTAGCAGAGCCCCAGCTCACGAGCGAGCACCGCCTCCGGGTGCCCGGTCATGCCGACCACCGACCAGCCGGCCGCCGCGTGCCAGCGCGACTCCGCCCGCGTCGAGAACCGCGGCCCCTCGATGACGACCATGGTGCCGCCGTCCACCGGCTCCCACTCGCGCCCCCGCGCCGCCGCGAGCGCCACCGACCGCCCGACCGGGCAGTACGGGTCGGCGAAGGTGGTGTGCACGACGTTCGGAACAGTCCCGTCCGGCAGCGGCTCACCGTCGAAGAAGGTCTGCACGCGCGCCTTCGTACGGTCGACCAGCTGGTCCGGCACCAGCAGCGTGCCGGGCCCGTACTCCGCCTGCAGGCCGCCCACCGCGCAGGGACCCAGCACCTGGCGGACACCGACGGAGCGCAGCGCCCACAGGTTGGCCCGGTAGTTGATCTTGTGCGGCGGCACGGTGTGGCTGCGCCCGTGCCGCGGCAGGAACGCCACCTGGCGCCCGGCCAGCTCGCCCACGTACAGGGAGTCGCTCGGAGACCCGTACGGCGTCTCCACCTGGATCTCGGAGACGTCCTCGAGGAAGGAGTAGAAGCCCGACCCGCCGATTACACCGATCTCTGCGTTCACCATGGCCTCACCCTAACGGGGCACGCGCAAGGCCCCGCAGCCCAAGAGGGCGGCGGGGCCTTGCGGAAAACGGAAGACGTACTGCGGGATCAGGCAGCCGAGGTGGAGCTGCTGCCCGTGCTCGAAGTCGCCGAGGAGGTCGAAGCGGCAGGGGCGGCGGCAGCGGTCGACGTCGTCGTGGACGACGAGGACGGCTTCGAGGCAGGGGTGCTGCTCGACGAGGCACCACGGCTGTCGTTCCGGTAGAAACCGGAGCCCTTGAAGACGATGCCGACCGCGGAGAACACCTTCTTCAGGCGTCCGTCGCAGTTCGGGCACACGGTCAGTGCTTCATCGGTGAACTTCTGCACGGCCTCAAGGCCCTCACCGCACTCGGTGCACTGGTACTGGTAGGTCGGCACGAATTTCCTCCTGGCACTCTCACTCAATGAGTGCTAACGACGCTCCATGGTGACGTATTCCGGCGGATCAGTCCACCGTCACAGGCGTGCGGTGACCGATCCCACGCTCGTTCGCCGCGTTGCGGGCGCCCGATGCGGCGGCCGGCGCGGACGAGTTCACGATCCGGCTCGGCGCCTTCGGCGCCAGCTTCCCGCGCAGCGCCACCAGCGTGACCAGGGCCAGGGCCGTGGCCACCAGCGGCACCAGGAAGCCGTACGAGGACCCGTGCGCGTCCGTCAGTCGGCCGGCCAGGGTCACGGCGGCGGCCTGCCCGAACGCGACCGCTCCGGTCAGCCAGGTGAAGGCCTCGGTCCGCGAGGCGGCCGGGACCAGCTGCTCGATCATCGTGTAGCCGGTGATCAGCGCGGGGGCGATGCACAGGCCGACGACCAGGCCGAGCGTGCCCAGCAGGATCATCGAGTGCGCGGCCCACAGCACCGAGGCGGCGGCGGTCAGGCCCATGTAGCCGAGGATCAGGCGGCGGCGCGGGCCGATCTTCCAGGCGACGGCGCCCATGGTGATGCCGGCGATCATGTTGCCGGCCGCGAAGATGCCGTAGAGCAGGCCGTTGGCGCCCGGGTTGCCGATCTCGTTGGAGAAGGCGGCGAGCGAGACCTGCATGCCGCCGAAGACGGCGCCGATGCCGATGAAGGCGACGATCAGGACGCGCAGGCCCGGGAAGGACAGCGCGGACTGGTGCTCGCCGCCGGACTCCGAGAGCGGGGCGACCTTCGGCTCGGTGGCGCGCTGCGCGGCGAAGAACAGGCCGCCGAGCAGGGTCAGGGCCGCCTCGGTCGCCAGACCGGCGGCCGGGTGGACGCCGGTGCACAGCGCGGTGGCGAGCACCGGGCCGACGACGAAGGTGAACTCGTCGGTGACGGACTCGAACGCGGCGGCGGTCGGCAGCAGCGGCGAGCCCTCCAGCTTGGCCGCCCAGCGGGACCGGACCATCGGGCCGACCTGCGGGACGGAGGCGCCGGCCGGGACGGCGGCCAGCGCGAGTGCCCACAGCGGGGCGCCGAGGAGCGCCAGCGCGGTCAGGGCGGAGACTGCGGCGGCGTGGAGGAGGACGACCGGCACGAGGACGGCGCTCTGGCCGCGGCGGTCGGTGAACTTGCCCATGACCGGCGCGAAGAGGGCCATGGAGACGCCGGTGACGGCGGCGACGATGCCCGCGTCGCCGTAGGAGCCGGTGGCGTGCTGGACGAGCAGCAGGATGCTGATGGTCAGCATGCCGAACGGCAGGCGGGCGGCGAAGCCGGGGAGGACGAAGGAGAGGGCACCGGGCGTGCGCAGCAGCTGCCCGTAGCCGGGTCGGACGGACTTGTCGGTCGTGACCGCGGATGTCACGGCCTGGCCTTTCCGCTGCCTGGTAGAGCGTCCCCGTCTGCGGACGGCGGGCCG
Organism: Streptomyces racemochromogenes; assembly: GCF_039535215.1. GTDB lineage: Bacteria > Actinomycetota > Actinomycetes > Streptomycetales > Streptomycetaceae > Streptomyces > Streptomyces racemochromogenes. The sequence goes on from NZ_BAAAWT010000001.1 coordinate 4,093,111, forward strand.
CTTTGTGAGCGACCGCACCCGTACATGTGGGAGCCCCGAGAGCTGTCCTCTTGCGCAGAACCGAGTGATACCTGGGCGCCCACTGCGGGAGGGAGCCACGGCCGCTTTGCGGTCGCGCCAGCTCTGCGTCAGGCAGAGTTGGTTCGATGTGGTGTGCCTTCATCGTACAGGGGAATCCACTACCACGCCCTGTGATTACGGTGACAAGGTATGACTTCACCTGCGATTAACTGGAACTTCGCATTCCGTGCCCCATGAAATGGGTGCAAGCCCGGTCACAAGCCAGCGAAATCGGCCGAATTAGAACGCCGCTCTAACGAAAAACGATCGCTCGAGCGGCGCGCCGGACACCCTCCGCCACCTAGAGTGACGTTCCGCCACCGGTCCCCAGCCAGCCCGCGAGCTTGCCGCCGCGCGCCACCGCCCGCAGCCGCGCCTCCGCCGCGTCCCGCACCGGATCCGTGGCCACGACCAGCAGCTCGTCCCCGCGCCGCAGCACCGTCGACGGCGCCGGCACGAAGCTCTTCGCGTCCCGGACCACCAGCGTCACCGACGCCCCCGCGGGCAGCCGCAGCTCGCCGACCTCCACCCCGTGCATCCGCGAGGCGGCCGGAATCGCGAAGGACAGCAGGTGCCCGCGCAGCTTCTCCAGCGGCGCCGACTCGATCCCGAGGTCGGAGGCCGCCTCGTCGCTGTCGCGCAGGTTCAGCTTGCGCGCCAGCCACGGCAGCGTCGGCCCCTGCACCAGCGTGTAGACCACCACGAGCACGAAGACGATGTTGAAGACGCGGTCGCTGCCCTCGATCCCGGTCACCAGCGGGATCGTCGCCAGGATGATGGGCACGGCGCCGCGCAGGCCGGCCCACGACATCAGGGCCTGCTCCTGCCAGGGAATGCGGAAGGGCAGCAGGCTGAGGAAGACCTCCAGCGGCCGCGCCACCATGGTCAGCACCAGTCCGATGATCACCGCGGGCCAGAAGTCGTGCACCAGCTCGTGCGGGGTGACCAGCAGGCCCAGCAGCACGAACATGCCGATCTGGGCGATCCAGCCGAGCCCGTCCGCGAACCCGCGCGTGGCCGGCCAGTGCGGCAGCTTCGCGTTCCCCAGCACCATCGCCGCCAGGTACACCGCGAGGAATCCGGAGCCGTGCGCCATCGCGCCGGCCGCGTACGCGGTCACGGCGATCGCCATCACCGCGATCGGGTACAGGCCGGAGGCGGGCAGTGCCACGTGCCGCAGCCCGTACGCCCCCAGGAAACCGACCGCCAGGCCGATCGCCGCGCCGATCGCGAGCTCCAGCGCGATCTTGCCGAGCAGCACGTACCACTCGTCCACCGGTCCGACCGCCGCGAAGGCGACGACCAGGATCACGACGGGGGCGTCGTTGAAGCCGGACTCGGCCTCCAGCACGCCCGTCACCCGCGACGGCAGCGGGACCTTGCGCAGTACGGAGAAGACGGCCGCCGCGTCGGTCGAGGAGACCACCGCGCCGATCAGCAGCGCCTGGCGCCACTCCAGGCCCACCAGGTAGTGCGCGCCCGCCGCCGTGACCCCGACGCTGACCGCCACGCCGAGCAGCGACAGGACCACCGCCGCCGGCAGGGCCGGTCTGATCTCTTTCCACTTGGTGCCCAGACCGCCCTCGGCGAGGATGACGACGAGCGCCGCGTAACCGATGACCTGGGTCAGCTCGGCGTTGTCGAATACGACGTTGCCTATGCCGTCCTGGCCTATCGCGATGCCTATGCCGAGGTAGATGAGCAGGCTGGGAAGTCCGCTGCGCGAGGAGATGCGCACCGCCGCCACCGCGACGAGCAGCACGAGCGAACAGACCAGCAGGAGCTCATTGAGCGTGTGGACAGTCAGCGGGCGGCCCTTTCCTCAGAGCGCGCCTGGCGGATCGTTCCCCCGGCGGCGCATTCGGCAAGTACTTCGTTACCTTACCTAATCTTTGACGGACTCTTTACGCGATAACCACATTGTGAAACGCCCGTTGCCGCCTGTCCTACGGACCTCGACCCCTGGCGGATCAACGGAGGCGGTCCTGCGCCTATGGTTGCTCCCAGCAATCCCAGGACCACCCTGCCCCTCTAAGGACAGCGATGCCCGCCAATGAATCCGGACCTTCCGTCAAGAAGAAGGGACGACGCGCACGCCTGCTCGTGCTCGTCATGGTCCTGGCGCTCTTGGCGGGCCTCGGCTACGGCGCGTACTGGAGCGTGGACACCGTGCGCGCCTCCTTCCCGCAGACGACCGGCTCCCTCAAGGTCCCAGGCCTGACCGGGTCGGTTGATGTGAAGCGCGACGAGCACGGCATTCCGCAGCTCTACGCAGACAACGACGAGGACCTCTTCCGCGCACAGGGCTTCGTGCACGCCCAGGACCGGTTCTGGGAGATGGACGTCCGCCGCCACATGACCGCCGGCCGGCTGTCGGAGATGTTCGGCTCCGGCCAGGTCGAGACGGACGCCTTCCTGCGCACCCTCGGCTGGCGCCACGTGGCGCAGGAGGAGTACGACAAGAAGCTCTCGCCGGAGACGAAGAAGTACCTCCAGGCCTACGCCGACGGGGTCAACGCCTACCTGAAGGGGAAGTCCGGCAAGGACCTCTCCGTCGAGCACGCCGCCCTCAAGCTGACCGACGACTACAAGCCGGAGCAGTGGACGCCGGTGGACTCGGTGGCCTGGCTCAAGGCGATGGCCTGGGACCTGCGCGGCAACATGCAGGACGAGATCGACCGCTCGCTGATGACGAACAAGCTCTCGCAGGCGCAGATCGACGAGCTCTACCCGCCGTACCCCTTCGACCGGAACAAGCCGATCGTCGAGGGCGGCACCGTCTCCGGCGGCAAGTACGCGCCCCAGGGCACCCCGGGCTCCGGCTCGACCGGCACGGGCAGGGGCACCGGCACGGGTACCAGCGGCACGGGCACGGGCAACGGCACCACCGGCACCGGCACCGGTACCGGCACGGGCGGCACCACCCCCGGCGCCGGCTCGCAGGCCACCCCCAACGGGGCGACGGGCCCCACCGGCCTCGCCGACAACGCCACCGCCCAGGGTGCGAGCGCCGGCCTGCGCACGCAGCTCGGCTCCCTCGCCAGGACCCTGGACGAGATCCCGGCCATCCTCGGCCCCAACGGCAGCGGCATCGGATCGAACTCCTGGGTCGTCTCGGGCCAGTACACGACCACCGGCAAGCCGCTCCTCGCGAACGACCCGCACCTCTCCCCGCAGCTGCCCTCGGTCTGGTACCAGATGGGCCTGCACTGCCGCGCCGCCTCGCCCCAGTGCCAGTACGACGTGGCCGGCTACACCTTCTCCGGCATGCCCGGCGTGGTCATCGGCCACAACGCCGACATCGCCTGGGGCATGACCAACCTCGGCGCCGACGTGACCGACCTCTACCTGGAGCAGGTCCGTCCCGAGGGCTACGTCTACGACAACAAGGTCGTCCCCTTCACCACCCGTGAAGAGGAGATCAAGGTCGCGGGCGGCAAGAGCAAGAAGATCACCGTCCGCACCACCAACAACGGGCCGCTGATCTCCGACCGCAGCGACGACCTGGAGACCGTCGGCTCCCGCGCCCCCGTTCCCAGCTCGGCCCCCGACCGCGGTGACGGCTACGCCGTCGCCCTGCGCTGGACCGCCCTGGACCCGGGCAAGTCGATGGACGCCGTGTTCAAGCTGAACCGGGCCAAGGACTTCAACAGCTTCCGCGCCGCCGCGGCCGACTTCGAGGTCCCCTCGCAGAACCTGATCTACGCCGACAACAAGGGCGCCAACGGCAACATCGGCTACCAGGCCCCCGGCCGGATCCCGATCCGCAACCAGGGCGACGGCCGCCTGCCGGCGCCCGGCTGGGACCCCAAGTACGCCTGGAAGGGCGGCCGGGACGGCAACGCCGGCTACATCCCGCAGAACGAGATGCCCTGGGAGCTCAACCCGGCGCGCGGCTACATCGTCACCGCCAACCAGGCCGTCACCGAGTCCGCCCCCGCCGGCGCCGCCGCCCCCGGCAGCGGCAGCGGCGGCGCTGCGAACGCCGCCGCCGGCAAGTACCCGTACGTCCTGACCACAGACTGGGGCTACGGCGCCCGGAGCCAGCGGATCAACGACCTCATCGAGGCGAAGACCAAGGACAACGGCAAGATCTCCACCGATGACATGCGCACCATGCAGATGGACAACAGCAGCGAGATCGCCGCGCTGCTGACCCCGATGCTGGCCAAGATCCAGGTCTCCGACCCGGACGTGCGCTCGGCGCAGAAGCTGCTCGAAGGCTGGAACTACACGCAGGAGTCCGACTCCGCGGCGGCCGCGTACTTCAACGCGATCTGGCGCAACATCCTCAAGCTGGCCTTCGGCGACAAGATGCCGAAGGAGCTGCGGGTCGAGGGCAGCTGCATGAACGTCAGCGAGGAGAGCACCGGCCCGAACGACGACCTCACCAAGACGGTCCGCGAGTGCGGTACGCGCGGCCCCGACTCGGCGCAGCCGGACGGCGGCGACCGCTGGTTCGAGGTGGTCCGCCGGCTGGTCAAGGACGAGAAGTCGCCGTGGTGGACCGCCACCCCGAAGACCGTCCACGACAAGCCGATCAAGACCCGCGACGAGCTGTTCGCCCGGGCCATGGAGGACGCCCGCTGGGAGCTGACCGCCAAGCTCGGCAAGGACCAGTCGACGTGGAGCTGGGGCCGGCTGCACCAGCTGACGCTGAAGAACCAGACGATCGGCAAGGAGGGCCCGGGCTTCATGCAGTGGCTCCTCAACCGCGGCCCGTGGAACGTGGGCGGCGGCGAGGCCACCGTCAACGCGACCGGCTGGAACGCCTCCAGCGGCTACGAGGTCACCTGGGTGCCGTCGATGCGGATGGTCGTCAACCTCGGCGACCTGGACAAGTCCCGCTGGATCAACCTGACCGGCGCCTCGGGTCACGCGTACGCCGGCACGTACACGGACCAGACGTCCATGTGGGCCAAGGGTGAACTGCTGGACTGGCCGTTCGCGAAGGGCGCCGTCGACAAGTCGACAGTGGACACCCTGACGCTCAAGCCGTGAGCGCGGCGACGGCCGCCCGGCCGCTCACGCGGTAAAGCGCACCACCCCCGACGGGGTGGCCACCGCCTGGACGGGGTGGTCGTGCGGTTCCTCCGGGACCCGCGCGACCACCTCTTCGTCGTACAGGAGCACCACCAGCGCGGGATGCGCGCCGGCCCGCTCCAGCCGGGCGAGCACCCGGTCGTACGAGCCCCCGCCGCGGCCGAGCCGCATGCCGCGCCCGTCGACGGCGAGCCCGGGCAGCAGCACGGCGTCGGCGCCGGTCACGGCGTCCGGGCCGAGCGGTGTGCCGGAGGGCTCCAGCAGCCGCATCTTCCCCGGGTGGGCGGCTTCGGCGAGGCTGTCCGGGCCGTCGTACGCTGCCCAGTCGAGGTCGTTGTCCGGGAGCAGCAGGGGCAGCAGCACCCGCTTGCCGGCCGCGCGCAGCGCGTCGAGCAGTTCGCGGGTGCCGGGCTCGGCGCCGACGGAGACGTACGCGGCGACGGTGTGGGCGCCGTCGAGTTCGGGCAGGGTGAGGGCGGAGCGGGACAGGGCCCGGGCCGCCGCGTCGCGGGCCTCGGGGGGCAAGGCGCGGCGGGCGGCCAGGAGTTCCCGGCGCAGGGAGGCCTTTTCGGGTACGAAGGGGTGGTTCCCGGGCGGGTTTTCTACCACAGTCTCGTCACAATTCCTTTCACATATGAATCAAGTCGGGCATATTCACCGGAACCCCGCTGGGTCTCCTGTACGACCCACTATCGTTCTGCCCATGACTCAGTCGCACCCAGTGATCAAGAAGGCCGTCATCCCGGCTGCGGGGCTCGGCACTCGGTTCCTCCCGGCGACCAAGGCGACCCCCAAGGAAATGCTCCCGGTCGTGGACAAGCCGGCCATCCAGTACGTCGTCGAGGAAGCCGTATCCGCCGGGCTGGACGACGTCCTGATGATCACCGGTCGTAACAAGCGGGCCCTGGAGGACCACTTCGACCGGAACTACGAGCTCGAATCGGCTCTGATCGCCAAGGGTGACGACGACCGGCTGAAGAAGGTCCAGGAGTCGAGCGACCTGGCCACCATGCACTACGTCCGCCAGGGCGACCCCCGCGGCCTCGGCCACGCCGTCCTGTGCGCCGAGCCGCACGTGGGCGACGAGCCCTTCGCCGTCCTCCTCGGCGACGACCTGATCGACCCGCGCGACCCGCTGCTGCGGCAGATGGTCGACGTCCACGCCCGCACCGGCGGCACCGTCATCGCGCTGATGGAGGTCGACCCGTCCAGCGTCCACCTCTACGGCTGCGCCGCCGTCGAGCCGACCGCCGAGGACGGCGTCGTCCGGATCACCGGCCTCGTCGAGAAGCCGGAGCCCGCCGAGGCGCCCAGCAACTACGCGGTCATCGGACGCTATGTCCTCGACCCGGCGATCTTCGGCATACTGCGGGAGACCGAGCCGGGCCGCGGTGGGGAGATCCAGCTCACCGACGCCCTGCAGAAGCTGGCCGCCGACGAGAGCGTGGGCGGCCCGGTGCACGGCGTGGTCTTCCGAGGCCGCCGCTACGACACCGGGGACCGGGGTGACTACCTGCGGGCCATCGTCCGACTCGCGTGCGAACGTGAGGACCTGGGCCCGGAGTTCCGCACCTGGCTTCACCGTTACGTCACGGAGGAGATGTAGCACCTTGAGCAGTTCCGCACCGCAGGACACCGGCCGGCACCGTCTGTGGTCGGTGGACGAGCACCTCGCGGACGTACTCGCCGCCGTCCGGCCGCTGGAGCCCATCGAGCTCCAGCTGCTGGACGCCCAGGGCTGTGTCCTGGTCGAGGACGTCACCGTGCCCGTCGCCCTGCCGCCCTTCGACAACAGCTCGATGGACGGGTACGCCGTCCGCACGGCCGACGTCCAGGGTGCGAGCGAGGAGTTCCCCGCGGTGCTCGCCGTCATCGGCGACGTGGCGGCGGGCAGCGGCGAGCTGCCCACCGTCGGCCCCGGCCAGGCCGCCCGCATCATGACCGGCGCCCCCCTGCCGCCCGGCGCGGAAGCCGTCGTCCCGGTCGAGTGGACCGACGGCGGCACGGGCGGCGGCGCCGCCTCCGGGATGACCCCGGCCAGCGCCGCACCCGAGGGCGCGGCCGGCGAGGTACGCGTCCACCGCGCGGCCGAGGCCCGGGCGCACGTCCGCTCGCGCGGCAGCGACGTACAGGCCGGCGACCTCGCGCTCGCCGCCGGCACCGTCCTCGGCCCGCCGCAGATCGCACTGCTGGCCGCGATCGGACGCGGCACCGTACGGGTCCGGCCCCGCCCGCGCGTGGTCGTCCTGTCCACCGGCAGCGAGCTGGTCCAGCCGGGTGAGGCGCTGACCCCCGGGACGATCTACGACTCGAACAGCTTCGCGCTGGCCGCCGCCGCCCGCGACGCCGGCGCCATCGCCTACCGCGTCGGTGCGGTCGCCGACGACGCCGAGACCCTGCGCTCCGCCATCGAGGACCAGCTGATCCGGGCCGACCTGCTCGTCACCACCGGCGGGGTCTCCGTCGGCGCGTACGACGTGGTCAAGGAGGCTCTGACCGCCGCCGGGTCCGGCGAGGGCGACGAGCCCGCCGGCGGCGGCGTCGACTTCCGCAAGCTCGCCATGCAGCCCGGCAAGCCGCAGGGCTTCGGCACCATCGGCCCCGACCACACCCCGCTGCTGGCCCTGCCCGGCAACCCGGTGTCCTCGTACGTCTCCTTCGAGCTGTTCGTGCGCCCCGCGATCCGGACGCTCATGGGTCTGCCGGAGTCCGAGGTGTCCCGGCCCGGTGTGCGCGCCGTGCTCAAGGCCGACGAGCCGCTCCGCTCCCCGGCCGCCCGCCGCCAGTTCCTGCGCGGGAAGTACGACGCCGAGGCCGGCACCGTCACCCCGGTCGGCGGATCGGGCTCACACCTGATCGCCGCGCTCGCGCACGCCGACTCGCTGATGGTCGTACCGGAGGACGTCACCTCGGTGGAGCCCGGGGCCGAGCTGGAAGTGATCCTGCTCGGCTGAGCGGCCGCCGGTGCGGGTAGCGTGTTGCATCACACAGGCCCCAGGCTCCAGGGGGCCCGGAGCGGGAGCGGCACGCAGACATGAGTACGCAGAGCAGGCTGACGCACATCGACGAGGCCGGCGCGGCCCGGATGGTCGACGTCTCCGAGAAGGACGTCACCACCAGGACGGCGCGCGCCAGCGGACGCGTCCTCGTCTCGCCGCGGGTGATCGAGCTGCTGCGCGGCGAGGGCGTGCCCAAGGGTGACGCCCTCGCCACCGCACGGATCGCCGGGATCATGGGGGCGAAGAAGACCCCCGACCTGATCCCGCTGTGCCACCCGCTGGCGGTCTCCGGGGTGAAGGTGGACCTGAAGGTCGCCGACGACGCCGTCGAGATCCTCGCCACCGTCAAGACCGCCGACCGTACGGGCGTCGAGATGGAGGCGCTGACCGCGGTCGCGGTCGCCGGCCTCACCGTGATCGACATGGTGAAGGCCGTCGACAAGGGCGCGGTCATCACCGACGTGCGGGTGGAGGAGAAGACCGGCGGCAAGTCCGGCGACTGGACCCGATCGTGAACCCCCCGCGCGGCGGCGAGGTCCACAGCCACAGCCACAGCCACGGAGCGGTCACGGCGCCGGATCCGGCGGGCGCGGCCCCGCGGCCCACGGCGGGGCGCGCCCTGGTCGTCACCGCCTCGAACCGCGCCTCGCAGGGCGTGTACGCGGACAAGGGCGGCCCGCTGCTGGCCGAGGCGCTGGAGGGGCTGGGCTTCACGGTCGACGGCCCGCGCGTGGTGCCGGACGGCGACCCCGTCGAGCGGGCGCTGCGCGAGGGAGTGGCCGGCGGCTACGACGTCATCCTGACCACCGGCGGCACCGGCATCTCGCCGACCGACCGGACCCCGGACGCGACCGCCCGCGTACTGGACTACGAGGTGCCCGGCATCCCGCAGGCCATCCGCGCGGAGGGGCTGGCCAAGGTGCCCACCGCCGCCCTGTCGCGGGGCCTGGCGGGCGTGGCCGGCCGCACCCTGATCGTGAACCTGCCCGGTTCCACGGGCGGGGTGAAGGACGGCCTCGCGGTGCTGTCGCGGATCCTGCCGCACGCCGTCGACCAGCTCCGGGGCGGGGACCACCCCAGACCTGACGCGGCGCCCGGGAGCCCGAGCTGAACGGCCCCTCCTGGCCGGTGGTGCTGGCGGACGGCGATGTCACGCTCCGGCCGATAAAGCTGCGGGACCAGCGTGCCTGGCGCGAGGTCAACCAGCGCAACCGCGACTGGCTGCGGCCGTGGGAGGCGACGATCCCGCCGCCCGCGCCGTGGGGGCCCGTCATCCACAGGCCGACATATCGACAGATGGTCCGCCACCTGCGGGCCGAGGCGAACGCGGGCCGGATGCTGCCCTTCGTCATCGAGTACCGGGGGCGGCTGGTCGGTCAGCTGACGGTCGCCGGGATCACCTGGGGCTCGATGTGCGCCGCCCACGTCGGCTACTGGGTGGACCGGGACGTGGCCGGCCGCGGGGTGATGCCGACGGCGGTCGCGCTCGCGGTGGACCACTGCTTCCGGAAGGTGGGGCTGCACCGCATCGAGGTGTGCATCCGGCCCGAGAACGGTCCCAGCCGCCGGGTCGTGGAGAAGCTCGGCTTCCGCGAGGAGGGGCTGCGGCCGCGTTATCTACATATCGACGGGGCGTGGCGCGACCACCTGGTCTTCGCGCTGACGGCGGAGGAGGTCCCGCAGGGGCTGCTGCGCCGCTGGCACCGCACGCGCAGGCGGGAAAGTCCCCCGCCGACACCCACCCCGTAAGCAGGTAATCGCAAAAGCGTTCGAATTGTTGAGCGATTCGCCCATAACCTGATCCGAAGAATCACAAAAAAAGTCGGTGATATCAGCCGGATCGTGCGACACACCGGCCCAATTGGCTGATCCTCCCGGGCGCGCCCCTCTACGGTGTGAGGTGTGAGCAGCAGCGGCCTCATCTACGCAGTCATCGTCGGGGCCTGGGCCGCCTACTTGGTGCCCATGTGGCTCCGGAGGCAGGACGAGCTGAACGAAGCGCGTCCGACGGAACGCTTCTCCACTGCCATCCGGCTGCTTTCCGGCCGGGCGGGAATGGAGCGCCGTTACGCCAAGGGGCTGCGTGAGCGCGGTGAGGATCAGGCGGAGGCCCAGCCCCACGCGGACCCGGAAGCGGCGACGGAAACGGTGAACTCCGTGGACGCCGACGCCCGGGCCTTCGGCGTGCCTCCGACCAGGGCCGAGCCGAGATCCGTCGAGGCCGAACGGGTCCGCCGGCAGCAGCGCCTCCAGGTGCTCGCCCGCCGGCGGCGCACCACGGCACTCCTCTTCCTCGCCTTCAGCGGCGGCGCGGTCGCCGCGGCCGTCGGCGGGATCCGCTACCTGTGGGCCCCCGCCGTCCCCGCCCTGCTGCTGAGCGCCTACATCGTGCACCTGCGGGTCCAGGAGCGGCGCCGCTACGAGTTCACGATGGACCGGCGGCGCGCCGAGGCGGCCGCCCGCAGCCTGCGCGAGAACCGCCCCCAGCGCCACCGGCAGCAGCCCGAGCCCGCCGCACCCGACGGCGGCGCCGAACCGGACCCCGCCCCGCCGGTCTCCCCGCAGGAGGCCGGGCGCCGGGCGCTCGTCGAGCAGACCGACCACGCCGAGTGGGTGGACCAGCAGCGCGAGCGCGAGCGCGGCCCCGCCCGCGGCGACAGCTGGGAGCCCGTACCGGTCCCGCTGCCGACGTACGTGACGGCCCCGGTCGCCCCCCGCGCCACCGGCCCGGTCAACCCGGACGGGTGGAGCGCGGCCCGCTCCAGCGCCGCCGAACCGACCGACCCCCGCCTGCGCGCCCAGCCGGCCGTACCGAAGCCGGCGGAACCGGGTCCGGTCGTGCAGCCCGCCCCGCCCCGCCCCCGGGGCCGCGACCTCGGCCGTACGCCGCTCTTCGACCAGTACGAGAGCGACGACCGGCCGCGCGCCGCCAACGAGTGACGGGTGACCTGCGCGGACCCTCCCGACAACGCGTTTTGGAGCACCCGCGCGGGGATGCTAATGTTTCACACGTCGCAAGGGCCTGTGGCGCAGTCTGGTAGCGCACCTCGTTCGCATCGAGGGGGTCTGGGGTTCAAATCCCCACAGGTCCACAGACGACAGTTCTCGGATAGCTACCGGGAATCGTCACGAGATCCCGTCCGGTCGAAAGACCGGGCGGGATCTCGGCGTTTCCGGGTCCGTGTTTCCCCGGCCTCTGTTTTCCGGCCCCTGCTTTCCGCGCCGCCGCCGAAATCCGTCGGGAATCCGCTGGTTGGGCGGCGTACGGCATCGTGACAATGGTCCGCATGGTGAACGGGGACGGGGCCGTCGCCCAGGCGTGGGAAGCGCTGGGCGGGCACGGCGAGTTGGCGGGACGGGTCGGATTCACGGGGCCGAGCGGGCTGGAGGGTCCGCTGCCCGTACGGGAATTGGCGCGGGCCTGCGTCGGGGTGTGCGGGCTGGCGGCGGCCGAGCTGGCCGCTGTACGGGCCGGGGGCACGGCGCTGGACGCGGCCGCGGTCACGGTGGACGAGGGCGCCGTGGCCACGGCGTTCGTCAGCGAGCGGCACCTGCGGGTCGAGGGCCGGGCGCCGGTGAGCTTCGCGCCGCTGTCCGGGTTCTGGCGGGCGGCCGACGGCTGGGTGCGGACCCACGCCAACTACCCGCACCACCAGGCGGCCCTGGTACGGGCGCTCCGTGTGCCCGCGACCCCGGAAGCGGTGCGGGAGGCCCTCGCGGGCCGGAGCGCCGCCGAGGCGCAGGAGGCCGTCTACGCGGAGGGCGGGCTCGCCGTCGCGGTGGCGCCGGAGTACGGGGAGCCGCGGCCGCTGGTGGAGTGGGTGCGGGGCCCGGGCGGCGGCCGCCCACCGGGGCCGGGCGCGCTGCCCGCGTCCGGGGTGCGGGTGCTGGACCTGACCCGGGTCATCGCCGGGCCCGTCGCGACGCGGACGCTGGGACTGCTGGGCGCGGACGTGCTGCGGATCGACTCCCCGTCACTGCGCGAGGCGGACGACGCGCACGCGGACACCGGCTTCGGGAAGCGATCCGCGCTGCTGGACCTCGGGGACGCGGCCGGCCGGGCGGAGCTGGACCGCCTCCTGGCCACCGCCGACGTGGTGGTGACGGGATACCGGCCGGGCGCGCTGGAGCGGTTCGGGCTGGGCGCGCGGGAGCTGCTGGAGCGGTTCCCGCGGCTGGTGGTGGCGCAGCTGTGCGCGTGGGGCTGGACCGGGCCCTGGGCGGGGCGCCGGGGCTTCGACTCGCTGGTGCAGGCGGGGTACGGGATCGCCGCGCGGTGCGCGGGCGAGGACGGGAAGCCGGGGGTGCTGCCGGCGCAGGCGCTGGACCACGGCACGGGGTACCTGCTGGCCGCGGGCGTGCTGCGGGCGCTCGCGGAGGGCGGCGGCCGGGCGCTGCGGTTCTCCCTCGCCGGGACGGCGTCGTGGCTGGTGCGGGAGGTGCCGGCCGCGGGGGCGGCGGTGCCGGGGTACGCGCCGGAGCCGTGGCTGCGCGAGGCGGACTCCGGGTACGGGGTGCTGCGGTACGCCGCGAGCCCGTTCGGGGACTGGGGGCGGGGGCCGTCCCGGTGGGGCGCGGACGGGGCCGGCTGGCTCGGCCGCTGAACCGGCGGAACGGCCCCGCGGGGGCCCGCCGGCGCCCGCCGCACGCCGGGCGGTGCCGGCCGGCGGCCGGGCCGGCGCGGTCGGACGCGGGGCCGGCGCGGTCGGAGGCCGACGGGCGCGGGCGGCGCCGCCGGGCCCGGCGGCGTCGGTCAGGCGTTTGCGGTGGCGTGCAGCGGCTTGGCCATGCAGCGGCTGGAGGGGTAGTCGCGGTAGTAGCCGAACTTCTCGGACAGGGCGTAGCCCGAGGAGAGGTAGAGGGCGATGGCCTCGGGCTGCTTGTCGCCGGTCTCCAAGACCATGCGGGTGCGGCCCGCAGCGAGTGCGTCGGCCTCCAGCTCGGCCAGGATGCGGCGGGCCAGGCCCAGGCCGCGCGCCCGCGGGACGACGTACATGCGCTTGATCTCGGCGTCGCCGTCCGAGTAGCCCTCGTCGTTCTTCTCCTGGCGGCGCCAGGCGCCGCTGGCCACGGGGTGGCCGGCGTCGTCGTAGGCGAGCAGGTAGAGGCCGTTCGGCGGGAGGAACATCGCCGGGTCGAGGTGGGTGGCGTCGCCCTCGCCGTCGTAGCGCTGCTGGTACTCGACCTGGACCTGCGCGTCGAGCGCCGCCGCGTCCGGGTGGTCGTACGGCACGGCGCGGATGTTTATACCGTGAGACATTCGAATATCGTACGGATCCCTCCCGCTATGGTGCAGGGATGCTCACCGTGACCTCCGTGAATGTGAATGGGATCCGCGCCGCCGCCAAGAAGGGGTTCGTGGAGTGGCTCGCCGGATCCGACGCCGACGTCGTGTGCCTCCAGGAGGTGCGCGCCGAGGAGGCGCAGATTCCCGCGGAGGCCCGGGAGCCCGAGGGCTGGCACACCGTGTTCGCGCCGGCCGCCGTCAAGGGCCGGGCCGGTGTCGCCCTGTACACGCGGCGCGCGCCCGAGGCCGTACGGGTGGGCTTCGGCAGCGCCGAGTTCGACGCGTCGGGGCGCTACATCGAGGTCGACCTGCCCGGCGTCACCGTGGCGAGCCTGTACCTGCCCTCGGGGGAGGCGGGCACCGCGAAGCAGGACGAGAAGTACCGGTTCATGGAGGAGTTCCTCGGCTACCTCGGGGCGCTGAGGGCGCGGGCCGCCGCCGACGGGCGGGAGGTCGTGGTGTGCGGCGACTGGAACATCTGCCACCAGGAGGCGGACCTCAAGAACTGGAAGACCAACCGCAAGAACGCCGGCTTCCTGCCCGAGGAGCGGGAGTGGCTGGGGAAGGTGTACGCGGAGGCCGGGTACGTCGACGTCGTGCGCGGGCTGCACCCGGACACGGAGGGGCCGTACTCCTGGTGGTCCTACCGGGGCCGGGCCTTCGACAACGACGCGGGCTGGCGCATCGACCTCCAGGTCGCGAGCCCTGGGCTGGCGGCGAAGGCCGTGAAGGCCTTCGTCGAGCGTGCCGAGACGCACCCGGAGCGCTGGTCGGACCACGCACCGGTGACGGTGGTCTACGAGCTGGGCGTCTGAGGGGCGCGCCGGCCGGGCGGCCACGGTGCTGGCGTCGGCCGGCGGTGCCCCAAGCCGGCGGTGCCCAAGCCGGCGGTTCCCGTGGCGGCTACGGCCGCTGGTGCAGGCGGTCCATCGCCATGGTGAGCTCCGCCTCGACCACGCTCTTGGCCAGCGGGCGCAGCCGGGTGACGGCCTCCTCCCCGAGGTGGGCGGAGATCAGCCCGGTGAACAGCTCCGCCAGCGCGTCGGCGTGTTCGCGGACCCGTCGGCCCGTCTCCAGCACCGCCGACAGCGGCACGCCTTCGCGTACCAGCGCGGAGGAGACGTCCAGCAGGCGCCGGCTGACGTGCACGATCGCCTCGCCGTCGGTGGCGACGTAACCGAGGTCGAGTGCGGCCGCCAGGTTCTCCGGGGTGACCTCGCCCTCGAAGTAGTCGGCCAGCAGCTCCGGCGAGAGCCGGACCGGGGTCTCCTCCGAACCGCCGATGCCGAGCAGTTCGCCGAGCTGGCCGACGTCGCGGCCCTTCTCGAAGGCGGCGGTCAGTTCGGCGATGCCGCCGAGGGTGTGGCCGCGGTCCAGCAGGGCGGCGATGGTGCGCAGCCGGGCCAGGTGGCGTTCGTCGTACCAAGCGATGCGGCCCTCGCGGCGTGGCGGCGGGAGCAGCTTGCGCTCGCGGTAGAAGCGCAGCGTGCGCACCGGGATGCCGGCCGCCTCGGCCAGCTCCTCCGTCCGGTACTCGCGCCCGCCCTCGCGCTCCACTGGCTCCACGGTTTCCACGGCGGGCCGCGCCCCTCTCGTCGCCGGTCTGTCCACCCCCGCAGCCTAGGGGGTGCCCTGTGGATCATGCAGGGGCCGGTCCGCGGGGCGTCCGTAAGGAGTACTCGCGGTAACTTTCCCGGCGCGACCCCTACCCATGGGTACGGAGCTGTTCTACTCTCCCGATTGTGCCAGTGATTGCTGGCAACGTTGCGGTTCGGATTGCGGTGCGGAAGGCGGCGGGCATGGGCGGCAGCACGGTCGGCAAGGGCAGGAAGGTCGGCAAGGGCGCGCGCGAGCACGTACGGGTGGCGGTCGTCGGGTCCGGCTTCGGCGGGCTCGGCGCGGCCGTCCGGCTGCGGCGCGAGGGGATCACGGACTTCGTCGTCCTGGAACGGGCCGACTCCGTCGGCGGCACCTGGCGCGACAACAGCTACCCCGGGTGCGCCTGCGACGTGCCCTCGCACCTGTACTCCTTCTCCTTCGCCCCCAACCCCGACTGGCCGCGCACCTTCTCCGGGCAGCCCGCCATCCGCGCCTACCTGGAGCGGGTCGCCGACACCTTCGGGCTGCGCCCGCACATCCGGCTCGGCCACGAGGTCCTGATGATGCGCTGGGACGAGCGGGAACTGCGCTGGGAGATCGAGACCTCGGCCGGCTCCCTGACCGCCGACGTCGTGGTGTCGGCGACCGGACCGCTGTCCGACCCGAAGACGCCCGAGATCCCCGGGCTCGCGGAGTTCCCCGGGAAGGTGTTCCACTCCGCCCGCTGGGACCACGACTACGACCTCGGCGGCAAGCGCGTCGCCGTGGTCGGTACGGGCGCCTCCGCGATCCAGATCGTGCCGGCCATCGCCCCCCGGACGGCCCGCCTGACGCTCTTCCAGCGGACCCCGCCGTGGGTCATGCCGCGCACGGACCGCGCCATCAGCACCGCCGAGCGCTGGCTGCACCGGCAGCTGCCCTTCACCCAGTCGGCCCGCCGCGGGCTGCTGTGGGGGATCCGCGAGCTCCAGGTCAGCGCGTTCACCAAACGGCCCAACCAGCTCGGGCTGATCGAATCCCTGGCCAAGGCCAACATGGCACGCTCCATCAAGGACCCGCAGCTGCGGGCCAAGCTCACGCCCTCGTACCGGATCGGCTGCAAGCGGATCCTGCTCTCCAGCGAGTACTACCCGGCGCTGGCCCGGCCCGACGTGGACGTGGTCGCCTCCGGGCTCAAGGAGATCAGGGGCTCGGTGCTCGTCGCCGCCGACGGGACCGAGACCGAGGTGGACGCGATCATCTTCGGCACCGGCTTCCACGTCACGGACATGCCGATCGCCGAACGGGTGGTGGGCGCCGACGGACAGACCCTCGCGGACGCGTGGAAGGACGGGATGCAGGCGCTGCGCGGGGCGACCGCGGCCGGCTTCCCCAACTGGATGACGATCATCGGACCGAACACCGGCCTCGGGAACAGCTCGATGATCCTGATGATCGAGTCCCAGCTGAACTACATGGCCGACTACCTGCGCCAGCTCTCCCTCCTCGACGGCGGCGGCCCGGGCGGGCGCACGGCGCTCGCGGTCCGGCCGTCCGCCGTCAACCAGTGGAACCGGCGCGTCCAGACGCGGATGGAGCGGACGGTGTGGAACACCGGCGGCTGCACCAGCTGGTACCTGGACGCCCAGGGCCGCAACACCACCGTGTGGCCGGGCACGACGGGTGAGTTCCGGCGCGCCACGTTGACGGTCGACCTGGCCGAGTACGAGGTCCTACGCGTACGCGACCGCGAGCGCGACCGGGTCCCGGCCCCCGCCGCCGCGGCCGCCCCCGCCGCCTCCGCGGCCACCGTGTCGGGCCCGGCCACCGCCCCCGCCGAGGAGGGGGCCGCGTGAGGCGCCCCGGCCACGTCACCGCCGGCCGGTACGCGCCGCCGGCCGCGGCCCGCGAACTGGTCGCCGTATCCGCCGACGGATCCCGGCTGCACGTGGAGGTGCACGGCGCGGAAGGGGCCCCGGCCGTCGTGCTCTCCCACGGCTGGACCTGCTCCACCGCCTTCTGGGCGGCGCAGATCCGCGACCTGGCCCGCGACCACCGGGTCGTCGCCTACGACCAGCGCGGCCACGGCCGCAGCCCGGCGGCCGCCACCTACGGCACCACCGCCCTCGCCGACGACCTGGCCGCCGTGCTGAAGGCGACCCTCGCCCCCGGCGAACGCGCCGTGGTCGCCGGGCACTCGATGGGCGGCATGACCGTCATGGCCGCCGCCGGCCGCCACGAGTTCGCCGAGCACGTCGCGGCCGCCCTGCTGTGCAGCACCGGCAGCTCGCGGCTGGTCGCGGAGGCGACCGTCCTGCCGCTGCGCGCCGGGCGCGCGAGGACCCGTACGACCCGCGCCGTGCTGGGCTCGCGCGCCCCCCTCGGGCCGGTCACGCCCGTGGCCCGCACGGTGCTCAAGTACGCCACCATGGGCCCCGGGTCCGCCCCGGACCGGGTGGAGGCCTGCGCCCGCATCGTGCACGCCTGCCCGGCGGGCGTACGCCACGCCTGGTCCGAAGTGCTGGCGGGGCTGGACCTGGACGCCGACCTGGCCCGGCTGACCGTGCCGACCGCGGTCATCGCCGGCCGGGACGACCGGCTCACCCCCGTCGTGCACGCGCGGCGGCTGGCGGTGGCGCTGCCGAACTGCGTGGGCCTGACCGAACTCACCGGCATGGGTCACATGACCCCCGTCGAGGCCCCCGAGGCCGTCACCCGTGCCGTCCGCGAGCTGACGGGCCGCTACCTCCGCGCCCCGTCCGCCGCACCAGCCCCAACTGCCACACCTGCCCCATCCGCCCCATCCGCCCCATCCGCCGTATCCGTCGTGGCCGCCGCATCCGACGCAGAGAAGGAGAAGACCGCGTGAGCGCTCGCAGGAGTCTGGAAGGCCAGGTCGCCGTCGTCACCGGCGCCGCCCGCGGGGTCGGCGAACTGCTCGCCCGCAAGCTGTCCGCGCGCGGCGCCAGGATCGCCCTGGTGGGCCTGGAGCCGGAGGCGCTCAAGGAGGTCTCCGGACGGCTGCACACCGACAGCGACCACTGGCACGCCGACGTCACCGACCACGTGGCCATGGCCCGGGTCGCGCGGGAGGTCAAGGAGCGCTTCGGAAAAGTCGACATCGTCGTCGCCAACGCGGGCGTCGCCGCCGGCGGTCCGTTCGGGGAGTCCGACCCCGAGGCCTGGCGCCGCGTCATCGAGGTCAACCTGATCGGCGGGGCCGTCACCGCCCGCGCCTTCCTGCCCGTCCTCATGGAGAGCCGCGGCTACTTCCTCCAGATCGCCTCGCTCGCCGCGATCACCCCGGCGCCGATGATGACGGCGTACTGCGCGTCCAAGTCCGGCGTCGAGGCCTTCGCGCACTGCCTGCGCGCCGAAGTCGGCTACAAGGGCGTCAGGGTCGGCGTCGGCTACCTCTCCTGGACCGACACCGACATGGTGCGCGGCGCCGACCAGGACGCGGTCATGCGCGAGCTGCGCGGGCGGCTGCCCTGGCCCGCCAACCGCACCTACCCGCTGGGTCCGGCGGTCGACCGGATCGTGGCCGGCATCGAGCGGCGCTCGGCGCACGTGTACGCGCAGTGGTGGCTGCGCGGCATGCAGGGCGTCCGCGGCTACCTGCCGGCGGTCATCGCGGCGGGCGGCAAGCGCGAGATGAAGCGCTTCGAACCGAGGCTCGCCGAGGTCCCCAAAGGGCTCGTGGGAGCGGGCGGGGCGGCCGACGAACAGGAGCGATCGGCCAACCGCTGATCGAAATGCGTGCTTTGTCGCTGCATGTCAGTCTGGTCGAGGCCCAACCACCGACACCCCGTACGGAGTGAGAAGCATGGGTATCAAGGACCAGTTCCAGGACAAGGCCAACGAGATCAAGGAACGCGCCGAACAGGCCAAGCAGGGAGCCGAGGGCGAGATGTCCGAGCGCACCGCGAAGGCCAAGCAGCAGAAGAAGGACATGAGGTCCAGGTCCCAGCGGCCGGCCGACGACATCAGGGGCGAGCTCGACGACCGGACCTGAGTCCTGGAACGACGGCCCAGCACGCGCCGAGGGGCGCGGTCCGACCGAGGAGGTCCGGATCGCGCCCCTTCCGCGTGCACCGCCGCCGTGTTCCGCTCCGCGTGCACCGCCGCCGTGCCGCTGCCGCCCGTACGGGCCGCCCGTACGCCTACTCCCGCGGCCCGTACGCCTACTCCCGCGGCGGCAGCTTCGGACGGCGGCGGTCCGGTACGTCGGTGTAGCCGGGCGGCACGGCCGCCGGGTCCTGCTCCAGCAGCTCCAGCGCCAGGTGCACGGCGTCGTCCAGCTGCGCGTGCCGCCCCTCCGCCCAGTCGAGCGGGGTGCGCAGGATCGCGAGGTCCGGCTCCACGCCGTGGTTCTCCACCGACCAGCCGTACTCCGGGAACCAGGCGGCGTTCATCGGCACGGTGATGACCGTCCCGTCGCCCAGGGTGTGCCGGCCGGTCATCCCGACCACCCCGCCCCAGGTGCGCTGGCCCACCACCGGTCCCAGGCCCAGCAGCTTGAACGCGGCGGTGATCATGTCCCCGTCGGAGGAGGTCGCCTCGTCGGCCAGTGCCACGATCGGGCCCCGGGGAGCGTTCGAGGCGTACGAGACCGGCTGCGCGTCGCGCGTCAGGTCCCAGCCGAGGATCGAACGGGTGAGTTTCTCCACGACGAGTTCACTGATGTGGCCGCCCGCGTTGCCGCGTACGTCCACGATCAGGGCGGGCCGGGACATCTCCATGCGCAGGTCGCGGTTGAACTGCGCCCAGCCGGAGCCGCCCATGTCGGGGATGTGCAGGTAGCCGCAGCGGCCGCCGCTGAGCTCGCGGACCACGGCGCGGCGTTTGGAGACCCAGTCCTGGTAGCGCAGCGGACGTTCGTCGATCAGCGGTACGACCGCGACGCGCCGGGCGCGGCCCTCGCCCTCGGCGGGCCGGAAGGTGAGCTCGACGGTGGTGC
Source organism: Streptomyces racemochromogenes (assembly GCF_039535215.1). Classification (GTDB taxonomy): domain Bacteria; phylum Actinomycetota; class Actinomycetes; order Streptomycetales; family Streptomycetaceae; genus Streptomyces; species Streptomyces racemochromogenes. The sequence goes on from NZ_BAAAWT010000001.1 coordinate 4,113,038, forward strand.
CGCCGGCCGCGGACAGCAGCGGGTAGGGGCCGGCGACCGGGTCCACGGACCGGCCGTCGACGTGGGTGAGGACGGCGCCGTCGCGGATGCCGGTGCCCGCGAGCGGGGAGCGGGCCTTGGAGTCGGAGGACTCGCCGGGCAGGATCCGCTTGACCACCCAGCCCTCCTCCCGGTGCACGAGGTTGGCGCCGAGCAGCCCGATGGCCCGCTGGTAGTGGGGCGGGCCCTCGTTGCGGCGGGCGGGGGAGACGTAGGCGTGCGAGGTGCCGAGTTCGCCGAGGACCTCGCGCAGCAGGTCGGCGAACTCGTCCGGGGAGGCGACGCGTTCGACGAGCGGCCGGTACTGGCGCAGCACGCCGTCCCAGTCGATGCCGCACATCTTCGGCTCCCAGAAGTACGCCCGGATGAGCCGGCCGGCCTCCTCGAAGGCCTGGCGCCACTCGGCCGCCGGGTCCACCTCGTGCAGGATGCGCCGCAGGTCGAGGTAGACGGTGGAGTCGCCGTCACCCGATTCGGTGGCCGGCACGGCGCGCAGGTCACCGTCGTCGTTGACGACGAGCCGGGTGCCGTCGCCGCTGACCGCGAACCAGTCCAGCCCCGACGCCAGTTCCGTCTTGCGGGCCTTGGTCATGTCGAAGTGCTCCAGCGTCGGCTTGCCGCTGGTGTCGGCCGGGTTGGCGAAGGTCTCGCCGAGCGCGCCGGAGATGGGCCAGCGCAGCCAGACCAGTCCGCCGCCGTGCACCGGGTGGAGGGCCGAGTACTTCGACGCGGAGACGGGGAAGGGGGTGACCCGGTTCTCCAGGCCCTCCACTTCCACCGTGACGGTGCCGTCGCCCTCGTCCGGTTCGCCCTCGACGGGGTCGAGTCCGCCGGCGGCGGGCCGGCCGTCGGGGGAGAAGGCGAAGGGGGAGGGGGTGGCCGAGGACAGCGGCACCAGGTAGGGGCGGCAGCCCAGCGGGAAGGACAGGTCGCCGGTGTGGACGTCGTACACCGGGTCGAAACCGCGCCAGGACAGGAAGGCGAGGTAGCGGCCGTCCCGTGTGAAGACCGGGTTCTCGTCCTCGAAGCGGCCGTTGGTGACGTCGACGACGACGGGTGCGCCGGGGCCGGAGATCTTCGCCATCTTGATCTGCCGCAGGGAGCGTCCGATGCCCGGGTGTGACCAGGTCAGCCAGCAGCCGTCGGGGGAGAAGGCGAGGTCGGTGACGGGGCCGTTGATCGACCGGATGAGTTCGGTGACCTCTCCTCTGGACTCCTCCGTCGCGTCGAGCAGCAGCAGCCGTCCGTCGTGGGAGGCGATGGCGAGCCGCTCGCCGTCGGGGTCGGACAGCAGTTCGGTGACGCGGCCCAGCTCGCCCGAGGCCAGCCGGCGAGGCTCGCGGTCGCCGGAGGCGCGGGGCAGGTAGGCGATCTCGATCGCGTCCTCGCCCTCGGCGTCGGTGACGTACGCGACCTGCCCACCGCTGCCGAGCATCTCGGGCAGCCGGACCCGCACGCCGGGGGTGTCGGCGATGGTGCGGGCGGGGCCGTCGCGGTGGGTGAGCCAGTACAGGCTGCCGCGCACGACGACGGCGCTGGCCCGGCCGGTGGTGTCCACGGACAGCGAGTCGACGTTGCTGGCGGCCGGCACCTGGTACGTACGCCGCCCCGCGCGCGGGCCGCCGAGGCGGACCGGCAGCTTGCGCGGCGAGGCCCCTTCGGCGAGGGAGTCCACGAGCCAGATGTCGCCCGCGCACTGGTAGACCACGCGGGAGCCGTCGCTGGAGGCGTGCCGGGCGTAGAACTCGTCGTGGTCGGTGTGGCGGCGCAGGCCGGTGCCGTCGGGCAGGCAGGAGTAGAGGTTGCCGATGCCCTCGTGGTCGGAGAGGAAGGCGATCCGGCCGTCGACGAACATCGGGGATTCGAGGTGTCCCTCGATGTCCTCCAGGAGCCGTCGCCCGTGCAGCCAGAGCCGGCCGGTGGCGCCGCCCCGGTAGCGCTTCCAGGAGGCGGGTTCGTGCGGGGGCTTGCCGGTCAGCAGCAGGCTGCGGTGCTCGCCGTCGACGTCGGCGACCTGGATGTCGGAGACCGGGCCCCAGGGGAGGCGGCCGCCGGGGCTGCCGTCGGTGGGCAGCTTGTAGGCCCACGAGTAGTACGAGAAGGGCTGCCCGTGCGAGGAGACGGCCAGGATGTTGCCGTCCGGGTCCCAGCCGCAGACCCGGGTGTCGGTGGAGCCCCAGTGGCTGAGCCGGCGGGCGGGGCCGCCGTCGACGGGGGCGAGGTGGATCTCCGGGTCGAGGCTGCGCCAGGTGGTGAAGGCGATGTGCCGTCCGTCGGGGGAGAAGCGCGGGTGGCCGACGCGGGTGCGGTCGACGGTGATGCGCCAGGCGCGGCCGGGGGTCTGGCCCTCGGGGACCAGGGGGGCGACCCAGAGGTCGTCTTCGGTGGCGAAACACAGCAGGTCGTCGTGGAGGTGCGGGAAGCGGAGGTACGCGACGTCGTGACTCACCCCCCAATGCTTTCCGTGCCGGAGGGGCCCGGCAACTCGTACAGGTGACCGTGTGGCGCCCGTGTGGGTGACGCATGCGTGTGCCGGCCGCGTGACCCACGCCACCCCACTAGCGAAACGGAACGGTTTCGTTTCGTTAGGCTGGGAGGTAGGCTCTGAAGAGTACGGAACCGTTTCGTTCGGAGGAGGTCGCGATGAAGGCGAGTTGCCGGGTGACCGACGTCATGTCGGCCCGACGCAGCCGGATCACCCCCGAACGGGAAGCCGAACTCCACGGGGCGGTCCTCGACCTCCTGCGCGAGGTCGGCTACGAGGCGCTGACCATGGACGCCGTCGCCGCCCGTACGAAGTCCAGCAAGGCCACCCTCTACCGCCAGTGGGGGAGCAAGCCTGAGCTGGTCGCCAAGGCCCTGCGATGCACCCAGCCGGTCTCCCTGAGGGAGATCGACACGGGCACCCTGCGCGGGGACTTCGCGATGATGGTCGAGCGCTCCGACGACGCGCAGATGGCCAAGGACACCGCGCTGATGCGGGGCCTGGCCCATGCCGTCCACGAGAGCCCGGAGCTGCACCGGGCACTGCGCGACCTGCTCGTCGACCCGGAGATCAACGGTCTCCAGGCGATGCTGCGGCGCGCCGTCGAGCGGGGCGAGATCCGGCCGGACTGCCCGGCCCTGGACTTCGTGCCGCACATGCTCATCGGGGCGTTCATCGCACTGCCGCTGATCGAGGACCGGTCCGTCGACCGGGCTTTCCTCGGCCAGTTCATCGACGCCGTGGTCTTCCCCGCCCTCGGCGTCTGACGTCCCGCCCGGGTGCTCCGCCCGCGGCCGGCTCCCCGGCCGCACGAACGCGCGGAGCACAGCTCCCCAGAAGTACAGAACGTCCTTCCTGCTGCTCCTGACACGCCGCTCTCGTCGTCGGGCCGGCTTTCCACGCCCAGATCCGTCCCGGATCCATCCCACGACCTGAAACGGGAGAACCACGACGTGGCCACCTTCCTCTACCGGCTCGGCCGTGGCGCCTTCAGGCGCCGCGGCCTGGTCGCCCTCGTATGGGTGGCGCTGCTCGTCGCCGCGGGCTTCGGCGCCGCGACGGCCTCCGCGCCCACCTCCGGCTCGTTCTCGATACCCGGCACGGAGGCCCAGAAGGCCTTCGACCTGCTGGACGAGAAGTTCCCGGGCATGTCCGCCGACGGCGCGACCGCCCGCATCGTCGTCAAGGCCCCGGCGGGCGCCAAGGTCACCGACCCGGGCCCCAAGGCCGAGGTCGAGAAGCTCATCTCCGGGCTGAAGAGCGGCGACGGCGCCGCCCAGATCGCCACCGTCGACGACCCGTACCAGACGAAGGCGGTGAGCCAGGACGGCTCCACCACCTACGTCAGCGTGAAGTACAAGGTCAGCGGCATGGAGCTGAAGGACGACACCCGGGAGGCGCTCAAGGACTCGGGCCACGCGGCCCAGAAGGCCGGCCTCCAGGTGGAGATCGGCGGCGACGCGCTGATGGAGGCCCCGGAGACGGGCTCCGGCGAGGCCATCGGCATCCTGATCGCCGGCATCGTCCTCGTCATCACCTTCGGCTCGCTGGTCGCCGCCGGGCTGCCGCTGCTGACCGCGCTGATCGGCGTCGGCATCGGCGTGTCCTCGATCACCGCGCTCGCCAACGTCCTGGACCTCGGCTCCACCACCTCCACCCTCGCGATGATGATCGGCCTGGCGGTCGGCATCGACTACGCGCTCTTCATCGTCTCCCGCTACCGCGTGGAGCTCGCCGAGGGCCGCGAGCGCGACGAGGCCGCCGGCCGCGCCGCCGGAACCGCCGGCTCCGCCGTGGTCTTCGCCGGTCTGACCGTGGTCATCGCCCTGGTGGGCCTGGCCGTCGTCAACATCCCGATGCTGACGAAGATGGGTGTCGCCGCCGCCGGAACGGTGGTCATCGCGGTGCTCGTCGCCCTGACGCTGGTCCCCGCGATCCTCGGCTTCGCGGGCAGGAAGGTGCTGCCCGCCGGCCAGAAGAGCAAGCTGTTCGGCAAGGGCCGCCCGGCCGGCGCCGAGCCCAAGGCCAACGGCGGCACCCGCTGGGCGCGCTTCGTGCTGCGCCGCCCGGTCGTGGTGCTGCTGGCCGGTGTGATCGGCCTCGGCGTGATCGCGATCCCCGCGAGCAAGCTGGAGATGGGCCTGCCGGACGACGGCTCCAAGCCGGTCTCCACCAGCCAGCGCAAGGCGTACGACATGCTGTCCGAGGGCTTCGGCCCCGGCTTCAACGGTCCGCTGATGGTGGTCGTCGACGGTGACAAGGCGCTGGCCGACAGCACCGCCGACCGGATCAAGGGCCTGGACGGGGTGGCGGCGGTGATGCCGCCGCTCCAGAACGAGGCCAAGGACGCCGCGATCGTCAGCGTGATCCCGAAGGACCGGCCGTCATCCACCGAGACCGAGGACCTGGTCCACAAGATCCGCGAGGGCAACGGCAAGGACGTGTTCGTCAGCGGCCAGACCGCGATGAACATCGACTTCTCGCAGAAGATGAACGACGCGCTGCTGCCCTACCTGGCGCTCGTCGTCGGCCTCGCCTTCCTGCTGCTGATGCTGGTCTTCCGCTCGATCCTGGTCCCGCTCAAGGCGGCGCTCGGCTTCCTGCTGTCGGTGGTGGCGGCCCTCGGCGCGGTCGTCGCGGTCTTCCAGTGGGGCTGGCTCGGCTCGCTCTTCGGCGTGGAGCAGACCGGTCCGATCATGTCGATGATGCCGATCTTCATGGTGGGCGTGGTCTTCGGCCTGGCCATGGACTACGAGGTCTTCCTGGTCACCCGCATGCGTGAGGCGTACGTCCACGGCGAGCGGCCGGGCCAGGCCGTGGTGACCGGCTTCCAGTACAGCGCCCGCGTGGTCGTGGCCGCCGCCGTCATCATGATCGCCGTGTTCTCCGGCTTCCTCGGCGCCAGCGACTCGATGGTCAAGATGATCGGCTTCGGCCTGGCCGTCGCCGTCCTCTTCGACGCCTTCGTGGTCCGCATGGCCATCGTGCCGGCGGTGCTGGCGCTGCTCGGCCACAAGGCCTGGTGGCTGCCGAAGTGGCTCGACCGGATCCTGCCCAACGTGGACGTGGAGGGCGAGAGCCTGCGCAAGCACCTCGGCGAGTCCGCCTCCGACGCCGGTTCGCCGGAGGACCCCGACAAGGAGCGCGCGCTCGTCAACGCCTGATCCGCGGGCGAGGACCGCGGGCCCGGCCTCGGTCGGGCCGCGGTCCGGACCGCCGGTCCGGGCCAACGCCCCGCGTCAACGCCGAGCGTCAACCCCGGGCCCGGAAAGTCACACCTGCCGAACGCCGGCCCCGTACCTGGAAGCCCAGGTGCGGGGCCGGTGGCGTTGCGCTACGCCGTCCGGGTGGTGGCGTACGTGCGGCGCAGGAAGCGGCGCAGCGCGGCGCTGTCGAACTGGAGGACGGCGACTCCCTCGGGCGAGTGGAACTCGATCACCACCTGGACGCGCCCGCACGGCCAGACGCGTACGTCTCCGCTCCCCGACGGGGCCAGCAGGCCGGCCTCCAGGAGGGCCAGGGGGAAGACCCACTCGTTGTCGGTGTCCTCGGGGGACAGTTCGGCGGGGAAGACGACGCGCACGGCCAGCGGCTCGGCGGGGGTGAAGCGCAGGGCCACCGGAATGGCCCGGTAGAGGGGCTCGTCGGTGATGACGCGGGCACGCACCCGCTCCTCGACGGCGGTCGCTGTGGCGGTGGCTGCTGGATTCTCGGCGGTCGCTGACATCGACAAGACTCCTCTAATCGGAACATTTCAGTCCGTTTGTCCGTCCAGCCTCGCACATTCCGACGAAACCGCACGGATCTATTTGTGACCTGGCTGCTCTTGCCAACGGTTTGCAACTGGGCACTACTCTTGAACGGTTAAAGACTTGTGCGAGAAAGAGGATGCGGAGCTACTCCATGCATGTGCCCGACGGATTCATCAACACACCCGTCTCGGTGGCCGCAGGAGTAGCGGCCGCCACCGCTGTCGCGGTCAGCCTGCGCGGCGCCCGCCGCGAGCTCGACGAGCGCACCGCCCCGCTGGCCGGCCTCGTCGCCGCCTTCATCTTCGCCGTGCAGATGCTCAACTTCCCGGTCGCCGCGGGCACCAGCGGCCACCTCCTCGGAGGGGCCCTCGCCGCCATACTCGTCGGCCCGTACACCGGCGTGCTCTGCGTGTCCGTCGTCCTGCTGATGCAGGGCATCCTCTTCGCCGACGGCGGCCTCACCGCCCTCGGCGTCAACGTCCTCAACATGGCCGTGGTGACCGTGGTCGTCGCCTACGCCGTCTTCCGCGGCCTCCTCAAGCTGCTGCCCGCCGGCCGCCGCTCGGTCACCGTCGCCGCCTTCGTCGGCGCCCTCCTCTCCGTGCCCGCCGCGGCCGCCGCCTTCACCGCCCTCTACGCCCTCGGCGGCACCACCGACGTCCCGATCGGCAAGGTCATCACCGCCATGGTCGGCGTCCACGTCCTCATCGGCATCGGCGAAGCCGCCATCACCGCCGCGACCGTCGGCGCCGTGATCGCCGTACGCCCCGACCTGGTGCACGGCGCGCGCCGGCTGACCGCCCCGCTGAAGCTGCGCGTCGGCGGCGAACTGGTCGACGCCCCCGCCCCCGCCGCCACCCCGGTGCCGGCCGCCGCCCGCTCCACCCGCAAGCTCTGGCTGACCGGCTTGGCCACCGCCCTCGTACTGGCCGGCTTCGTCTCCTTCTACGCCTCCGCCAGCCCCGACGGCCTGGAGAAGGTCGCCGCCGACAAGGGCATCGACACCAAGGTCGAGGAACACGCCGCCGCGGACTCCCCGCTCGCCGACTACAGCGTCAAGGACGTCTCCGACGCCCGGCTGTCCGGCGGCCTCGCGGGCGTCATCGGCGTCGGCGCGACCGTCGCCGTCGGCACCGGCGTGTTCTGGGCCGTGCGCCGCCGTCGCGCGCAGGACCTGACCGCGACGTCCACGGCCGCCCCGACAGCCGGCTGACATGGGAGCCGGCCACGCGCACAAGCTCTACCGGCACGGGCACTCGCCCGTGCACGAGCTGCCGCCACACTGCAAGATCGCCGCTACGTTCGCCTTCGTGGTCGTCGTCGTGTCCACCCCGCGCGAGGCCATGTGGGCCTTCGCCGGGTACGCCGTCCTCATCGCCGCCGTCGCGGCGGCCGCCCGGATCCCCGCGGGCTTCCTGCTGCGGCGGATGCTGATCGAGGTGCCGTTCGTCCTCTTCGCCGTGCTCATGCCCTTCGTGTCCCAGGGCGAACGCGTGGAGGTCCTCGGCATGTCCCTGAGCGTCTCCGGCCTCTGGGGCGCCTGGAACGTCCTGGCCAAGGGCACCCTCGGCGTGGCCGCCTCCGTACTGCTCGCCTCCACCACAGAACTGCGCGCCCTGCTGCTGGGACTCCAGCGGCTGAAGCTGCCGCCGCTGCTCGTCCAGATCGCCTCCTTCATGATCCGGTACGGCGACGTCATCACCGACGAGCTGCGCCGCATGTCCATCGCCCGCCGCTCGCGCGGGTTCGAGGCGCGCGGCGTCCGGCACTGGGGGGTGCTCGCCAAGACGGCCGGCGCCCTCTTCATCCGCTCCTACGAACGCGGCGAGCGGGTCTACCTCGCCATGGTCAGCCGCGGCTACGCCGGCTCCATGCCGGTGATCGACGACGTCACGGCCACCCGCGCCCAGTGGGCGTACTCGGCCGTGCTGCCCGTGACGGCGCTGGCCGTCTGTCTGATGGGATGGACGCTGTGACGTCTCCTTCTCCTTCTCCTTCTCCTTCCTCCTCCTCCGCCGCTGCGTCCGAGCCCTCCCTGGAGGTGTCCGGGGTCGCCTACGCCTACCCCGACGGGCACCAGGCCCTCTTCGGGGTCGACCTCACCGTCGGCCGCGGGGAGCGGGTCGCACTGCTCGGCCCCAACGGCGCGGGGAAGACCACCCTCGTGCTGCACCTCAACGGCATCCTCGGCGGCGGGGTCGGCTCGGTGAGCGTGGCCGGGCTGCCCGTGGAGAAGCGGAACCTCGCCGAGATCCGGCGCCGGGTGGGCATCGTCTTCCAGGACCCCGACGACCAGCTGTTCATGCCGACCGTGCGGGAGGACGTGGCCTTCGGCCCGGCGGCGGCCGGCCTGCGGGGCGCGGAACTGGAGCATCGGGTCCGCGAGGCGCTCGAACTGGTCGGCATGGCCGGCTTCGCCGACCGGCCGCCGCACCACCTGTCCTTCGGCCAGCGCCGGCGGGTGGCGGTGGCGACCGTACTGGCGATGCGGCCGGAGATCCTCGTCCTGGACGAGCCCTCCTCCAACCTGGACCCGGCCTCGCGGCGCGAGCTCGCCGACATCCTGCGGTCGCTGGACGTGACGGTGCTGATGGTGACCCACGACCTGCCGTACGCGCTGGAACTCTGCCCGCGCTCGGTGATCCTGAGCGAGGGCGTGATCGCCGCCGACGGGCGCACCCGCGACCTGCTGTGCGACGAGGCGCTGATGCGGGAGCACCGGCTGGAGCTGCCGTTCGGCTTCGACCCGCGGTCGGTGGCGGCGGCGTAGGGCGGCTCGCCAGGTGGTGACGTGACGTGGCAGCTAATGCCACAGCGTGGCCGCGTGGCATTAGTCGGTGGTGTCGGGGTGTGGTGCGGGCCGGCCGGGCGCGGTCCGCGGCATAAGGGGCGGCCGATGGTTGTTGGCCTGCTCGTGAACATCCAGGGTGTGGTGACCGAGGGCTTCGAGCCCGTCAGAGACGCCTTCGCGCGCAACTTCGAGGTCCTCGGGGACCGGGGCGCGGCCGTGGCCGTGTACCGGGACGGCCGCAAGGTCGTCGACCTGTGGGCTGGCACGAAGGACGCCGACGGCGACGCCGCCGGGCCCTGGGCCGAGGACACCGTGACGATCGTGCGCTCCGCCACCAAGGGTGTGGCCGCCGCCGTCCCGCTCCTCCTGCATCAGCGCGGACTGCTGGACCTGGACGCGCCGGTGGGCTCGTACTGGCCCGAGTTCAAGGCCGGCGGCAAGGAGAAGACCCTGGTCCGTCACCTCCTCGCCCACCAGGCTGGCGTGCCCGCGCTGGACCGGGGGCTCACCACGGCGCAGGCCGCCGACGGGGTGAGCGGGGCGCGCGCGGTCGCCGCGCAGCGGGCCTTCTGGGAGCCGGGCGCCGAGCACGGCTACCACGCGCAGACCTTCAGCTGGCTGGTCTCCGAGCTGGTGCTGCGGGCGACGGGCCGCACCGTCGGCGGGATCCTCGCGGAGGAGATCGCCGAGCCGCTGGGGCTGGACTTCTGGATAGGCCTGCCGGAGAGCGAGGCGCCGCGGGTGGGCCGGGTGGCGCCGGTGGAGCCGCCGGCGAGCGCGGGGCTGTTGAAGACCCGGCCGAGGAGAAACGTTTCCGAGGCGTACGCCGACCCGGACTCCCTCACCCGGCGCGCCTTCGCGGCCATCGACCCCGCGCCGGACGAGAACGACCCCGTCTACCAGGGGGCCGAGCTCCCCGGTTCCGCCGGCATCGGCACGGCGCGCGCCCTGGCCCGCTTCTACGGGGCGACCATCGGCGTGGTGGAGGACGGGGCGCGGATCTTCACCCCCGCCACCACGGCGCTGGCCGGCACGGAGTTCGCGTCCGGGCCGGACCGGGTGCTGGTCGTGAACACCCGTTTCGGCCCGGGCTACATGCTGCACGGGGCGGCGTCCCCGCTGCTGTCGCCGGCCTCCTTCGGCCACCCGGGGCGGGGCGGGTCCCTGGCCTTCGCGGACCCGGAGGCGGGGATCGGCTTCGGCTACGTCACCAACGCGCACGCCAAGTCGGTCACCGCCGACCCGCGCGCGCAGGCGCTGGTGCGGGCGCTGCGGTCCTGCCTCTGACGCCGTACGGCAGCGGGCGGGGGCGGGGCGGCCGGAACCGGCGGCCGCGGCTGCGGTCTTGATCAGGTCCCTTCGCGTACGTCGGCCAGTGCGGCCGCGGCGTGCTCGATGAGCTCCTTCGGGGCCATGGGGAAGACGGTGTGCGGGGTGCCGGCGGCGGCCCAGACCACGTCGTGCTCCAGCAGCGAGCGGTCGGCCAGCACCCGGGTGCGGGTGCGGTGGCCGAAGGGCGGGACGCCGCCGATGGCGTAGCCGGTGGTCTCGCGGACGAGCGCGGCGTCGGCGCGGGTGACTTTCGCGGCGCCGAGTTGACGCCGCACGGCCTCGACGTCGACCCGGGAGGCGCCGTCCATGAGGACCAGGACCGGTACCCCGTCCGCCGCGAAGATCAGTGACTTCACGATCTGGCTGAGTTCGCAGCCGATCGCCGCGGCGGCGTCGGCGGCCGTACGGGTCCCTTCGGGGAAGGCGCGGACGTCGAGGTCGAGGCCCAGCTCGGTGAGGGCCCGGGCGAAGAGGGGGTGCGGGGTGCTGGTCGTCATGCCGGGACGCTAGCGCTGTGCGGGGGGCCGGGGCCACGCGTTTACCCCGGGCCCCGCCTTCGGGCTCCCGTCCCCGGCCCGGGGAGGTCGGGCGTCGGCATCCCCCGTTCCGGCTGCGGCCGGAGCTCTCAGGTGTGCCGCCCCGCCGGTCGTTCCCCGCGCGCGGCCGGCCCGCGTGTGCCGTTTCGGCCCCCGGCGCTGGCATCCGCCGCGCCGGCCCTGGCTTCGGCCGTCCCGGTTCCGCCCAAGCCGCGCCCGCCCCGGCCGTCGCGCTCCCGACACGGCCGCGCCCGCCCCGGCCGTCTCGGCCCTGGCCCCGGCCGCGCCCGCCCCGGCCGTCCCCGCTCCGCCCCCGGCGGGCTGTTCCGGCGGCCGTGTGCCGGGCCTCCGGGGCCGGGTGGCCGGGTGGTCGGGGGCGGTAGTGGGACGGGGCCGGTGGTCCTCCGGCTCGGGGCCGCGGCCCCGCCGGCGGCGGCCTCGTGCGGTGTGGGCCCCCGTCAGGAGGCGTTCAGGACCGTGGCGACGATGGGGCCCGCCGAGTCGCCGCCGTGGCCGCCGCCTTCGACCATGGCGGCCGCCGCCACATCACCCCGGAAGCCCGTGAACCAGCTGTCCGGGGCCGCCGCGCCGTCGACCTCCGCCGAGCCGGTCTTCGCGCCCTTGTCGGAGCCGCCCACGGAGGACATGGCGCCCGCCGCCGTGCCGCCGGGGCCGGCGGCCTGCTTCATCATCTTCACCAGCTGCGCCGACACCCCCGGTGCCAGCGCGCGCGGGGCGGTGGCCAGGGTGCGCCCGTCCAGCGAGGCCTTGACCAGCACCGGCTGGCGGAACACCCCGGTCCGGGCGGTCGCCGTGATCGACGCGACGTTCAGCGGGTTCATCTGGATGGCGCCCTGGCCGATGTACTCCGCGGCCGCCGACGGGCCGGAGGTCACCGGCACGCTGCCGTCCTGGGACGGGATGCCGGTCTTCCAGTCCAGCCCGATCCCGAAGGCCTCCTTGGCCACCCTCGGCAGTGCCCCGTTGTCGCGCACCTCGTCGATCAGGCCGATGAAGGCCGTGTTGCAGGACTTGGCGAAGCTGGTCGAGAAGGGCTGGCCCTTCAGCGAGAAGTTGTTCAGGTTGTGGAAGACCTTGCCGTCCCACGAGACGCTCTGCGGGCAGTCCGCCGGGCGGTCGGCCGCCACCAGGCCCTTCTCCAGCAGCATCGCCGCCGTGACGATCTTCATCGTCGAGCCGGGCGCCCGCCGGCCCTGCATCGCCGCGTTGAAGCCGTCCCTGCGGTGGTTCGCCACCGCCAGGATGTCGCCGGTGCTCGGCTGGACGGCGACCACGGACGCCTCCGGGTGCTGGGCGACGGCCTTCTCCGCCGCCGCCTGCACGTCGGCGTCCAGGACGGTCCGGATCTCCCCCGGCTTGCCCTCCACCAGCGTCAGCAGGCTCCGCTTCGGCGCGTCCTGGGTGGCCGGTTCGATCCACAGCTCGACGCCGGCCGTGCCGCCGGTCTTCTCCCCGTAGGTCTTGCGCAGCGAGTCCAGCACCGGCCGCAGCGACGGGTACTGCTCGGGCGTCAGCTCCTTGCCGTTGCGGTCGACGGCCTTGACCGGCGGGCTCGCCGGGGTGCCTGTGCGCAGCTTCTCGTCCTTCTGGAGCTGCGGGTGGATCACCGAGGGCTGCCAGTCGACGAGCGGCTTGCCGCTCTCGGTGCCGCGGACGACGGTCAGGCGGGAGTCGTAGACGAGGGGCTTGGCCGTGCCTTGGTGGCTGACTTCGGCCTCGACCTTGAACGGCACCGAGGCGCCCTCCGCCGCGCCGGGGGTGATGACGGCCTTGGACACCATCGCCTTGGCGCGGTAGTCGGCCACCGTGGTCTGCGCGGCCTGGGTGTTGTTGGTCAGCGCGGCGGCCGTGGCGTCGTCGCCGGCCGCCCACGCCGCGAGGAAGGCCTTCGCGGTGGCGGCGGCCTCCTTCTCGGTGACCGGCCCGCTTCCCCCCTTGGCGGCGGTCGCCGTCCTGTTCGTCGTGGCGCGGTCGCCCGCGCCGCCGTCGCCGGCGTCCCCGACCAGCGCGTACACCCCGTACGCGGTACCGCCGGCCATCGCGAGGAACACCCCGCCGACGATGGCACCCTTCGCCGCCCCGTTCACTGCGTCCCCTCCCCAGGAGCCCCCGTTCTCTGAACATGTTCAAAGAACCTGTGAGGAGACCTTACCTCTCAGTAACGGGTCAGATCCAGGTGTCCAGCCACATCCGGCCACGCCACGAGTCCATGGGCAGGGTCTGGCCGGTGTAGATCGGCCAGAAATAGATGAAGTTCCAGATGATCAGGAGGATGAGGACGCCCGCGCCGATCGCGCCCACCGCGCGCCGCCGCTCCGAGGAGCCCGCCGGTCCCAGCAGGGCGCCGACCAGCATCGCCACCGCCAGGCAGAGGTAGGGGACAAAGACCACCGCGTAGAAGTAGAAGATGGTCCGCTCCTGGTAGTTGAACCAGGGCAGCAGGCCCGCGCCCAGCGCGCACGCGATGGCGCCCGCCCGCCAGTCGCGGCGGAAGAACCACCGCCACAGCACGTACAGCAGCGCGAAGCAGCCCGCCCACCACAGCAGCGGTGTGCCGAGGGCCAGCACCTCGCGGGCGCACTTGCCGGCCTCGGACGCCGGGCAGCCGTCGGTGCCGGGCGAGGGGGACTCGTAGAAGTAGGAGACCGGCCGGCCCAGGACCAGCCAGCTCCACGGGTTCGACTCGTAGGTGTGGCCGGAGGTCAGGCCCACGTGGAACTTGTAGACCTCCGTCTCGTAGTGCCACAGGCTGCGCAGCCACTCGGGGAGGAAGGACAGCGCGCTGCCCTGGTCGTACTTGGCGGCCCAGTCGCGGAAGTAGCCGCCCTTGCCGTTGTCCGGACTGAGGATCCAGCCCGTCCAGGAGGCCAGGTACACGGCGATCGCCACCGGCACCGTCGACAGGAATCCGGGCAGCGCGTCGCGGCGCAGCATCGCCGCGTACGGGGCGCCCGCGCCGGCGGTGCGGCGCGCGGCCGCGTCCCACAGGACGGTGAGGATCCCGAAGAAGGCCAGGACGACGAGGCCGTTCCACTTGGTGCCGAAGGCCAGGCCGAGGCAGACGCCGGCCAGCAGCCGGTACGGGCGCCAGCCCAGCTTCAGGGTCTCCGCGACCGTGACGTCGGGGCGGGCGCGGCCCTCCTCGTCGACGGGCAGGGCGGCGGCGAGCCGGGCGCGCGCCTTGTCCCGGTCGATGACCAGCGCCCCGAAGGCCGCCAGGACGAAGAACATCAGGACCAGGTCGAGCAGGGCGGTCCGGCTCATCACCAGGTGCAGTCCGTCGACCGCCAGCAGCGCGCCGGCCAGGCAGCCGAGGAAGGTGGAGCGGAAGAGACGGCGGCCGACGCGGCAGACGATCAGAACCGACAGGGTGCCGAGCACGGCGGTCATGAACCGCCAGCCGAAGGGGGTGAAGCCGAACATCCACTCGCCGAGGCCGATCACCCATTTGCCGACGGGCGGGTGCACGACGTAGCCGGGGTCCAGGGGGAGCGGTACCGCGTCGGGATTCGACAGGATCGACTTGTCGACATCCTTGGGCCAGCTGGCTTCGTAGCCCTGCCTGATGGTGGCCCACGCGTCCTTGGCGTAGTACGTCTCGTCGAATATCACCGCCTTGGGGCTGCCCAGGTGCGTGAACCGCAGCACCCCCGCCACCAGCGTGACCAGCAGCGGTCCCGCCCAGGCCATCACCCGCTGCCAGGTCCGCCGGGCCGGCTCGGGGACGCCGAGCGCCGTCCACAGCTGCGCGGACGGCCGTGCGTACGGGGGCACGAGGCGGGTGCGGACGTCGGTCACCGGTGCGGCCGGCGCGTAGCCGAACCCGCGCAGGCGGCGCAGCCACACGGGCGGCTCGTAGTCGGAGTCGCCTCCGCCCGGCCGGACGGGCGGGGCCCCCGCGGGGCTGGGCGGCGGCGTCGCGGTACTGGTCACCGGATCATCGTAGGGAACGCCCCTGTGGAGCCCCAGCCCCCACGAGCCCCAATGAGAGGATGGGCCGGTGACAGCTGAACAGCCCCGCGGTGCCGAAGCCCCCTCCTCCCACGGCGTACTCGTCCTCGCCGGGACCCCCATCGGCGATCTCGCCGACGCCCCGCCCCGGCTCGCGGCCGAGCTGGAGCGGGCCGACGTGATCGCCGCCGAGGACACCCGGCGGCTGCGCCGGCTCACGCAGGGGCTCGGCGTGCACACCACCGGGCGCGTCCTGTCGTACTTCGAGGGCAACGAGTCCGCCCGCACCCCCGAACTGGTCGAGGCCCTGGAGGCCGGCCGGCGGGTGCTGCTGGTGACCGACGCCGGGATGCCCTCCGTCTCCGACCCCGGCTACCGGCTGGTCGCCGCCGCCGTCGAGAAGGACATCAAGGTCACGGCCGTGCCCGGGCCGTCCGCCGTGCTCACCGCGCTCGCGCTGTCCGGGCTGCCGGTGGACCGCTTCTGCTTCGAGGGCTTCCTGCCGCGCAAGGCGGGCGAGCGCCTGGGCCGGCTCCGCGAGGTGGAGGGCGAGCGGCGCACCCTCGTCTACTTCGAGGCCCCGCACCGGCTGGACGACACCCTGGCGGCCATGGCCGAGGTGTTCGGCGCCGGCCGGCGGGCCGCCGTGTGCCGCGAGCTGACCAAGACGTACGAGGAGGTCAAGCGCGGCGGGCTCGGCGACCTGGCCGCGTGGGCGGCCGAGGGCGTGCGCGGCGAGATCACCGTCGTGGTGGAGGGCGCCCCCGCCGCCGCTCCCGGTGACGTCGACGACGAGGAGCTGGTGCGCCGGGTGCGCGTGCGCGAGGAGGCGGGGGAGCGCCGCAAGGAGGCCATCGCGGCGGTCGCGGCCGAGGCCGGCGTACCCAAGCGCGAGGTGTTCGACGCGGTCGTCGCGGCAAAGAACGCGACACAAAAGATGCCGTAAGACGGTAAAGAGCTAATCTGAAAAGCAAAGCTCAGACCGCGCACCGGCCCCTTTGGGCATGACTCGGCCAAGGACCGTCCATTACTGGACATGGCCTGATGCGCTCCCGCCCGAAGAGGCGTCCACTGGCAATGGCACCAGTGGAACCAGAGGAGCTGGCATGAGTGAGATCGCAGACACCCCGGTACCCGTCACGGCCGCGGCACCGGCACCCGTTCCCACCTCCGGCGTACCGACCGTGCACGAGGCCTACTCGTTCGCGTGCATGAAGTGCGGCTACGGCTGGGAGCAGGCGTACGCGATAGAGCACCACGTCGACGGCAAGGGCGAGCCGTTCATCATGTACACGGTGAACGGCGAGCGGGTGCCCTCCCCGCTGTCGAACCCGACCTGCCTCAACTGCGGCGGACACGTCGTACGCATCATGCGCGCGGGCCAGGTCTCCACGGTGCTCGGCACGATCGACCGGCTCTACCACCACCGCATCGCCCCCGGGATCGCCGGCCCCGTCCCGGCCGGCGAGAACGCCCCCCGCCCGCCGAAGCAGCGCCGGACGCCGTCGCACGACTCGCCGGGGCCGGTGGCCGTGGACGCGTCCGAGGGGCGCCGCGGGCCGCTGTCGCGCCTCCGCGCCCTCTTCAAGCGGTCGTAGGGCCGTAGCCCGCGGGAAGGGCCACCGGGCAGGTCGCGGGAAAGGGCTTGGGTGCGGCCGCGCGAGCGGTCATAAGATCGGCTCATGAGCCCCAGCCCTTCCCCCTCCTCTCCGGCCCCCGCCGCCAAGGCCGCGTCGAAGGACGTACCGCCCCCGCTGCCGGAGCCGCTGCGGGTGGCTGTCGCCGACTCGCACACCCACCTCGACATGCAGTCCGGCACCGTCGAGGAGGGTCTCGCGAAGGCCGCGTCCGTGGGCGTGACCACCGTCGTCCAGGTGGGCTGCGACGTGAAGGGCTCGCGCTGGGCCGCCGAGACGGCGGCCGCGTACGCCAACGTCCACGCGGCCGTCGCCCTCCACCCGAACGAGGCCCCCCGGATCGTCCACGGGGACCCTGGGGGCACCTCCCAGCCCCCTAGGGCTGGGGGAGGTCGGTCCCGCCAGGGCGCCCGCCCCGGGGGCGGCCAGTCCGCGCTCGACGACGCGCTCGCCGAGATCGAGGCGCTGGCCGCGCTGGACCACGTCAAGGCGGTCGGCGAGACCGGCCTCGATTACTTCCGCACCGGCCCCGAGGGCATGGCCGCGCAGGAGCGTTCCTTCCGCGCCCACATCGAGATCGCCAAGCGGCAGGGCAAGGCCCTGGTCATCCACGACCGTGACGCCCACGCCGACGTCCTGCGCGTGCTGCGCGAGGAGGGCGCCCCCGAGCGCACCGTCTTCCACTGCTACTCCGGCGACGCCGAGATGGCCCGCGAGTGCGCCGCCGCCGGCTACTACATGTCCTTCGCCGGGACCGTCACCTTCAAGAACGCCGCGCCGCTGCGCGAGGCCCTCGCGGTGGCGCCGCTGGAACTGGTGCTGGTGGAGACCGACGCCCCGTACCTCACCCCCGCGCCCTACCGCGGACGGCCCAACGCCCCGTACCTCATTCCGCTGACGGTCCGCGCCATGGCCGCGGTCCGCGGCATCGACGAGGACGCCATGGCCACCGCCCTCGCCGCCAACACCGCGCGCGCCTTCGACTACTGACCGGCCGCCGGCCCCCGCTCCGCCCCCGCTTCACACCCTCCTTCGCGCAGCCGTTCGCCCGACACGCTGGGTGGTCGAACGGCTTTGGTGCGTGACGCCCCCTGCCGCTAGGGTGCCGTGCCCGAGCAGCCGGGGGCCGGACCAGTGGAGCGAGCGACGTGAGCGAAACGCAGGGCAGTCACCGCCGTGCCCCGTGGCCGGACACCCCACCCGGCCCGGACCCGCGCGAAGCCCCGTACGCGGACCCGTACGACGCCCCGTACGACGCGCCGCCCCACGAGGAGCCGTACGCCGACGCGTACGCCGCCCCGTACGGCGCCGCCGCCCCCGAGCCGCAGGTCCCCGGCCCCCGCGGCGAGGGCCGCCGGGCCGCCCGCCGCCGCGCCGCCGCCCCCTCCGGCGGCCGCCGCCGCGCCACCACCGCGGAACCCCCGCCACCGCCCGCCCTGGCCCCCGGCACCGACCCCGCCCCCGGCCGCCCGCCCGGCGCCGGATCCGGCCGCCGCAGGCGCTCGGCCCCCGCCGCCGCCCCGGCCCCCGCCCCGGCCCCCGCCCCGGCCGGCCGCGCCGCCGCCCCGGCCCCCGCCCGCGGCAGCTGGCGGCGCATCGTCCCGCAGGCCCTCGTCGTCGCCTTCCTGGCCGGCGGCACCACCGCCTTCGTCGCCGCCGACAAGGCCGTCCGGCTCACCGTCGACGGAGTGCCCCGCACCCTCCACACCTTCGCCGGGAGCGTCGACGAACTCCTCGCGTCCGAAGGCCTCGGCGTCGGCCCCCACGACCTCGTCGCCCCCGCGCCCGGCTCCGCCCTCGACGACGGCGAACAGGTCGTCGTCCGCTACGGCCGGCCCCTGCGCCTCACCCTCGACGGCACCACCCGCCAGCTGTGGACCACCGCACGCACCGTCGACGGCGCCCTGCGCCAGCTCGGCGTCCGCGTCGAGGGCGCCTACCTCTCCACCCCCCGCACCGCCACCGTCCCCCGCTCCGGCCTCACCCTGGGCGTGCGCACCGAACGCGGCGTCACCTTCATGGCCGACGGCCGCGAACGCACCATCCGCACCAACGCCGCCACCGTCAAGGAGGCCCTCGACCAGGCCGGCATCACCCTCCACGGCCAGGACACCACCTCCGTCCCCCCGGACTCCTTCCCCCGCGACGGCCAGACCGTCACCGTGCTGCGCATCACCGGCACCCGCGAGGTCCGCGAGGAACGCATCCCGTACGAGACCGAACGCGTCGAGGACCCCGGCCTCTTCGCCGGCACCGAGGTCGTCGACCGCGTCGGCCGCCCCGGGGCGCGCCGGGTCACCTACGCCCTGCGCACCGTCAACGGGGTCCGCCAGCAGCCCCGGAAGATCGCCGAGGAGGTCGTGCGGGAGCCCGTCAGCCAGCGCGTCCTGGTCGGCACGAAGCCGCTGCCCACCTCCGTGGCCGGCGCCGACGGCCTCAACTGGTCCGCGCTGGCCCAGTGCGAGTCCGGCGGCCGCCCCTCCGCCACCGACCCCTCGGGCACCTACGGCGGCCTCTACCAGTTCGACGTGAGCACCTGGCAGGCCCTCGGCGGCAGCGGCCGCCCGCAGGACGCGCCCGCCTCGGAGCAGACGTACCGGGCGAAGAAGCTCTACGTGCAGCGGGGGGCGAGTCCGTGGCCGCACTGCGGCCGTAGGCTTGAGCGGTGAGCACCGCAGAGCAGCAGCCCCACGAGACTTCCCAGGTCCCTTCCGACGCCCTCCTCGGGCCGGCCGACATCCGAGAGCTGGCCGCCGTCCTCGGCGTCCGTCCGACGAAGCAGAAGGGCCAGAACTTCGTCATCGACGCCAACACGGTGCGCCGGATCGTGCGCACCGCCGAGGTGCGGCCGGACGACGTGGTCGTGGAGGTCGGGCCGGGCCTGGGCTCGCTGACGCTCGCCCTGCTGGAGGCCGCGGACCGGGTGACCGCCGTCGAGATCGACGACATCCTCGCCGCCGCGCTGCCCGCCACCATCGAGGCGCGGATGCCGCACAAGAAGGACCGCTTCGCGCTGGTCCACTCCGACGCGATGCTCGTCACCGAGCTGCCCGGCCCGGCGCCGACCGCGCTCGTCGCGAACCTCCCCTACAACGTGGCCGTGCCGGTCCTGCTGACGATGCTCGACCGCTTCCCGAGCATCGAGCGGACCCTCGTCATGGTGCAGTCCGAGGTCGCCGACCGGCTCGCCGCCCGCCCCGGCAACAAGGTGTACGGGGTCCCCTCCGTCAAGGCCGCCTGGTACGCGGACGTCAAGCGCGCCGGAGCCATCGGCCGCAACGTCTTCTGGCCCGCGCCGAACGTCGACTCCGGACTCGTCTCCCTCGTCCGGCGCGCCGAGCCCGTGAAGACCACCGCCTCCAAGGCCGAGGTGTTCGCGGTCGTCGACGCCGCGTTCGCGCAGCGCCGCAAGGGCCTGCGCGCCGCGCTCGCCGGCTGGGCCGGTTCGGCCGCCGCCGCCGAGCAGGCGCTGGCCGGCGCCGGCGTCTCCCCGCTGGCGCGCGGCGAGTCCCTGACCGTGGAGCAGTTCGCCGCGATCGCCGAGCACAAGCCCGCCGCCCCGAGGCCCGCGCTGTGAGCGTGACGGTACGCGTCCCCGCGAAGGTCAACGTCCAGCTGGCGGTGGGCGCCGCCCGCCCCGACGGCTTCCACGACCTGGCCAACGTCTTCCTGGCCGTCTCCCTGTTCGACGAGGTCACCGCGACCCCCGCCGACGCGCTGACGGTGACCTGCGAGGGCCCCGACTCCGACCAGGTGCCCCTGGACCGCAGCAACCTGGCGGCCCGCGCCGCCGAGCTGCTGGCGGCCCGGGCCGGCATCGAGCCGGCCGTCCACCTCCACATCGCGAAGAACATCCCCGTCGCCGGCGGCATGGCCGGGGGCAGCGCCGACGGCGCCGGCGCGCTGCTGGCGTGCGACCTGCTGTGGAAGCTGGACACCCCGCGCGAGGAGCTCCTGGGGATCTGCGCGGAACTGGGCAGCGACGTCCCCTTCAGCCTCGTGGGCGGCGCCGCGCTCGGCACCGGCCGCGGCGAGTTCCTGACCCCCGTGGACGCCGGCCGGTTCCACTGGGTGTTCGCGGTCGCCGAGGGCGGCCTGTCCACCCCGGCGGTGTTCCGGGAGTTCGACCGGCTGACCGCCGGTACGGACGTGCCCGCGCCCGAGGCCTCCCCGGCGCTGCTCGCGGCCCTCGCCTCGGGTGACGCCGACGCGCTGGCCGCCGTACTGCCCGGCTCGAACGGCTTGCAGGCCGCCGCGCTGTCGCTGCGCCCGCAGCTGGCCGCCACCCTCGCGGCGGGCGCCGACGCGGGGGCGCTGGCCGGGCTGGTCTCCGGGTCGGGTCCGACGACGGCGTTCCTGGTCCGGGACGCGGAGTCCGCGGCGACGGTCGCCGCCGCCCTGGAGGCCTCCGGCACCTGCCGCGCCACGCGCGTCACCTCCTCCCCGGCACCGGGGGCCACGGCCGTCTCCTGAGGCCCGCCCGTCGGCCCGGGCCCCGGGGCCGCCCGGCACGGGGTACCTAGGGCGGGGATGAGTACCCGCGCCCTGTCGGCGCACCGGGCGCGGCCGCGACCGTAGGGGCATGACAGTCAGCGCACGCGCCATGGCCGCCGCCACGCCCGCCTCCCGCGACCGGTACGTGGACCTGCTCCGGGTCGCCTCGCTCGCCACCGTCGTGTGCGGGCACTGGCTGATGGCCGCCGTCAGCACCGACGGCATAGGGAACCTGCTCGCGCTGGTGCCCCCGCTCCAGGTGCTCACCTGGGGGCTCCAGGTCATGCCGGTGTTCTTCTTCGTCGGCGGGTTCTCGCACGCCCTGTCGTACCGGTCGCTGGAACGCCGCGGCGAGGGCCGGCCCGTCTACGCGGCCTTCCTGCGCGCCCGCCTCCAGCGGCTGCTGCGGCCCACCCTGGTCTTCGTCCTGGTCTGGGCGGCGCTCGCCCTGCTCGTGCAGCTCGCCGGGGCGGACGGCGGCCGGCTGGCCGGTGCCGCGCTGCGGATGGTGACGCAGCCGCTGTGGTTCATCGGGATCTACCTGGCGATGGTGGCCCTCACCCCGCCGCTGCTGCGGCTGCACGCCCGCTGGGGCTGGGGCGCCTTCGCGGCCCTGACCGGCGCCGCCGCCCTGGTCGACGTACTGCGCTTCGCGCTCGGCGTGCCCTACGCGGAGTTCCTGAACTTCGCGTTCGTCTGGCTCGCCGTGCACCAGCTCGGCTTCCTGCGCGCCGACGGCCGCATCACCCGTCCCGCGCTCCTCGGCGCCGCCGGGCTCGCCGGGGCCGTGCTGCTGGTGGCGGCCGGTCCGTACCCGCTG
The DNA here is from genome assembly GCF_039535215.1 of Streptomyces racemochromogenes. Lineage (GTDB taxonomy): Bacteria > Actinomycetota > Actinomycetes > Streptomycetales > Streptomycetaceae > Streptomyces > Streptomyces racemochromogenes. The sequence goes on from NZ_BAAAWT010000001.1 coordinate 4,134,896, forward strand.
TCCATGGTCGGGATGCCGGGGGAGAAGGTCTCCAACATGGCCCCGCCCACCCTCGCCCTGCTCTGCCACGGCATGTGGCTGGTCGGCGCCGTCCAGCTGCTCGCGCGGCCCGTGACGGCCTGGCTGGCCCGGCCGCGCGTGTGGCGCGGGGTCGTCACCGCCAACGGGGTCGCCATGACCGCGTTCCTGTGGCACCTCACCGCCATGCTCGGCGTGTACGCCGCCCAGCTCGCCGCCGGCCTGGCGCTGCCCGAGCCGGCCACCGCCGCCTGGTGGGCGCAGGTGCCGCCGCGGATCCTGCTCGCCGCCGCCCTCACCGCCGCGCTCGTGGCCTGCTTCCGCCGCTTCGAGGCGCCCCGCCCCGTGACCGCCGCCCCGCCCGCCGCCCCGCCCGCCGCCCCGCCCGCCGCCCGGGCCCGGACCGCGGAGGGCGCCCGCGGCAGCGGGGCCGCCGCCGCCCTCGGCACCACCCTGTGCCTGCTGGGGATCCTCGGCCTGTCCATGACCGGCCTCGGCGGCCTGCTGGAGGGTCACACCGCCGTCCTGATCGCCTTCCCGGTGACCGCGCCCGCCGCCATCGGCATGGCAGTGGGGGGGCGCCTGGCTGGTGGAACGTTCCGCGTCGGCCCGGAGGGTTAGGCTGAGGGGCTGATCCACACCCTTTCCCTGGAGCGCGTCTGATGGCCGTCAATCTGGTCAATGTCGAGGCAGTCAGCAAGGTGTACGGCACCCGTACCCTGCTCGACGGCATCTCCCTCGGCGTGTCCGAGGGAGACCGGATCGGCGTCGTCGGCCGCAACGGCGACGGCAAGACCACCCTGATCCGGCTGCTCGCCAAGCTGGAGGAGCCCGACTCCGGCCGTGTCACGCAGAGCGGCGGCCTGCGGATGGGGGTGCTCACCCAGCACGACTCCCTCGACCCGGCCGCCACCATCCGGCACGAGATCATCGGCGACATGGCCGACCACGAATGGGCCGGCAACGCCAAGATCCGCGACGTCCTCACCGGTCTCTTCGGCGGCCTGGACCTGCCCGGTTTCGGCCAGGGCCTGGACACCGTCATCGGCCCGCTGTCCGGCGGCGAGCGCCGCCGCATCGCGCTCGCCAAGCTGCTCATGGCCGACCAGGACCTCCTCGTCCTCGACGAGCCCACCAACCACCTCGACGTCGAGGGCATCTCCTGGCTGGCCGGCCACCTCCAGGCCCGCCGCTCCGCCCTCGTCTGCGTCACCCACGACCGCTGGTTCCTCGACCAGGTCTGCACCCGCATGTGGGACGTGCAGCGCGGTGACGTCTTCGAGTACGAGGGCGGCTACAGCGACTACGTCTTCGCCCGCGCCGAGCGCGAGCGGATCGCCGCCACCGAAGAGGCCAAGCGGCAGAACCTGATGCGCAAGGAGCTGGCCTGGCTGCGCCGCGGCGCCCCCGCCCGCACCTCCAAGCCCCGCTACCGCATCGAGGCGGCCAACGAGCTGATCGCCGACGTGCCCGAGCCGCGCGACAAGTCCGAGCTGATGCGCTTCGCCAACGCCCGCCTCGGCAAGACCGTCTTCGACCTGGAGAACGTCACCGTCCAGGCCGGCCCCAAGACCCTGCTCAAGCACCTCACCTGGCACCTGGGCCCCGGCGACCGCGTCGGCCTCGTCGGCGTCAACGGCGCCGGCAAGACCTCCCTGCTGCGGGCCCTCGCCGAGGCCGCCCGCACCCAGGGCGAGGCCCAGCCCGCCGAGGGCTCCGTCACCGTCGGCAAGACCGTACGCCTGGCCTACCTCTCCCAGGAGGTCGGCGAACTCGACCCCTCGCTGCGCGTCCTGGAGGCCGTCCAGCGCGTCCGGGACCGCGTCGACCTCGGCAAGGGCCGCGAGATGACGGCCGGCCAGCTGTGCGAGCAGTTCGGGTTCACCAAGGAGAAGCAGTGGACGCCGGTCGGCGACCTCTCCGGCGGCGAGCGGCGCCGGCTGCAGATCCTGCGCCTGCTGATGGACGAGCCCAACGTCCTCTTCCTCGACGAGCCCACCAACGACCTCGACATCGAGACCCTCACCCAGCTGGAGGACCTCCTCGACGGCTGGCCCGGCTCGATGATCGTGATCTCCCACGACCGGTTCTTCATCGAGCGCACCACCGACACGGTGATGGCCCTCCTCGGCGACGCGAGCCTGCGGATGCTGCCGCGCGGCCTGGACGAGTACCTGGAGCGCCGCCGGCGGATGATCGAGGCCGCCGCCCCGGCGCCGGCCCCGGCCGCCGCCGCCAAGTCGACGTCCTCCGGGGACTCGCGGGCCGCGAAGAAGGAGCTCCAGAAGATCGAGCGCCAGCTCAACAAGATGTCGGACCGCGAGACGAACCTGCACGCCCAGATCGCCGAGCACTCCACCGACTACGACAAGGTCGCCAAGCTCGACGCGGAGCTGCGGGAACTGATCGCCGAGCGCGACGACTTGGAGATGCGCTGGCTGGAACTGGCCGAAGAGGCCTGAGGCCAGGGGGCCCGAAAGGGCCCCGGAACACGCCGGCCGGGCGCATAACGGCCGTGTCACGGGCCGGTCCTCCCTTGGGAACAGGGGTGCGACCGGCCCGGTGCGTACCGGCCACGAGTGATAGAAAGAGTCGGTTCTTTTCGATCTCCCGGACCGCCCGCACCGCCCGACCCCGAAGGTATGCGCTGATGACCGAGCCGCCCCAGCCGCCGAACCAGCCGCCGTCCCCTTCCGGTTACGGGCACCTGCCCGGCCCTCCGCCGCAGGGCTACGGGTACCCGCCGCAGGGACCCAACCCGTACGCGCAGCAGCCGCCGACGGTGCCGCAGCACGCCGTCCCGCAGGGCGGGTACGCCTACCCGCCGTCCGGGCCCGGCACGCTCCCCGGCGCCCCGGCCCCCGGCGGACCGGGCGGCCGGCGCAAGGGGGCGGTCGTCGTCGCGGCGGCCGTCGCGGGCGTCCTCGTACTCGGCACCGGCGCCTGGTTCGCCTTCCTGAGCGGCGACGGGGATCCCAAGAAGCCCGCCGCGCAGGCCTCGGGGCCCGCCGACCCCAAGCCGGCCGGCTCCCCGTCCGTGGACAAGGGCGACGGCAGCGGCAACGGCATGGGCGAGCAGACCAACCTCAACGCGGGCCGCAAGCCCGGCGAGGACAAGGCGCTGTGGCTCAAGACGGCCAAGCTCCTGGCCGGCGGCGACACGGGCATCCCCGCCCCGGCGATGTGGGTGGTCGGCGACAGCGTCGTCAAGACCGTCGGCAAGTCCGTCGTCGCCTACGCCGTCACCGACGGCAAGGAGAAGTGGAAGGTCGACTTCCAGACGGAGATCTGCGGCTGGGCCGACCAGACCACCGCCGACGGCAAGACCGTCCTCGCCGTCAAGGACGGCGAGGGCTCCAACGCCACCTGCAACCAGATGAAGCTCTTCGACCTGAAGGCCGGCAAGGAGGGATGGACCAAGGAGCTCGCCAAGGAGAACCTCTTCGACGGCGGCGCCTCCGTCTCCATCAACCTCACCGGCGACGTCTTCGTCGTCAACCGGATGGCCAACACCACCGTCCACAAGCTCTCCACCGGCGACAAGCTCTTCTCCGGCAACACCCCCGAGGGCTGCCAGCCGAGCCACTACGCCGCCGGCAACGGCAAGCTGCTCGCCGTCGCCCTGTGCATGGACGACGACAAGACCATCGAGATCCAGGACGCCGACCCGGTCACCGGCAAGAAGACCTGGTCCTACCGGCTCCCCAAGGGCTTCCGCGTCACCAGCGTCCTGTCCGTCTCCCCGATCGTCCTCGACATCAGCAACAAGGACCTCGAGAACGCGGACACCAGCAAGCGGGCCATCATCTCCCTGACGCCCGACGGCAAGAAGCGCGCCAGCATGTCCGCCGAAGGCTCCTTCGAGACCAACTGCAACGCAAGCACCGCCGACAGCCTCCAGGGCTGCGGCAACTCCGTCGTCGACGGCGACACCCTCTACCTGCGCACCACCACCGGCAAGGGCACCGACAACGAGGTCGTCGCCTTCGACCTCGCCACCGGCAAGGCCAAGTGGCGCCAGAAGGCGGGCGACAAGCGCAACTGGTACCCGGTCAAGGCGGCCAACGGCCAGCTCATCGCCTACCACGCCGGCGCCCTGCGCGAACCCGGCGAGATCGTCTCCCTGCCGGCCGCGGGCGGCCAGCCCAAGACGCTGCTGCGCATGCCCTCCGGCCCCTCCGCGAACATCGAGAGCGGGATGGTCACCTTCCAGGTCCGGGCCTTCGAGGACGGCCGGTACTTCACCTCCGCCACCAGGCTGAACGGCAACAACACGGAGGAGCGTCTCCTGATGGTCTTCGGCAAGTGAACGAGTCCACCGAGCGTCCCACCGAGCGCCCCACCGAGAGGCAGTAGCACGCGATGAGTACCCCGCCGCCCCCCAGCCAGCCGCCCTCCGGCGGTTTCGGCGGCCCGCCGCCGGCCGGCCCCCCGCAGCCCCCCGCCCAGCCGCCCACCGTGCCGTCCCCCCAGGCCGGCTACGGCTCCCCGCAGCCCCAGACGCAGCCCGGCTACGGCTACCCGCAGCAGCCCAGCACCCTCCAGGCCCCGGCGCAGCCCGCCGCCCCCGCCGGTGGCGGCGGCAACGACAAGCGCAACCAGCTGGCGATCGTGGGCGCGGCCGTCGTGGCCATGGCGCTCATCATCGGCGGCGGCTTCTGGTACGTCTCCGGCGACGAGGGCGGCTCAGGGAAGCCGGCCGCCAGCGGCGCCAGCGGCTCCCCCGACGGCGACAAGGCCCCCGCCGGCACCCCCGGCAGCGAGAAGGTCCCGTCCAACCCCAAGTCGAAGACGCTGGTCAACGTGCCCAGCCCGGCCCCGGCCGACGTGGTCTCCGTCGACGGCTCCTGGCTGACCGACACCACCTACGCCAAGTCCGACCTGGCCAAGGTCGTCGGCTACAACCTCGTCGACGGCGGCAAGAAGTGGGAGCTCCCGCTCCCCGCCAACGTCTGCGGCGCCACCAAGCACATCAGCGACAACAAGACCGCCATCCTCTTCGAGGAGGGCATGGCGACCAACGAGAAGAAGTACCCCCAGTGCACGCAGGTCGGCGTCATCGACCTGAACACCGGAAAGCTCCTCTGGTCCGCCAACGCCAAGTCCGCCACCGGCGGCGACAAGCCGGTCGCCTTCAGCGAGGTCACCATCAGCGGCCAGACCGTCGCCGCGGGCGGCCTCTACGGCGGCGCCGCCTGGAACCTCGCCGACGGCAAGTCCCTGTGGACCCCGAAGACCGACGGCGAAGGCTGCTACGACATGGGCTACGCCGGCGGCGAGGCCCTCGCCGTCCTGCGCAAGTGCGGCCGCGGCTCCAGCCCGACGCTGTACGCGCAGGCCCTCGACCCCGCCACCGGCGCGCCGAAGTACCAGTACAAGCTGTCCGCGGGCATCGAGTGGGCCGGCATCATCTCCACCAAGCCGCTCATCGTCGCCGCCAACGTCGGCAACACCGCCAAGAACGCCACCAACGTCAGCGACCTGTTCGTCCTCGACGACGCCGGCCAGCTCAAGACCCGCATCGGCCTCTCCTCCGGCAGCTACGCCCCCAAGTGCCCCGCCACCGAGGTCGAGCAGTGCTCGAAGATGGTCGTCGGCAACGGCAAGGTCTACCTGCCGACGTACGAGCACCAGGGCACGTCCTCCGTCGGCCGCACCAACGAGATCGTCTCCTTCGACCTGGAGACCGGCAAGGCCACCAGTGACCGCGCCGACGCGGGCGAGAAGTACACCATGTACCCGCTGCGCATGGACGGGCCCAACATCATCGCCTACAAGGTCCCCCCGTACGACGGCGGCGGCCAGGTCGTCAGCATCGACGGCAAGACGATGAAGGAGACCGTGCTCATGCAGAACCCGGTCGACAAGGCCAGCCAGCGCCTGGAGACGGCGTTCTCGCTGGACCACTCGGAGTTCCGCTACCACAACGGGCGCCTGTTCATCTCCCGGACCACGGTGCGCAAGCCCTACTCGGAGAAGGCCGACCCCGAGTTCCTCTTCGTCTCCTTCGCGGCGAGCTGACGCCCGCCCGGCCCCGACGCCGAAAGCCCCCGGACGGTCCCCACCGATCGGGGGCTTTCGCGCGGTAACCGGCACGCCCCGTCGAACAAGCGTGTAGCTTGCCGGGTCAGAAGGATCTGGGGTGGGAGCCTTGATGGGCGTACGGGTCATGGTGGTCGACGAGCACCGTCTGCTGGCCGAGGCGCTCGCCTCGGCCCTGAAGCTGCGCGGGCACCGCGTGCTCGCGGCGGCCGCGCCGGCGGCCGGAGCCGCCGAACTGGTCATCGGCCGCGCCCCGGAGGTGTGCCTGTTCGGCACCGCCGCCCCGGCGGAGCCCGGCGTCTTCGAACCGGTGGTGCGGATCAAGCGGGAACGCCCGCAGATCGCCGTGGTGGTGCTGGGCCCCGTACCGAGCCCGCGCGGGATAGCCGCGGCCTTCGCGGCGGGCGCCTCGGGGTACGTACGCCAGGACGAGCGCATCGAGGGCGTCGAACGGGCCCTGGCCAAGGCCCGGGCGGGAGAGGTCGCCATCGCCCCGCAGCTGCTCCAGGGGGCCTTCGCGGAGCTGCTGAACCCCTCGGCGCAGCCCGACGACGAGGGCAGCCGGCTGCTGCGGCTGCTGACGCCGCGGGAGGTCGAGGTGCTTGTCCGGGTCGCGGAGGGCGAGGACACCCGGATGATCGCGGCCGGCATGGCCATCGCGCCGAGCACGGCCCGTACGCATGTGCAGCGGGTACTGATGAAGCTCGGCGTGGGGTCGCGGCTGGAGGCCGCCGCGCTGGCCGCGCGCACCGGGCTGCTGGACCGGGCTGCCCCGCCCGTGCGGGAGCGGCCGCAGGACTTCGCGGGCGGGCCGCCCGGGGCCTGACGCGCACACCGGTCCCGGCCCGCGTCCAGGCCCGCGTCCCGGCCGCCGGACGGCGGCGGCGGTACCCGTCCGCGCGGGCGGGTACCGTGCCGGAGGGCCGCGATTTCCTCGGAAGCGCGGAATCCGGTAAGCCAGTCACCAGAGCACGCGCATCGGCGTGCCTGCGCGACGGACGCGATACAGAGGAGTGCGAGTGAGCAAGTACCTGGTGACCGGCGGTGCCGGATACGTGGGCAGCGTCGTGGCCGCCCATCTGCTGGAGGCCGGGCACGAGGTGACCATCCTCGACAACCTCTCCACCGGCTTCGCCGAGGGCGTCCCCGCCGGCGCCACGCTGATCGACGGCCGGATCCAGGACGCCGCCGACCACCTGGACCCGTCCTACGACGCCGTGCTGCACTTCGCCGCCTCCTCGCAGGTCGGCGAGTCCGTCGTGAACCCCGGCAAGTACTGGGACAACAACGTCGGCGGCACCCTCGCCCTGCTGACCGCGATGCGGGAGGCCGGCGTGCGCCGGCTCGTCTTCTCCTCCACCGCCGCGACCTACGGCGAGCCGGCCGAAGGCGCGCTGACGGAGACCTCGGTGACCGCGCCGACCAACCCGTACGGCGCCTCGAAGCTGGCCGTCGACCACATGATCGCGGGGGAGTGCGCCGCCCACGGCCTGGCCGCCGTCTCGCTGCGCTACTTCAACGTGGCCGGCGCCTACCGCGAGTTCGGCGAGCGCCACGACCCCGAGACGCACCTGATCCCGCTGGTGCTCCAGGTCGCGCTCGGCCAGCGCGAGTCCATCTCGGTGTTCGGCGACGACTACCCGACCCCCGACGGCACCTGCGTCCGCGACTACATCCACGTCGCCGACCTCGCCGAGGCCCACCTTTCCGCGCTGCGCGTCGCCGCCGAGGGCGAGCACCTGGTGTGCAACCTCGGCAACGGCAGCGGCTTCTCGGTCCGCGAGGTCATCGAGACGGTCCGCAAGGTCACCGGCCGGGAGATCCCCGAGGTCGTCGCCCCGCGCCGCGCCGGGGACCCGGCGGTCCTCGTCGCCTCGGCCCGCAGGGCGCACGAGCGCCTCGGCTGGACCCCGACCCGCTCGGACCTCACCAACATCGTGACGGACGCCTGGAACTTCGCCCGCGAGCGCCGCTCCTGACCCCCGGTCCCCTGCCGGACCCGCCGCGCGCCCCCCGCACCGACCGGTGCGGGGGGCGCGCGCGTGAGGGCCGGGCGCGGCGGGCAGGCGCCGCGCGCGGGCGCCCGGCGTGCGTACGCCGGGTGAAATGCCCCCCGTGCAACTGCCTGCGGCACGCGCCGGTCGGAATTCCGCCGCCGGTGCCGCCCGGGGGGTTGAAAACAAGCCATCACCAAGGCCGTTGCGGACCGTCCCACCGGAAAACCGCTCGAAAAACTTCTGCTATTCGGCCAACCGCGGGACCCCGCCCGCTCTACGCTGAGCGTGACACCGGTGGGGGCCGGTGTTGATTCAGGGGTCGAGACACGCCGGGTACGGCGTCCGGTCCGGGGTAGTGCACAGATGTCGCGGCGGCGGCCGCGGCGGCTGTGGGCCACCTGGCCGGACGTCGTACCCGTAGTCGTCCGTTCCCCGACCCTTGGGGGTTCTGTGGTTCGTATCCGGGTCCTGGTGGTCGACGGCCACCGCATCTTCGCCGAGTCTCTGGCAGCCGCGCTCGCGGCCGAGCCGGACGTGGACGTGTCCGCGGCCGGCAGCGGTCCCGCGGCCTCGCGCTGCCTGGAGCGCGCGGTGGCGGAAGGCCGCCGCTACGACGTGCTGCTCGTCGACGCCGACCTCGGCGCCGGCGCGGCCGCGTCGGGCGCCGTGCCCGGCCAGCGGGAAGCGGGTTCCGGCCCGGCCCCGCCGCCGGCCGACGGGATCGCCCTCGTCGCGGGCGTCCGGGTGGCGCACCCCGGCGTGCGCACCGTGGTCCTGGCCGAGCGCGACGACCCGCGCCGGGCCGCGCTCGCCCTCCAGGCGGGCGCCTCGGGCTGGGTGGCCAAGGACTGCTCGCTCTCCCGGCTGCTGGCCGTCATCCGCGGGGTGCTGCGCGAGGAGACCCACCTGCCGCCCGCGCTGCTCACCGGGGTGCTGCGGGAGCTGACCGCCGCCCGCAAGCACCGCAGCGACAGCGAGCGGCTCGTGGAGTCCCTCACCCCGCGCGAGCACGAGGTGCTGCGCTGCATGGTGGCGGGGCTGGGCCGCAAGGACGTCGCGGCGCGGCTGTTCCTGTCCCCGCACACCGTCCGCACGCACATGCAGAACGTGCTGGGCAAGCTCGGGGTGCACTCCACCCTGGCAGCGGTGGCGCTGGCCCGGCGGGCCGGCGTACGCCCCGCGGAGCTAGCCGGGGATGTTGTCGAACGGAGCGGTCAACTGGCGTAGCAGCCCGGCGAGCTCGCCGCGCTGCGTGGTGGAGAGCTGGGCCAGGATCGCGCGTTCCTGGGCCAGCAGTCCCGCCAGGGACTGGTCGGCGCGGTCGCGCCCCTCGGGCGTCAGCCGGACCAGCACCCCGCGCCGGTCGCTGGGGTCGGGCAGTCGCTCGACGAGGCCCTTCTTGGCCAGCCGGTCGATGCGGTTGGTCATCGTGCCGGAGGTGACGAGCGTCTGCGTCAGCAACTGTCCGGGGGAGAGCTGGTAGGGCGCGCCCGCGCGCCGCAGCGAGGTCAGGACGTCGAACTCCCACGGCTCCAGGCCGTGCTCGGAGAAGGCGAGCCTGCGGGCGCGGTCGAGGTGGCGCGCGAGCCGGCTGACGCGGCTGAGCACTTCGAGCGGTTCCACGTCGAGGTCAGGGCGCTCTCGCCGCCATGCCGCGACCAGTCGGTCGACCTCGTCCTCCATGCCGATCAGTGTAAGGGGTCTGTCGACATGAAGTCTCTTCAAATCGAGAATCTTGACATCGAGATATATTCTGGCCGAGCATGGGGCATGGAGGGGGCCGGAACGGCTTCCGCTTCCGACCGCCCCACCAGTAGGGAGGCTCGAACATGCATTCCGATATCGCGCCGGCCGTGCGCCACCACTCCCTGGACGGCTCCGCACCCGTCTGGGACCCCCAGCAGTACCTCCGCCACGCCGGTCACCGCACCCGCCCGTTCCTCGACCTGCTGAACCGCATACCCGAGCTCCCCACCGGCCCCGCCCGCATCGCCGACCTCGGCTGCGGCCCCGGCAACGTCACCGCGCTCCTCACCGAGCGCTGGCCCGACGCCCGCATCACCGGCTTCGACCTCTCCCCGCAGATGCTCCAGCGCGCCACCGACGAACACGGCGGACCCACCCCCGGCGGCGGCCGGATCGACTTCCGCCACGCCGACATCGCCGACTGGATGCCCGAGGAGACCTACGACCTGATCGTCTCCAACGCGGCCCTGCAGTGGGTGCCCAGCCACCCCGGCTCCTTCGCCGCCTGGATCAACGGCCTGCGCCCCGGCGGCACCTTCGCCTTCCAGATCCCCGGCAACTTCACCGCCCCCAGCCACCGGCTCCTCGCCGAACTCTGCGACACCCCGCGCTGGCGCGACCGCCTCGCCGGACACGGCGCCCGCTACATCCACATCCTCGAACCCGCCGAGTACCTCGCCCGCTTCACCGAACTCGGCTGCGCCGTCGACGTCTGGGAGACCACCTACTCCCAGCTCCTCCAGGGCACCGACCCCGTCCTCGACTGGGTCAAGGGCACCGCCCTGCGGCCCGTCCTCACCGCCCTCGGCGACGACCGCGAGGCCGCCGACCGCTTCCTCGCCGAATACCGCGAGGCGCTGCGCGCCGCCTACCCGCCCGGCCCCCGGGGCACGGTCTTCCCGTTCCGCCGCATCTTCGCCGTCGCCCACAAGGAGGCATGACCGTGCTGACCGCAGTCGACCACGTCCAACTCGCCGCGCCCCCCGGATCGGAGGACAAGCTGCGCGCCTACTACCAAGACGTCCTGGGCATGCGGGAGATCTCCAAACCCCCGGTCCTCGCCGCGCGCGGGGGCTGCTGGTTCACCGCCGGAGGCGTACAGCTGCACCTGGGCGTGGAAGAGGACTTCCGGCCGGCCCGCAAGGCGCACCCCGGGCTGCGGGTGACCGGCATCGAGGCGTACGCGGACAGACTCCGCGAACGCGGAGCCGACGTCGTCTGGGACGACGGCCTGCCGGGCCACCGGCGCTTCTACTCCCACGACCCCGTGGGCAACCGGCTCGAGTTCCTGGAGCCCCACGCCCCCGGCGCCGGCGGCCCCACGGACGGCTGACGGACCGAGGGCCGGCCGGTCGCCCGGCCCGCCCGCCCCCGTACGACGGCGCGACGGCGCCCCGCCACCGGAGAAACACCTCCCGGTGACGGGGCGCCGTCGTGCCCGCGGCCTTCCGCGGACCTCAGCTCTTGCGGTGGCCCACCAGCCGCGGCCGCGCCTCCAGGTTCTCCAGGCCGTGCCAGGCCAGGTTCACCAGGTGCGCCGCCACCTCCGCCTTCTTCGGGCGCCGCGTCTCCAGCCACCACTGGCCCGTCAGTGCCACCATCCCCACCAGTGCCTGCGCGTACAGCGGCGCCAGCTTCGGATCGAAGCCCCGCGCCTTGAACTCCAGCCCCAGGATGTCCTCCACCTGCGTGGCGATGTCGCTGATCAGCGACGCGAACGTGCCCGTCGACTGCGCCACCGGCGAATCCCGCACCAGGATCCGGAAACCGTCCGTGTAGCTCTCGATGTAGTCCAGCAGCGCGAACGCGGCCTGCTCCAGCAGCTCCCGCGGATGCCCGGCCGTCAGCGCGCCCGTCACCCCGTCCAGCAGCTGCCGCATCTCGCGGTCCACGACCACCGCGTACAGGCCCTCCTTGCCGCCGAAGTGCTCGTAGACCACCGGCTTGGACACCCCGGCCTTGGCCGCGATCTCCTCCACCGAAGTGCCCTCGAAGCCCTTCTCCGCGAACAGGGCGCGGCCGATGTCCAGCAGTTGCTGGCGACGTTCGGCGCCCGTCATCCGGACCCGGCGTCCCCGCCTGGGCTTGTCGCTGCTGGTACTGCTGCCGTCGATCGCCACGTCCCCCATCATGCCGCGTTCGGGGTGTTTTCCCTGCGCCGGGCGTCGATCCTCGCCCCGGACGGCCAGCGCACGTCCCAGGCCCACCCCAGCAGCTCGAACCAGCGGATCAGCCGGGCGCTGGAATCCACCTGCCCGCGCAGCACCCCGTGCCGCGCCGACGTCGGGTCCGCGTGGTGCAGGTTGTGCCACGACTCACCGCACGACAGCACCGCCAGCCACCACACGTTGCCCGACCGGTCCCGCGACTTGAACGGCCGCTTGCCCACCGCGTGACAGATCGAGTTGATCGACCACGTCACGTGGTGCAGCAACGCCACGCGCACCAGGGAACCCCAGAAGAACGCCGTGAACGCGCCCCACCAGGACATCGTCACCAGACCCCCCACCAGCGGCGGGATCGCCAGCGACAGCACCGTCCAGAACACGAAGTCACGGCTGATCCGCCGGATCGCCGGGTCCTTGACCAGGTCCGGGGCGTACTTCTGCTGGTCGGTCTGCTCCTCGTCGAACAGCCAGCCGATGTGGGCCCACCACAGGCCCTTCATCAGCGCCGGCAGCGTGTCCCCGAACCGCCACGGCGAATGCGGGTCGCCCTCGTGGTCGGAGTACTTGTGGTGCTTGCGGTGATCCGCCACCCACCGCACCAGCGGCCCCTCCACCGCCATCGACCCCATGACCGCCAGCGCGATCCTGAGCGGCCGCTTCGCCTTGAAGGAACCGTGCGTGAAGTAGCGGTGGAAGCCGATGGTGATGCCGTGGCACGCCAGGAAGTACATGAACACCATCAGGCCGAGGTCCAGCCAGGTCACCCCCCAGCCCCAGACCAGCGGCACCGCCGCCAGCAGCGCCAGGAACGGCACGGTGATGAACAGCAGCAGCGCGATCTGCTCCACGGAGCGCTTCTGCTCGCCACCGCGTGTCGCGGAGGGCACGGAAACGGCCGAGGATTCCTCGATCAGTCCGGGACTCATGGTCATGGTGGGGTTCCCCTGGGGGGTGAGAAGCCGGCAGGCGCCGGGCCACGGACCTACGGATCCGTAACCTACGGCAGCGTAAGTATGGCAAAGACGGCCCCCGCGGCAACAGTGACGACGCGGGGGCGCCGCGAGGACGACGCGACGGCGATGCGAGGACGACGCCACCCGCGCGAACCGAGTCCAAAGGGCGGGCGCTCTGCCGGGGCACAGGGGCGATCCACCTATCCTGGTGTCGTCGGACAGCGCGGTCCGCACGGGCAGCCCGGGCTGCGCAGCACGACCGGCCACCGGCACGGCCGCACACCCCCCGGGAGCCCACAGCCCAGTAGCGCTCGAACACTGCAAGGAGCCGCACCTGTGAGCAGTGCTGACCAGGCCGCCCAGGCCCCCGTCACCCAGCCCGCCGACCCCTCCGCCCCCACGCGGACGGCGCAGACGGCGAACGCGGAGCTGCGCGCGGACATCCGCCGCCTCGGCGACCTCCTCGGCGAGACCCTCGTCCGCCAGGAAGGCCAGGAACTCCTCGACCTCGTCGAACGGGTCCGCGCCCTGACCCGCACCGACGGCGAAGCCGCCGCGGCCCTCCTCGGCGACATCGACCTGGAGACCGCCGCCAAGCTGGTGCGCGCCTTCTCCACCTACTTCCACCTCGCCAACGTCACCGAGCAGGTGCACCGCGGCAAGGAGCTGCGCGCCCACCGGGCTGCCGAGGGCGGGCTCCTCGCCCGGACCGCCGACATGCTCAAGGACGCCGACCCCGAGCACCTGCGCGAGACGGTCAAGAACCTCAACGTCCGCCCCGTCTTCACCGCCCACCCCACCGAGGCGGCCCGCCGCAGCGTCCTGAACAAGCTGCGCCGCATCGCGGCCCTCCTCGAGGAGCCCGTCTCCGGCGCCGGCGACCGCCGCCGCCACGACCTGCGCCTCGCCGAGAACATCGACCTCGTCTGGCAGACCGACGAACTGCGCGTCGTACGCCCCGAGCCCGCCGACGAGGCCCGCAACGCCATCTACTACCTCGACGAACTCCACGCCGGTGCCGTCGGCGACGTCCTGGAGGACCTGGCCGCCGAACTCCAGCGCGTCGGCGTCGAGCTGCCCGCCGGCACCCGCCCCCTCACCTTCGGCACCTGGATCGGCGGCGACCGCGACGGCAACCCCAACGTCACCCCGCAGGTCACCCGTGACGTCCTGATCCTCCAGCACGAGCACGGCATCACCGACGCCCTCGAACTCGTCGACTTCCTGCGCGGCCTGCTCTCCAACTCCATCCGCATCGCCGGCGCCACCGAGGAACTCCTCGCCTCCCTCCAGGCCGACCTGGAACGCCTCCCCGAGATCAGCCCGCGCTACAAGCGGCTGAACGCCGAGGAGCCCTACCGCCTGAAGGCGACCTGCGTCCGGCAGAAGCTCCTCAACACCCGCGAGCGCCTCGCCAAGGGCACCCCCCACGAGGAGGGCCGCGACTACCTCGGCACCGCCGAGCTCCTCGCCGACCTCACCCTCATCCAGACCTCCCTGCGCGAACACCGCGGCGCCCTGTTCGCCGACGGCCGCATGGACCGCACCATCCGCACCCTGGCCGCGTTCGGCCTCCAGCTCGCCACCATGGACGTACGCGAGCACGCCGACGCCCACCACCACGCCCTCGGCCAGCTCTTCGACCGGCTCGGCGAGGAGTCTTGGCGCTACGCCGACATGCCGCGCGACTACCGGCAGAAGCTCCTCGCCAAGGAACTCCGCTCCCGCCGCCCCCTCGCGCCCACCCCGGCCCCCCTCGACGCGGCCGGGCAGAAGACCCTGGGCGTCTTCTTCGCCGTCAAGGACGCCTTCGAGAAGTTCGGCCCCGAGGTCATCGAGTCCTACATCATCTCGATGTGCCAGGGCGCCGACGACGTCTTCGCCGCCGCCGTCCTCGCCCGCGAGGCCGGCCTCCTCGACCTCCACGCCGGCTGGGCCAAGATCGGCATCGTCCCGCTCCTGGAGACCACCGACGAGCTGCGCGCCGCGGACGTCATCCTCGACGAGATGCTCGCCGACCCCTCCTACCGCCGCCTGGTGTCCCTGCGCGGCGACGTCCAGGAGGTCATGCTCGGCTACTCCGACTCCAGCAAGTTCGGCGGCATCACCACCAGCCAGTGGGAGATCCACCGCGCCCAGCGGCGCCTGCGCGACGTGGCCCACCGCCACGGCGTCCGCCTGCGCCTCTTCCACGGCCGCGGCGGCACCGTCGGGCGCGGCGGCGGCCCCTCGCACGACGCGATCCTCGCCCAGCCCTGGGGCACGCTCGAGGGCGAGATCAAGGTCACCGAGCAGGGCGAGGTCATCTCCGACAAGTACCTCGTCCCCTCCCTGGCCCGCGAGAACCTGGAGCTGACCGTCGCGGCCACCCTCCAGGCCTCCGCCCTGCACACGGCCCCCCGCCAGTCCGACGACGCCCTCACCCGCTGGGACGCGGCCATGGAGATCGTCTCGGACGCCGCCCACGGCGCCTACCGCGAACTCGTCGAGGACCCCGACCTCCCCGCCTACTTCTTCGCGGCCACCCCCGTCGACCAGCTGGCCGACCTCCACCTCGGCTCCCGGCCCTCCCGCCGCCCCGACTCCGGCGCCGGCCTCGACGGCCTGCGCGCCATCCCGTGGGTGTTCGGCTGGACCCAGTCCCGCCAGATCGTCCCCGGCTGGTACGGCGTCGGCTCCGGTCTCAAGGCCCTGCGCGAGGCCGGCCAGGACACCGTCCTCGCGGAGATGGGCGAGCGCTGGCACTTCTTCCGCAACTTCCTGTCCAACGTCGAGATGACGCTGGCCAAGACCGACCTGCGGATCGCCCGCCACTACGTCGACACCCTCGTCCCGGACGAGCTGAAGCACGTCTTCGACCGCATCCGGGCCGAACACGAACTCACCGTCCGCGAGGTCCTGCGCATCACCGGCGGGGAGCAGCTCCTCGACTCCCAGCCCGCCCTCCAGCAGACCTTCGCCGTCCGCGACGCCTACCTGGACCCGATCTCCTACCTCCAGGTCTCCCTCCTGGCCCGCCAGCGCCAGGCCGCCGCCCGCGGCGAGGAACCCGACCCGCTGCTGGCCCGGGCCCTGCTGCTCACCGTCAACGGTGTCGCCGCCGGCCTGCGCAACACCGGCTGACGCGGGCCCGTACGAGGGCCCGTACGCGGGCCCGTGAACGAAGGAAGCCCCCGCCGGTCCGGCGGGGGCTTCCCCGTGTCCCCTGTCGTTCCCGCGCCGGGGTCAGGAGTTGTACGCCGACTGGGCGCGCTCCAGGCCCTCCTGGACCAGGCACTCCACCGCGTCCGCCGACCGGTCCACGAACCAGTCCAGCTCCTTGCGCTCCGTGGAGGAGAAGTCCTTCAGCACGAAGTCCGCGACCTGCATCCGGCCCGGCGGACGGCCGATGCCGCACCGCACCCGGTGGTAGTCCGCGCCCATCGACTTCGTCATCGACTTCAGCCCGTTGTGGCCGTTGTCGCCGCCGCCCAGCTTCAGCCGCAGCGTCGCGTAGTCGATGTCCAGCTCGTCGTGGACGGCCACGATCCGCTCCAGCGGAACCTTGTAGAAGTCCCGCAGCGCCGTCACCGGGCCGCCCGACAGGTTCATGAACGACATCGGCTTCGCGAGGACCACCCGGCGGTTCAGCGGTCCCGGCGGGCCCATCCGGCCCTCGACCACCTGCGCGCGCGCCTTGTGCGCCTTGAACTTCCCGCCGATCCGCTCCGCCAGCAGGTCCGCCACCATGAAACCGATGTTGTGGCGGTTGCCGGCGTACTCCGCCCCCGGGTTACCGAGACCGACGATCAGCCACGGCGCCGCGTCGTCCGACATCAAAAGCTCCTTAAACCCGTGAACAAGCCGGTGAACGAGAACGACCGCCGTCCCGCTCCAGTGGAGCCGGACGGCGGTCGGTCAGCAACTGCTGAGGTGGGGCGAGGCTCAGGCCTCGTCGCCCTCGGCGGCCGCGGCCGGCTCCTCGGCCTGCGGGGCGACGACCTGCAGGACGGCGGTCTCACCGTCGACGGCCAGCGTGGTGCCGGCCGGCAGGACCAGGTCCTTGGCGTGGATGGAGGCACCGGCCTCCAGGCCCTCGATGGAGACCTTGACCTCGGTCGGGATGTGCGTGGCCTCGGCCTCGACGGCGACGGTCGCCAGCAGGGTCTCCAGCAGGTTGCCGCCGGCGGCCAGGTCGCCCTCGGTCACGACCGGAACCTCGACCGTGACCTTCTCGCCCTTCTGGACGATCAGGAAGTCGACGTGCTGGATGTTGCGCTTCAGCGGGTGGCGCTGGACGGCCTTGGGGATGACGAGCTCGGTGCCGTCACCCTCGATGTCCAGGGAGAGCAGCGCGTTCGGGGTCTTCAGCGCCATCATCAGGGCGTGCGCCTCGACGCCGACGTGCTTCGGGGTGGTGCCGTGGCCGTAGATGACACCCGGGGTCAGGGCGTCACGACGGGACTGGCGGGCGGAGCCCTTGCCGAAGGTGTCGCGGAGCTTCGCGGAAAGCTTGATCTCGGACATGTTCACTCCTCGTGGGGTGACGAAAGACGGACAGAGGTCACCCGGCCGGAACGGCCTGCTACGAAGAGCGCGTCGATAACGGAGCATCCGTACCGGAAAACAGGTACGGCCTCCCTCGCCGAGCAACTCGTCGAGTGTACCCGGCGGGGAGGCCGCGCCCAAAAGGATCTAGCCGTGCGGCAGTGAGCCCTACTGCTGTTCCTCGAACAGGCTCGTCACCGAACCGTCCTCGAAGACCTCGCGGACCGCGCGGGCGATCATCGGGGCGATCGACAGGACCGTGATCTTGTCGAGCTCCAGGTCCGACGGGTCGGGCAGGGTGTTGGTGAAGATGAACTCGCTGACCTTCGAGTTCTTCAGGCGGTCGGCCGCCGGACCCGACAGGATGCCGTGCGTGGCCGTCACGATGACGTCCTCCGCGCCGTGCGCGAACAGCGCCTCGGCGGCGGCGCAGATCGTGCCACCCGTGTCGATCATGTCGTCGACCAGGACGCAGACGCGGCCCTTGACCTCACCCACGACCTCGTGGACGGTCACCTGGTTGGCGACGTCCTTGTCGCGGCGCTTGTGCACGATCGCCAGCGGCGCGTCCAGGCGGTCGCACCAGCGGTCGGCCACGCGGACGCGGCCGGCGTCCGGGGAGACGACCGTCAGCTTGGTGCGGTCCACCTTCGCGCCCACGTAGTCCGCGAGGACGTTCAGGGCCGACAGGTGGTCCACCGGACCGTCGAAGAAGCCCTGGATCTGGTCGGTGTGCAGGTCGACCGTCAGGATGCGGTCGGCACCCGAGGTCTTCAGCAGGTCCGCGACCAGGCGGGCCGAGATCGGCTCGCGGCCCTTGTGCTTCTTGTCCTGGCGGGCGTAGCCGTAGGACGGGATGATCACGGTGATGGAGCGGGCCGACGCGCGCTTCAGCGCGTCGATCATGATCAGCTGCTCCATGATCCACTTGTTGATCGGAGCCGTGTGGCTCTGGATCAGGAAGCAGTCCGCGCCGCGAGCCGACTCCTGGAAGCGGACGTAGATCTCGCCGTTCGCGAAGTCGAAAGCCTTGGTCGGCACGAGGCCGACACCGAGCTGGTGCGCGACCTCCTCGGCCAGCTCGGGGTGGGCGCGGCCGGAGAAGAGCATCAGCTTCTTCTCGCCGGTCGTCTTGATCCCGGTCACAGCACTGTCTCCTCAGACGTGTGAAAGCTGCTCGCCCCCGTGTGCGTCCGTCCCGCACACGGTGAGCCAGCCGAATTGCGTGCACCTATCACGGTACGCCGTCCTGGGCGTACCTGTTTCCGGTCAGTTCACCTCAATGGCTGCCGGAGTCCTTCTCCGCCGACGACTGCGCGGCCGTCGCGGCCGCACTGCCGGGACGCTTGCGGGCCACCCAACCCTCGATATTCCGCTGCTGGCCACGGGCCACGGCCAGCGCGCCGGGCGGCACGTCCTTCGTGATCACCGAGCCGGCGGCCGTGTAGGCGCCGTCCCCGATGGTGACGGGAGCCACAAACATGTTGTCCGAACCCGTCTTGCAGTGTGAGCCGACCGTGGTGTGGTGCTTGTGCTCGCCGTCGTAGTTGACGAACACGCTCGCCGCACCGATGTTCGTGAACTCACCGATCGTCGCGTCACCCACGTACGACAGGTGCGGCACCTTCGTGCCCTCGCCGATCGTCGCGTTCTTCATCTCGACGTACGTGCCGGCCTTCGACTTCACGCCCAGGTTCGTCCCCGGGCGCAGGTACGCGAACGGACCCACCGAAGCCAGGTCCCCGATCACCGCCGAGTCCGCGACCGCGTTGTCCACGCGGGCGCCGGCGCCCACGCGGGTGTCCTTCAGGCGGGTGTTGGGGCCGACCTCGGCGCCCTCGCCGATGTGCGTCGCACCGAGCAGCTGCGTACCGGGGTGGATCACCGCGTCCTGCCCGAAGGTGACCGTCACGTCCACGAACACGCTCGCCGGGTCCACCACCGTCACGCCGGCCAGCATCGCCCGCTCCAGCAGCCGCGCGTTCAGCAGCGCGCGCGCCTCGGCCAGCTGCACCCGGTTGTTGATCCCGAGGATCTGGCGGTGGTCGCTGCCGACCGCCGCGCCGACGCGGTGGCCCGCCTCGCGCAGGATCCCGAGCACGTCGGTGAGGTACTCCTCGCCCTGGCTGTTGTCCGTGCGCACCTTGCCGAGCGCGTCCGCGAGCAGCTCGCCGTCGAAGGCGAAGACCCCGGAGTTGATCTCCCGGATCGCGCGCTGCGCGTCGGTGGCGTCCTTGTGCTCGACGATGGCGGTCACGGCGCCGGTGGCCGGGTCGCGGACGATGCGGCCGTAGCCGGTGGAGTCGGGGACCTCGGCGGTGAGCACGGTGACGGCGTTGCCGTCGGCCTCGTGGGTGGCCGCGAGGGCGCGCAGGGTCTCGCCGGTGAGCAGCGGGGTGTCGCCGCAGACGACGATCACGGTGCCGGCCGGCCGGTCGTCGCCGAGCTCCTCCAGGGCCATGCGGACGGCGTGGCCGGTGCCGTTCTGCTCGTACTGGACGGCGGTGCGGACGCCGGCGTCGACGTCGGCGAGGTGCGCGGCGACCTGCTCGCGGGCGTGGCCCACGACGACCACGAGATGGGTCGGGTCCAGCTCGCGGGAGGCCGCGACCACGTGACCGACGAGCGTGCGCCCGCAGATCTCGTGCAGAACCTTGGGTGTGGCCGACTTCATGCGGGTGCCCTCACCCGCTGCGAGTACGACGACGGCTGCCGGGCGGGTTGCGCTCACGGGTGGGCCCTTCGGCTTCGGGGGTGGACCCGTGAAGGATAGCGGGGGGTCACAGTCTGAAAACGAGGCCGGGTCCCGACCGTGAAGCCGGGACCCGCGTGTGCCAAGCTCCCCCGCCAGGACTCGAACCCGGACATAAGGCACCAAAAGCCTCAGTGCTGCCAATTACACCACAGGGGATGGCCAATCAACTTGAAAGGGACAGCTGGTCGTCCCGGTCCAAGTTGATCGCTCCTACTATGCCGCACCCTGCCCCCTCGACGCGACGGTCTGAGCGGCGGTGCGGGGCGTGCCTTTCGGCCTCGGCCGGTTCACGGGATTTCGGCCCGCCCCCGTGCCGGGCCCGCTGCGTACGCTGGACGGCATGACCAGTACGGGGGATGGGCGCGAGGGGACGGGCCGGGACGGGCCCTGGTGGTGGGAGCGGCGGCGGGCGGCCGTGCTCGACGTGGGGCTCGGGGCGGCCTCGGCCGTCGAGTGCGCCTTCGAGGGGGTGCCGACCGCGCGCGAGGCCGGGGTGCCGGTGTGGGCCGGGGTGCTCTTCGGGGCGCTGGTGGGGTCCACCCTGGTGCTGCGCCGGCGCCGGCCGGTGGCGGTGGTGCTCGTCGGGATCGCCGTCACGCCGGCCACGATGGGCTTCCTCCTCGGGGTGGTGGGGCTGTACACGTTGGCGGCGTGCGAGGTGCCCCGCCGGATCCTGGCCACGCTGGCCGCGATGTCGCTGGCCGGGACGTTCGTGGTGACGTACGTGCAGACCCGCGGGGACGTCGAGGCCGACGGCACGCTCGTGATCGTGCTGTCCGTGTTCATGGCGGTGGCGCTGACCGTGCCGCCGGTGCTGCTCGGGCTGTACGTGGGCGCGCGGCGCCGGCTGATGGAGAGCCTGCAGGAGCGGGCGGACTCGCTCGAGCGGGAACTGTCGCTGCTGGCGGACCGGGCGGAGGAGCGCGCGGAGTGGGCCCGTCAGGAGGAGCGGACGCGCATCGCGCGGGAGATGCACGACGTGGTGGCGCACCGGGTGTCGCTCATGGTGGTGCACGCGGCGGCGCTGCAGGCGGTGGCCGCGAAGGACCCGGTGAAGGCGGTGCGGAACGCGGCGCTGGTGGGTGACATGGGGCGCCAGGCGTTGACCGAGCTGCGGGAGATGCTGGGGGTGCTGCGGGCTCCGGAGAAGCAGCCGGCGGTGCGGCGGGTGTCGGCGCCGGTGGCGCTGGAGGAGGGGCCGACGCTCGCGGAGCTGGAGGCGCTGGTGGGGCAGTCGCGGGCGGCCGGGATGGCCGTGGAGGTGCTGGTGCAGGGCGACGGCGGCGGCTACCGGCCGGAGGTCGAGCAGACGGCGTACCGGGTGGTGCAGGAGGCCCTGACCAACTGCCACAAGCACGCTCCGGGCGCGCGGGTCGTCGTACGGCTGGCGCACCGGGAGGGCGAGGTGGCCATGCAGGTGGAGAACGGCCCGTGCGAGGGGGAGGCGCGGGGTGCCGATCTGCCCAGCGGGGGCAACGGGCTGCTCGGGATGCGCGAGCGGGTGGTGGGACTGGGCGGGGTGTTCGTGTCCGGGCCGACGGACGGCGGCGGGTTCAAGGTGTCCGCGGTGCTGCCGGCCCGGTAGGTACGGCGGGGCCCGTCAGCCGGTGGTGAGGCGGGCGGGCTGGAGGCCGGTGAGCAGCAGGGTGAGGGCCTCGTCGAGTCCGGAGCCGAGGTACCAGTCGCCGGTGTGGTCGACGAGGTAGACGCGGCCTTCGAGGTCGATGGCGAGGTGGGAGCCGCCGTCGGTGCCGGCGCCGAGCGGGCTGAGCTGGGTGGAGAGGGCGCGCCCGAGGTCGGCGAAGGTGCGGGCGAGGTGGAGGCCCGTCAGCGGGTCGACGCGTACGGCCGTGGGGGCTATCTGGCGGCCCGGGCCGGGCGCGCGGAGGGTGAGCCCGCCGAATTCGGCCCAGGCCTCGACGGCGGCGGGGAACACCGTGTGCCGGTGGCCGGCGGGGGTGGTGTGGTCGCGCAGGGCGTCGGCCCAGTATTCGGCCTGCTTGATGTCCCAGCGGCCGGGTTCCCAGCCGGCGGTGCGCAGGGCGGAGTCCACGGGTCCGGGGAAGCGGGTGGCCGAGGAGCGGTCGTAGGAGGCGGAGGACGCGGTCATGGTGG
Source organism: Streptomyces racemochromogenes (assembly GCF_039535215.1). Classification (GTDB taxonomy): domain Bacteria; phylum Actinomycetota; class Actinomycetes; order Streptomycetales; family Streptomycetaceae; genus Streptomyces; species Streptomyces racemochromogenes. Next base: position 4,157,217 of record NZ_BAAAWT010000001.1, read on the forward strand.
CTACTCGGGGTGGGTGAGGTCGACGGGGCGAACGCCGAAGTGGTTGAGGAGCGCGTCGCAGGAGCGGCAGGGCGGCGCGTAGGTGCCGTGCAGGGGGTCGCCGTCCTCGCGGATGTGGCGGGCGGTTATGCGGGCGTGCTTGAGGGAGCGGCGCGCCTCGCTCGCGGAGAGCGGCTTGCGCGAGGCGCGCTTGCTGCGGGCGCCCTCGACGGCGGTGAGGTGGCGGGAGAGCAGGATCGCCTCGGGACACCGGCCGGTGAAGCGTTCGCGCTGGCCGCTGGTGAGGGTGTCGTGGAAGTCCTGGACGAGCGGGTGCAGGGCGGGCGGCTGGTCGCCCTTGCCGGCGGTGCCGGTGAGGGTCTCGCCGCGGACGGAGAGGGCGGCGGCGACGGTGGGCAGGATGCCGTCGCGGCGGAAGCGGAGCACGGGCGTGGTCTGGGCGGCTCCGGTGCCGCTCCAGCGCAGCCGGGGGTCCCCGGCGGCGCCGGTGTCGGCCGGCTGCGGGCGGCCCGGGCGCGGTGCCACGTCGTGTGTGGTCGCGGTCTGTGTGGTCACGGTCCGTGTGGTCGCGGTCTGCATGGTTGCTCTTCCCTCCCGTGGCGGCGGTGGTGGTCGCTGTCGCGCACGCCCCCGTGCTGCGGGACAGCCTGTCAAATGTCACCTGTCGCGCGGAAGCGGGGTCGAATATTCGTATCAATTCGGATGTTCCCGCCCCGTCTGCGCACCCGTGGGTCGGGGGCGGGGGAGGGTCTTGCCGGAGCACATAGGCTGTGGTGAACCAGCCAGATCCAGCAGGGGGCTACCGCCATGACGACAGGTCGGCTCGGGCAGCAGGCCGCGCCACCCAACGCCGCTTACTCGGGGCAGGTCGTGCACTTCCCGGACCCCGTCCGGGCTGCGCGGCATCCCCACGGGGTGCGGATGGACGGCAACGGTCATCCCGACTTCTCGCGCTACGCGCGCGCGGCCGTGGAGATCGCCGAGCCCCCGGAGGGCTTCGGCGTGGACGAGCTGCGCCTGACGGACTTCGTGTCCGCCAACGCGGCGATGCGCGCCGCCGGCCACCCGCTGTGGGACACGGTCGGTCCGGTGGCGACCCCGCACGGCTGGACCTGGCACCACGTCGCGGGCTCGCGGCGGATGGAGCTGGTCCCGGTCGAGGTGAAGGCGCTGCTGCGGCACCACGCCGGACTGGCGACGGCCCCCGTGGACCACGACAAGCGCGGGGCCCGGCCGCTGCAGGAGGCGCGTCCGGCGCACCTGGGGCTGCCGAAGGCCCTGGTGTCGGTGTCGGAGACGCAGGTGCAGGGCGTCGAGGAGGACCTCGGATACCGGCTGCCGGAGGCGTACCGCTCGTTCCTGAAGGCGGCGGGCGGCTGTGCGCCGGTCGGCGCGGGACTGCTGGTGGAGCTGGGGCTGCTGGTGGACCAGCCGTTCTTCACGGTGCGTGAGGAGGCCGCGGTCAACGACCTGGTGTACGTGAACAAGTGCCTGCGGGACCACCTGACGAAGGACTACCTGTGCGTGGCGTTCGTACAGGGCGGCCTGCTCGCGGTGAAGGTGAGGGGCGAGGGCGTGGGCTCCGTCTGGTTCTCCCCCTACGACGACGCGCGCGACCGGGACGGCTGGACGGTGCAGGAGCGGGTGGAGCGTCTGTTGCTGCCGTGCGGTGCCGATTTCGATGCCTTCCTGGAGCGGTTGGCGGGTAACCCGCCGGAGCTGGAGACGGTGGCCGGTCTGATGGTGGACGGCGGATTCGCGCGTTCGGTTGCAGTGTCCGGTGCCGGCATGGGTGAGGGGTGACGGCGTCGTGGTGACGTTCGCGCAGGCGCAGGAGCGCGCCGAGGAGTGGATCAACGGGGACGTGCCCGCGTACCAGCACCGTGAGGTGCGGGTGCGGGAGTTCGGGCTCGGATTCGTGGTGTGGGCCGAGGACCGGGCGGCCGGTCCGGTGTCCGGTGGCGGCCGGCAGCGGCTGGTCATCGCGCGGGACAGCGGTGAGGTGACCTTGTGGCCGGGGCTGCCGGTGGGTGAGGTGATCCGGCGGTACGAGGAGGAGTACGGGGCCGCTGCCGCGTCGGCGGCTGCCGAGGCTTCGGTTCCGCCGCCGCGGATCGACTCGGAGCAGACGTCGTTCATGCTGACGCCGCCGCAGTGGCTGCAGGAGGCGGCGGACCGGGCGGGGATCCCGCCGGCGGGTGCCGCGGGTGCGGGCTCTGGGTCTGGGTCTGGGTCTTCCGGCTCGGGTGCCGGTGCCGGTGTCGGCGCTGCGGGTTCGGGTGCCGCTTCCGGTGCGGGGGGTCCGGTTCCGCTCGGGCGCGGGGGCGAGGTTCCGTACGAGCCGGCCGCGAACGACGGGGTGCCGGCCGGCTCCACGCCGTGGGCCGGGACTGACGTGAACTCCGGTGCCGAGGACGGCTCCGTGCCGCTGCCCGCCACGGTGTTCGCGCCGCCGCTGGCCGGCTCCGACCTGGACGACGCGCCCTCCGCCTCGGGGGTGGCCCCGGAGGCCAAGACCACGCTGATGGCGGGTGGCAGCCAGCTGCCCAGGACGACCGTGGCTCCGGCGGTGGCGGTTCCGGCGGACGCCGGGTCCATCGCCGACGCGCCGACGAGCCGGGCCCGTGTGTCCCCGCCGGGCGGTGTCCCGCAGGCGCCGCCGGTGCCGCCGGCTGGTGCGCCCGGGGCTCCGGGTGCGCCCGGGGCGCCCGGTGGCGGGGCGTACGCCGCCACGATGCTGGCCGCGCCTGGCACGACGCCGGGTGCGCCGGGGACTCCGGGTGCGCCGCCGGCGCCGCCTGGGCCGCCCGGTGCTCCCGGCGCGTCCGGTTCGCTGGGCGGGGGGCTGGACCACGCCGCGACGATGCTCGCCGGCCCGGCCGTCGTGCAGCCGCCCGGCCCGCCGGCGCCTCCCGGTCCTCCGGCGCCTCCCGGTCCTCCGGCTCCGCCCGCGCCTCCCGGTGCGCCCGCTGCCCCTGGGGCTCCCGGCGCTCCCGGGGCCGGTGCGCACCACGCCGCGACCATGCTGGCGGCGCCCGGTGTGGTGCAGCCGCCCGGGCCTCCCGGTGCGCCGACGCCTCCTGGACCGCCCGGCGCTCCCGGCGCTCCCGGTGCTCCCGGTTCGCCGGGCGGGGGGCTGGACCACGCCGCGACGATGCTCGCCGGTCCCGCCGTCGTGCAGCCGCCGGCGCCCCCGGGTCCGCCCGGGGCTCCCGGTGCCCCTGGCGCCCCTGGGGCTCCCGGCGCTCCCGGGGCCGGTGCGCACCACGCCGCGACCATGCTGGCCGGTCCCGGTGCGGTGCAGCCGCCCGGCCCGCCCGGCACGCCCCCCGGCCCGCCGCCCGGGCCGGCGGGACAGCCGCCGCAGGCCCCGTCCGGCGCGCCCACGGTCGGCCCCGGCTACCAGGCGGTGCTGCGCTACCGTGCGCCCGACGGCTCCGAGCAGCAGCTGATCCGCCGCTCGGCGCCCGGTACGCCGCACCCGGAGTGGCAGATCCTGTACGAGCTGCGCGCGATGAACGTGCCGCCGCAGCAGGTGCTGGAGCTGCACACCGAGCTGGCGTCCTGTGAGCTGCCCGGCGGCTACTGCGCCCGGATGATCCGGGAGACCTGGCCGCAGGTGCGGATCACGAGCGTGGCCCCGTACGGGACCGACCACGCGGGCCGTCAGCAGGGCATGCGCCACCTCCTCACCCATCAGGGTGAGCTGCACCAGGTGGCGGACGGCCCGGCGCGCCCCGCGCCGGTCCGGGCGCCGCTGCCGCAGGTTCCGCTCCAGCCGGCGATCCCGATGGACGCCATCGCGCAGGAGCTGGCGGGTGCCTTCGGGCCGCAGGGGGTGTTCCGTTTCGACCAGCGGGCGGTGTCGCGCCAGGGCGTGCCGGAGATCGTGGCGCAGACCCTGATGTGGGCGGGTCTGCCGGTCGATTTCGGGCCGTTCTTCTGGGCGCAGGCCGTGCCGGGCCAGCCGGTGCCGACGCTGGCCGAGCTGGCGGCGCAGCGCGGGGTGCAGCCGGCGTCGGACGCGGGCTCGTACCTGGTCGTCGGCAGTGACTTCGGCAAGGCGCTGTGCGTGCAGTACGGGACGGCGCACATAGTGGCGGTGCCGGTGGAGGCCGGACCCGGCGGGGCCCCGGTGCCGCCGCAGTTCGTGAACTCGAGCCTGCCGCAGTTCGCGCGTTCGCTGGCGATGCTGGGTCACATGTGGCGGCTGCGCCAGCATCTGACGCCGGAGCAGGCCGGGCGCTGGACCGTCGATTTCCAGGCGAACCTGGCCGGTCTGGACAGTGCGGCGCTGGCTTCGCCGGAGAGCTGGTGGTCGGTGCTGCTGGAGCAGATGTGGGACGGACTGCTCTGACGCGGTGAGCGTGCGTGTGGCCGGGCCGGGTCTCCTCGTGTGGGGGACCCGGCCCGGCCATTCCGGCTTCTGCGAGCAAATGACGCATCCTTGACAGCAATCCCCGCGAGAGAGGCGCTCCCAGGATGACTGCACCCTTTGCGACTGTGCGCGGTCGTGGCTACCGGACGGACGAAGTCGACCGGTATCTCGCGCGGCTGTCCGGCAGCCGGGACGAGGCCTGGGAGCGGGTGGCGCGGCTGACCGTGCTGGCCCGTCAGATGGAGGCGGAGGCCGAGCGGTTGCGGGCGGCGGTGGCCGCGCTGGCCCCGCAGACGTACGACGAGCTGAGCGAGCGGGCGCGGCGGATCCTGCAACTGGCGCAGGAGGAGGCGGAGGTCCTGCGGGAGGAGGCGCGGGCGGACGCGGCGGAGGCGGCGGGTGCGGCCGAGGCGCACGCCGACCGGGTGGCCGAGCTCGCGCGGCACGACGCGGAGGCGGTGCGCGAACAGACCGAGGTACGGGCGCGGCAGGGGCTGCTGCGGGCGCAGCGGGAGGCGGACGGGCTGCGGGCGGAGGCGCGCGAGGACGCGGCGGCCTGGCGGTCGGAGGCGCAGGCCGCACTGGCGGAGGCGGGGCGCCGGGCGCGGGCGCTGCTCGCGGAGCGGGAGCAGGAGCAGGTCGAGCGGTGGGACGCGTCGGGACGGGAGCTCGCGGCGCGGGCGGACGAGCAGGAAGCGCGGTACGCGGAGCTGGAGCGGTACGCCGAGGCGCGGCTGGCCGAGGCCAGGCGCGGGTACGCCGAGGCGGAGGAGACGGCCCGGCACGGCCAGGAGGACGCGCAGGCGCGGGCGGAGGAACTGGTGGCGCAGGCGCGGGTCCGGGAGGAACGGACGGTGCGCGAGACCGAGCGGATCCTGCGGGAGCACCAGGAGGCGCAGGAGGAGATGCGGGCCCACATGAGCCACGTCCGCTCCAGCCTTGCGGCGCTGACGGGCCGGGCGCCGGCGGAGGGGTAGGGGCTGCTCCGCGCGGTGGCGGGCCGGCCGCGCCGGGTCGGCGCGGGGCGGGAGGGGCACCGCCAAGTGGGTTGTCAGTGGGCGCCGTTAGCCTCGCGGTATGAGTTCTTCGCTGAGTGTGTACCTGCTCGATCTGAAGGCCGTCCACGCGCTGGTCGGCTCGCGTGACGACGCGCTCCTGGAGGTGGTCCGGGAGCGGTTCGCCGCCGATCTCGCGCATGACGACGACTGGTTCGACTCGGAGATCGAGGGCGGCGCGCCGACGGCGTACGAGGCGCTGCGCGCGGTGGTGTACGGCGGGCCGTTCAGTGAGGACCGGGAGCACGCCTTCCAGTACGCGTACGCGTACAAGCGGCTCTGTGACCTGACGGGGTCCTTCCTCGACAACTCCTCCTTCTCCCCGTACCGGGGCGACTGGCTGGGGATGGTCGACGCGGGGCTGCGCGCTTTGAAGATCGATGCCGTTTCGGTCGAGGACTTCGACTTCTCGGACCTGCCGGGCGGCCTGCCGTCGACGTACACGCCGGGTTGCGGCGAGTGGACGTACGAGGACTGCGTGAAGGCGCTGGAGCAGTTCGAGGAGACCAAGCGGCGGGAGGAGGTTCCGCTGCTGGACAGCGAGGTGTCCGAGGCCGTGGGGGACGTGCTGGGGTGGCTGCGGCAGGTCGAGGCGCGGCCGGGGTTCGGGATCGTGGGGTTCCGGTCCTAGCGGTGAGCGGGGTGTGGACGCGGGCCGGGGTCGCGGCGGTGCCCGGTGGGGTGCCGGAGGGGGTGGTCGCGGCGGTCGCCGGGTACGGCTCGGCGGAGGTCTTCGGGGGTGTCTACGTCCGGTACGCGGATCCGCGGCTGGTGGAGTCGCTCAACGAGTGCTGGTACCGGCTCGCGGTGGCCGAGGGGCTGTTCGGGGAGGGCGGTGCGTTCCTGTTGATGCCGCCGGGTGGGGAGGGCGGCTGGCGGCGGGTGCGGTTGTCGGCGGAGTGGGACCTCATGGGGGCCGGTGCGGAAACGGTTCTCGGGGCCGGGGCCGGCCGCCCGGACTTCACGGCGCTGGCCCTGGACGGCGGTGTCGCCGTCGTCGCCGCGTCGTACGGGGGCGGGGCCGGGGTGTACGCGGTGCGCGACCCCGGGGGCGTCACCGGGCGGCGGCTGTGGGGGTGAGGAAGTCGCGGATCAGCGGGGCGATCTCGGCGAGGTGGGTCTCCAGGGCGAAGTGGCCGGCGCCCTCGAAGACGTGGACCTCGGCGTGGGGTGCGTCGCGGAGGTAGGCCTTGGCGCCTGCCGGGGTGAAGAAGGGGTCTCCGGCGCCCCAGGCGACGAGGACCGGGACGGCGGCCGTGCGGAGCCAGGTCTGCCATGCGGGGTAGTGGGCGAAGTTCGAGGCGTAGTCGAAGGCGAGGTCGGCCTGGGCGTCGGCGCGGCCGGGCAGCCCGAGGTAGTGGACGTCGAGGGTCCAGTTGTCGGGGGAGATCAGGGCGGGGTCCGCGACGCCGGTCTCGTACTGGAAGCGGGTGCCCTCCTCGGTGAACAGGGCGCGGACGCGCTCCTCGTTGCCGGGGACCTCGCGGCGCAGGCCGGCGAACTCACGGGCGGCGTCGGAGAGGCCCTCGTCGTACGCGTTCCCGTTCTGGACGATCAGGTGGGTGACGCGGTCGGGGCGGCGGGTGGCGAGCCGCAGTCCGACGGGGGCGCCGAAGTCGAAGACGTACAGGGCGAAGCGGTCGAGGGCGAGGGCGTCGGTGAAGCCCTCCACGATGTCGGCGAGCCGGTCGAAGGTGTACGTGAACCCGTGCGGGGCGGTGGTGCGGCCGAAGCCGGGGTAGTCGGGGGCGATCAGCCGGTACGGGGTGCCGGCGAGCGCGTCCATGAGGCGGGTGAACTGGTGCGAGGCGGTGGGGAAGCCGTGCAGGAGCAGCAGGACCGGGCCGTCGGCCGGGCCGCTCTCGCGGTAGGCGACGGTCACGCCGTCCACGTCGACGGTGTGGTGAGCGATCATCACATGCCTCCTTGGGCTTCGGTGGCATTAGTCTGCGGCAGCTGCGGCTAATGGGTCAAGTGGTGTTGCTAGCATTAGCGGCGTGAACCTGTTCCCGCTGCTGGGCGAGCCCCTCGCCCTCGACCTGCTGAACACCCGGCCCGCCGGGGCCGGCGACCTCATCGCCGACCGGGCGGGACTCGCCGCCTGGCTGGCCGAGGAGCCCGGGCGGCTGAGCCGCGTCGCCGAGGTCGGGGAGGCCGAGGTGGCCGCCGCGCACGCCGTGCGGGAGGCGGCCGGGCCGCTGCTGGCCGCCGCCCGGCGCGGTGAGCGGCCCCCGTCCGGTGCGCTGGCCGCGCTCAACGAGGTCCTCGCCGCCGCCCCGGCCCGCACCGAGCTGGCCTGGACCGCGCTGACCGGCATGACGGCGGCCCCGTACCGGGAGGCCGCCCCCGCGCAGCGGCTCGCCGCCGAGCTCGCGGAGGCCGTGGTGGAGCTGGTGACGGACCCCCGGGTGATGGCGGTGCGCGAGTGCGAGGCGTCCGACTGCGTGCTGCTGTTCCTGCCGGCGCACCCGCGCCGCCGCTGGTGCGTGGCGTCGGCCTGCGGCAACCGGGCCCGGGTGGCGCGCTACTACGCCCGGCACAAGGGGGAGGGCGCGTGAGCCGCGAGTGGGAGTCGCTGACCGAGAGCCAGCGGGCCTTCATGATCAACGCCTTCGAGATCGACATCCTGCCCGGCGTCTGGGGCGACCTGGCCGAGGAGGACAAGGAGCTGCCGGCCGCCGAGCTGGCCCCGATCCTGCTCGACCTCGTCGACCGGGGGTGGATCGAGGTGCGCCGGGTGGTCCCGTGGGCCGCGCCCGACGGCACTCCGGGCTTCCAGCCGGGTGGGGTGGTGCCGCGCGAGGCGCTGCCGGAGGTGCTGGCGGACCCGGCCGAATGGGAGTACCCCGAGGGCGGGATGGACTGGATCGGGACCCTGACGCTGACCGAGACCCCCGAGGGATGGCGGGTGAACCGGATCCCCCCGGATGGGGAGGCGGGCTGAGCCCGTGGGGGGGCAGGGTGGGTGAACCTCGGGGCGCGCTCCCCTCGAGGAAAGGTTTCTCCAACGCGTCGCGCTCCTACGCTCCCTCCCGGATGCCACCGGACCGGCATCCGCCCGCGGAAGAGAAGAACGGAACCCCCCTCATGCGTCTTCGCACCACCGCCGTAGCCCTCGCCGGAGCCCTCACCCTCGTCCTGCCGGCCGCCGCCACCGCCCTCGCGGACGACGGCAAGGCCCTCAGCTACAGCTTCCAGCAGAACGGCGAAAGCAAGACCGGGCAGGTGAGCGACCTGGCCGAGGACAAGTGCCACGCGCTGGCCGTGACCGACGCCCCGATCGAGGAAGCCGTCAACGAGACCGACAAGGTGGCCCTGTTCTTCGACAACAAGAACTGCGAGGGCGAGCCGGTCGCGGCCGCGGGCCCGGGTGAGAAGGCGGGCGACTTCGAGGCCTCCGCCGTCGCCTTCGAATCCGACCAGCAGGCGAAGCCCGCCGAGCCGGGCGAGAAGGACAAGCGCGAGGACGCCGCCCAGGCCCCCGTGCAGCAGCCGGCCGACAGCGACGCCTCCGACAGCGCCGAGGAGGAGTCCGACTACTTCGACTCCCCGTTCCGCACGATCGGCTGATCTTGGCTTGACGAACGGACGAGGGGCCCGGCACCCGGGGGTGCCGGGCCCCTCGTCATGCCGTCGGCGTCGGCGTCGGCGTCGGTGTCGCGGGCGCGGGGGCCGCCGGTGCCACGGGTGTGGGCGCGGGGGCCGCCGGCACCGCCGGTGCGGGTGCGGGGGCCGGGGCGCCCTCGTAGCGGTACGGGTCGCTGCGCAGCCCGCGCGCGACGACCACCACCGTGAACGGCGGCTTCGCCGGCTGCGGCAGCCGGGCCGTCAGGGCGCCCGTCGCCGGATCCGGCGTCGCCTCGACCGGGGTGCCGTCCACCGTGAGGCGGGGCTCGGTGAAACCGCCGCCCTCCACCCGCAGCAGCCCCTCGGGAGTGAGGGTGACGTCGGTGATCACCGGGTTGGGGCGGGTGGCCATCTTGTTGAGCAGGTAGGCCCCGGCCGGAGCGCCGGTCAGCGCCCAGATCTCGCCGGGCAGCCGGGGGAGCCCGCCGCCCACGTCGGAGAGGAAGAAGAGGACGACGTAGAGCATCGTGACCGCGCTCAGGGCCACGTACTGGAGGTCCACCAGGTCGGTCCGGCCGCTGTCGTTCGCGATCAGCTCCCGCAGCGGGCGGCGGCCGCCGGGGGTGGGCTTGGGGGCCGGCTTGGCCATGCTGCCGCTCTCCAGGCGGAAGCCGACGACCGCCTTCGCCGCGATCAGGGCCGCGTACGGGCCCCCGAGCAGCGGCAGGTACACCGAGGTCAGGGACGACAGCGGGCCGTCGGAGCCGGAGCCGGTGCCGCGGAAGTAGGAGACGCCGCCGCCCGCCGTGAGCCCGTACGCGAGGATCGCGAGCAGCAGCCAGACCAGGAGCACCGTCCAGGCCAGCGCCAGGGTGGTGGAGGTGGAGAGCCGGCCGTCGCGGCCGGTGACGAAGCCCGGCCTGCGGCGCAGGCGCAGGGCCACCGGCCCGGCCAGGGCGGCCAGTAACGCGAGCGCGAAGAGTGCGGATGCCATACGTCCCCCCGGATGCGGTCCTGGGCAAGAGGGTCACCCACTGGGCCCGAACATGACAACCCGACGCGCGGGCGGAGGGGTGCGCACCTCGGCTAGTCGTGCTCCGGCAGCACCGGGAACCTGCGCGGCGCCACCAGCAGCAGCACCAGCACCGCCGCCACCCCGGCGGCCGTCGCGCCGAGGAAGATGTGCTCCACCGCGGCCGCCACCGCGGCCCGCAGGTGCTCGGCGGCGGCCGGCGACAGCCCGCCCGGCTCCGCCAGGGCCCGCGACACGTCGTCGAGGCGCTCCGGCAGCCCCGGCAGCGGCGCCCCCGCCAGCCGGGCGGCGACGGTCGCGTTGGCCACCGCCCCCAGCAGCGCGGCCCCCACGCTCTGCCCGACGGTGCGGCAGAACAGCACCGAGGCCGTCGTGGTGCCCCGCTCGGCCCAGCCCACCGTGGACTGCACCCCGACCACCAGCGGCAGCTGGAACAGCCCGAGGGCGGCGCCCAGCAGCAGCATCACCAGCGCGGGCTGCCACGGCCGCGCCGGGTACGGCAGCAGGGTGAAGGCGAACAGCACCGCCGACCCCAGCCCGACGCCCAGGGCGGCGGTGTCGCGGAAGCCGATGCGCCGGTACACGTGCTGGCAGAGGGCGGCCGACAGCGGCCAGCTCAGCGTCATCAGGGCGGTCAGCAGCCCGGCTCCGACCGGCCCGAGCCCGAGCACGGACTGGGCGTACATCGGCATGAACACCATCGGGGCGACCATCAGCAGCCCGAGCGCCGCCATCGCCAGGTTCACGGCGGCGATGGTGCGCCGGCGCCACACCCAGCCGGGCAGGATCGGCTCCGCGGCCCGGCGCTCCACCCGGACGACCACCGCCGCCAGGACCACGCTCGCGCCCAGCAGCGCCAGCGAGGGCGCCGACAGCCAGGGCCAGGCCACGCCGCCCTGGACCAGGGCGAAGAGCAGCAGCCCGCCGCAGGCGAAGACGGCGAGGGCCCCGGCCCAGTCCACGGGGCCCCGGCGGCCTGGGGAGCGTACGGGTTCCACGAGGTGGCGGGCGGTCAGCCCGAGGGCCAGCCCGGCCAGCGGCACGCTGATCAGGAACGTCCAGCGCCAGCCCGCGTACCCGGCCAGCACCCCGCCGAGGGCCGGGCCGAGCAGGGCGGAGCTCGCCCACACGGTGGTCATCCGGGCCTGTATGCGGGGGCGTTCGCGCAGCGGGTAGAGGTCGGCGGCCAGGGTCTGCACGGTGCTCTGCAGGGCTCCGCCGCCCAGCCCCTGGACGACGCGGAAGGCGATGAGCGCGGCCATGTTCCAGGCGGACGCGCACAGCAGGGAGCCGGCCAGGAAGAGGGTGGTGCCGAAGAGGAGGACGGGCTTGCGGCCGAAGGTGTCGCTGAGCTTGCCGTAGAGGGGCAGGGTGACGGTGACGGCGAGGAGGTAGCCGGAGAACAGCCAGGAGAAGACGGCGAACCCGCCGAGGTCCCCGACGATCTGCGGGACGGCGGTGGAGACGATCGTGCTGTCGAGCGCGACCAGGGCCATGTTCAGCATCAGCGCCACCACGACCCGGGTGGGCGGCCGTCCGGGGCCGGCCGGACCCGGCACGGCCTCGGGGCCGGACTCCGGGACCCCCGGGCTTCCTCCGGGGTGGCCGACGGGGTCCGCCGTGCCCTCCGCGGAAGCTTCCGTGGAGCCTTTCGCCCGGTTTTCTCCTGCTTCCACGGCGTTCCCCTCGTCTGCGGGGAACACCATCTCACCGGGCCGCTCCGGGCGGAATCCCCGTCTCACGGACGCCCGAGCCCTCCGTGTCCCCTACCCCAGGTCCGTCGCAGGGCGGACAACCCCTAGGGGTGGATCAGCATTTGGGCCCAGGGGACGTTCGTCCCGGCGGAGGAGGCCGAAAGGCCCGCGAGGTCCTTAACTGGTTCATACGAGCGGGTCCGCCGGTGGGTGGGGGTGGGGTTAACCCCCCGGTGGATACGGCGATGGGCACCAGCGCGCCCGGCACCCCCCGCACCGCAGACTTCGACGGCGGCCGTACGGATATCGGCCACGCACATACCGGCCACGTACGCGCCGGCCGCACCGGCAGCACAAGCACGAGCACGAGCACGAGCACGAGCACGAGCACGAGCACGAGCACAGGCACACCAACAGGGGAGACAGCACCGTGACAACGGCGATGACCGAGACCAGGCACGGGAGCGGCGGGGGACAGAACTCCGTCGCGGCCCGGGCGCGCCAGGTCGTCAAGGCCTACGGCTCCGGGGAGACCCGCGTCGTCGCCCTCGACCACGTGGACGTGGACATCCACCGCGGCCAGTTCACCGCGATCATGGGCCCCTCCGGCTCCGGCAAGTCCACGCTGATGCACTGCCTGGCCGGGCTGGACACGGTGACGGGCGGGCAGATCCACCTGGAGGACACCGAGATCACCGGCCTGAAGGACAAGAAGCTCACCCAGCTGCGCCGGGACAAGATCGGCTTCATCTTCCAGGCGTTCAACCTGCTGCCGACGCTCAACGCCCTGGAGAACATCACCCTCCCCATGGACATCGCGGGCCGCAAGCCGGACCAGCAGTGGCTGGACCGGGTCGTCCAGACGGTCGGTCTCGCGGGCCGCCTCAAGCACCGCCCGACCGAGCTGTCCGGCGGACAGCAGCAGCGCGTGGCGGTCGCCCGCGCCCTCGCGGCCCGCCCGGCGATCATCTTCGGCGACGAGCCGACCGGGAACCTGGACTCCCGGGCCGGCGCCGAGGTCCTCGGCTTCCTGCGCCAGTCCGTCGACCAGCTGGGCCAGACCATCGTGATGGTCACCCACGACCCGGTCGCCGCCTCCTACGCGGACCGCGTCATCTTCCTCGCCGACGGCCGCATCGTCGACGAGATGTACGGGCCCACCGCCGACCAGGTGCTCGACCGGATGAAGGACTTCGACGCGCGCGGGCGGACCTCGTGACCGTGATGAAGACCGCGCGGCGCAACTTCCTCGCGCACAAGGGCAGGATGGCGCTCTCCGCGGTCGCCGTGCTGCTGTCGGTCGCCTTCGTCTGCGGGACCCTGGTGTTCACGGACACCATGAACACCACCTTCGACAAGCTGTTCGCCGTCACCAGCTCCGACGTCACCGTCAGCCCCAAGGAAGCCGAGGAGGGCGAGGAGGTCTCGGCCCGCGGCAGGCCGGAGTCCCTGCCCGGCTCGGTCGTGGAGAAGGTCCGTGCCGCCGAGGGCGTGAAGTCCGCCGAGGGCGGCGTCGTCTCGATGGCCGTCACCGTCGTCAACTCCAAGAACGAGAACATGGGGTCGACCACCGGAGCCCCGACCATCGCGGGCAACTGGAACGACAACGAGCTCAAGTCGATGAAGATCACCTCCGGCCACGCCCCGCGCGGCCCCACCGAGGTGATGGTCGACGCCGACACCGCCGACAAGCACAAGCTGAGGCTCGGCGACGAGCTGCGCACCATCGCCGTCACCGGTGACGTCCGGGCGAAGATCAGCGGTATCGCCTCCTTCACCGTGACCAACCCGGGCGCGGCCATCGTCTACTTCGACACCGCCACCGCCCAGGAGAAGCTGCTCGGCGCCCCGGGCACGTTCACCCACGTCAACGTCACCGCCAAGGACGGCGTGACGCACGAACAGCTGAAGAAGAACGTGGCGGCCGCGGTCGGCGCGGACACGTACAAGGTCCAGACCGCCAAGGAAGCCGCGGCCGCCAACAAGAAGGACATGGGCTTCCTCGACGTCATGAAGTACGTGATGCTCGGCTTCGCCGGCATCGCCTTCCTCGTCGGCATCTTCCTGATCTTCAACACCTTCTCGATGCTGGTCGCCCAGCGCACCCGCGAGATCGGCCTGATGCGCGCCATCGGCTCCGACCGGGGCCAGATCAACCGCTCGGTCCTCATCGAGGCGTTCCTGCTCGGCGTCGTCGGCTCCCTCGCGGGAGTCGCGGCGGGCGTGGGCCTGGCCGTCGGGCTGATGAAGCTGATGGGCCAGATGGGCATGCGGCTGTCCACCGCCGACCTGACGGTCAAGTGGACGACCCCGGCCGTCGGCCTGGTCCTGGGCATCGTCGTCACCGTCGTCGCCGCCTACGTCCCGGCCCGCCGGGCCGGCAAGGTGTCCCCGATGGCCGCCCTGCGCGACGCCGGAACCCCCGGCGACAAGAAGGCCGGCAGGGTCCGCGCGGCCCTCGGCCTGCTGCTCACGGGCATCGGCGGGGCGGCCCTGTTCCTCGCCGCGGCCGCCGACAAGGCCTCCGCGGGCTCGCTGTGGCTGGCCGTCGGCGTGCTGTTCAGCCTGATCGGCTTCATCGTGATCGGCCCGCTGCTGGCCGGCGTCGTGGTCCGGGTGCTCGCCGCCCCGGTGCTGCGGCCCTTCGGCTCCGTCGGCCGGCTCGCCGAGCGCAACGCGCTGCGCAACCCGCGCCGCACCGGTGCCACGGCCGCCGCGCTGATGATCGGACTGGCGCTGGTCGCCTGCCTGTCGGTGGTCGGCTCCTCCATGGTGGCCTCCGCCACCGACGAGCTCGACCGCAGCGTCGGCGCGGACTACATCGTCGCCTCGCAGGGCGGTCAGCCGATGATGCCGCAGGCCGAGCAGGCCATGCGGTCCACCAAGGGCCTGGACCACGTCACCGCGTACCGCGAGGTCGAGGCGAAGATCACCGCCCCGGACGGCACGTCCGCCCAGGACCAGCTCAGCGTCACCGACCCGACGTACGCGCAGGACGTGCGCCGCAAGATGGTCGCGGGCGCGCACCAGGACGCGTACGCGGCCGGCTCCATGGCGGTGGGCTCCCTCTACGCCGACAAGCACCACGTCAAGGTCGGCGACGAGCTGACGGTCGCCTTCAACGGCGGCAAGACCACCAGGCTGAAGGTCGCCGCGATCACCTCGGACGAGGGCAACCTCGACAAGGGCGTGAAGTACATCAGCACCGCGACCGCCGAGGCCAACGTCCCGGCCGACCGGCTGGCCCGCCCGTTCATGCTGCTGGCCAAGGCCGAGAAGGGGCAGGCCGACAGCGCGTACACGGCGCTCAAGGCGGCCATGGCCGAGTACCCGCAGTACAAGGTGCTCAACCAGACCGACTACAAGCAGGACCTCAAGGACCAGGTCGGGCAGCTGCTCAACATGGTCTACGGGCTCCTCGCCCTCGCGATCATCGTCGCGGTGCTGGGTGTCGTGAACACCCTGGCCCTCTCGGTGGTCGAGCGGACCCGCGAGATCGGCCTGATGCGCGCCATCGGCCTCTCCCGCCGGCAGCTGCGCCGCATGATCCGCCTGGAGTCGGTGGTCATCGCCCTCTTCGGCGCCCTGCTGGGCCTCGGCCTGGGCATGGGCTGGGGTGCCACCGCCCAGCAGCTCCTCGCCCTCCAGGGGCTGAAGGTGCTGGAGATCCCGTGGCCGACCATCATCGGCGTCTTCGCCGGCTCGGCCCTGGTGGGCCTGTTCGCCGCACTGGTCCCGGCCTTCCGGGCGGGGCGGATGAACGTCCTGAACGCGATCGCCAGCGAGTAGCGGGGCGGTCGTACGGGGGAAGCACGGGGGAACGCGCCGGCCCCGGACCGTCCGCAGGGACGGCCCGGGGCCGGCGTCGTCCGCCGGCGGCCCGGCGGCTCAGCTGCCCAGGGGCCGAGGGGCCGGCAGACCAGGGCCCCGGCGGCCCGGGCGCTCACAGCATCCGCTGGAGCAGGACGTACCCGCCCGCCTCGCCCATCAGCGCGAAGCGCGACCCCGGGTGCAGCCGCTCGGCGAAGGCGACGGGGTCGCCGGCCCCGCCGTCGGAGGCGTCGTAGACCAGGAAGGCCGGCAGCACCCCCTCGGTGCCGCCGATCCAGTACACCTGGCAGCGCGAGGTCAGCCGGGTCAGCGGCCCGTGGCCGGCCTCCACCCGCACCCCGTCCGGGATCTGCGCCAGCAGCCGTTCGACGGCGGCCACCCGCGCGGGCTTCGCGTACGCGGACCGCTCGCCGAGCCGGGCCAGCGGCAGGCTGGTCGCGCTCAGCGCGAGGGCGGCGGCGAGCACGGCGCCGGGCAGCTGGTGGGCGTACGCCCGCACCCGCGGCCGGGGGCTGCGCCGGGCGGTGTCGAGGGCGTCGGCCAGGGCCAGGGCGACGACCGGCATCAGGACGGCGCTGTAGTGGTAGTCGGTGGACCAGTAGTGCGGGTCACCCGACAGGAACCGCCAGCCCAGCGTCGGCACGGCCACCAGCAGCAGCGGGGAGCGCAGCGCCAGGAGCCCGGTGGTGGGGACGAGCACCCAGCCGAGGGTGGTCAGCTTCGTGCCGAGGCCGCTCAGCGGGCCGCCGCCGGCCCCGCCCTCGCCCCCGCCGAGCTTCTCCCAGTAGGCGTAGCCGTCGGCGGCGAAGGCGGGGATCACCACGGTGAACACCAGTGCCGCGGCGGCCGCCCCGGCCACGGCGACGGCCGCCGCGAGCCGTGCGGCCCGCGGGTCGGCGCGCCGGGCCCGCCAGGCGGTGACGAGGGCCAGGGCGGCCAGGGTGAGCCCGAGGTCCTCCTTGACCAGCAGCAGCGGCAGCCCCCAGCCCAGGGCGGCCCGCCAGCGGCGCGCGAGCAGCGCCTCCAGGGCGAAGGCCAGCAGCGGTACGGCGAAGCAGATCTCGTGGAAGTCGAACTCCACGGCCCGCTGGATCCCCCAGGACAGCCCGTACGCCGCCCCGAGCGCGAGCCCCCGGGCCTGCCCGAGGAGCTTCGCCGAGGCGCGGGTGACGGGCAGCGCGGACAGCGCGATCAGGGCCGCCTGCACCACCAGGAGGGTGACGGGGGTCGGGAAGACCCGGTAGAGCGGGGCGATCAGGGCGATGACCGGGCTGAAGTGGTCGCCGAGGATGTTGAAGCCCGGCCCCTTCAGGTCGACCAGGGGCGGCCGGAGCCAGGCGTAGGCCCTGACCGCCTGCTCGAAGATCCCGAGGTCCCAGGAGCCCTCCTCCATCCGCCGGTACCGGGTCACCGAGAGCACCGCGTACGCGAGGAACAGCGCGGCGGCGAGTGCGTACGGTGCCCGGCGCGCGGCCCGCCCGGCGCGGTCGCCCGTGATGCGGTCGCCGGTGCTCGGGGGGCTTCCGGATATCGGCATCCGGACAGATTCTCACCCCTGACCGGAATGCCTCCCTCCGCCCCCCTGTTCCCCGCCGGGGACGGCCCCGGGCCCCCGCCGCGGACGACCCCCGGTCCCCGCCACGCCCCCGCGGGACCGCAATGCCCCGCGCGGCCGGGGGAGCGGCGTCATAGGGTGGGAACCCCCGGCCCGTTCACGTGTCGGGCCCTTCGCGTTGCCCCCGGCACCCCTCGCCCCTCACCGGATGGAAAGCCTGTCTCATGAGCCTGCACGGACTGCTCGACGCCGTCACCCGGGATCCCGCCCTCGCCGAGGCGGTCACCGCGGCCGGGGACGGCAACCGCATGCACGTGGACCTCGTCGGC
Source organism: Streptomyces racemochromogenes (assembly GCF_039535215.1). Lineage (GTDB taxonomy): Bacteria > Actinomycetota > Actinomycetes > Streptomycetales > Streptomycetaceae > Streptomyces > Streptomyces racemochromogenes. Next base: position 4,174,659 of record NZ_BAAAWT010000001.1, read on the forward strand.
CCGCCCGCCGCCCGGCCCTTCGCCATCGCCGCGCTGGCCGCCCGCACCGGCCGGACCGTCCTCGCGGTCACCGCCACCGGCCGCGAGGCGGAGGACCTCGCCGCCGCGCTGCGCTCCCTGCTGCCCCCCGACGAGGTGGTCGACTACCCGGCCTGGGAGACGCTGCCGCACGAACGGCTCAGCCCGCGCAGCGACACCGTCGGCCGCCGGATCGCCGTGCTGCGCCGGCTCGCGCACCCGAGCAAGGACGACCCGGCGGCCGGGCCCGTCTCGGTGGTCGTCGCCCCCATCCGCTCCGTGCTCCAGCCGCAGGTCAAGGGGCTCGGGGACCTGCTTCCGGTGAGCCTGCGGCAGGGTGACACCACCGACCTCGGCGTGATCACCGAGGCCCTGGCGGCGGCCGCGTACTCCCGCGTCGAGCTGGTCGAGAAGCGCGGCGAGTTCGCCGTGCGCGGCGGCATCCTCGACGTCTTCCCGCCCACCGAGGAGCACCCGCTGCGCGTGGAGTTCTGGGGCGACGAGGTCGAGGAGATCCGTTACTTCAAGGTCGCCGACCAGCGCTCGCTGGAGATCGCCGAGCACGGCCTGTGGGCCCCGCCCTGCCGCGAGCTGCTGCTCACGGACGAGGTCCGCGAGCGGGCAGCGGCGCTCGCCGAGGAGCACCCCGAACTCGGTGAACTGCTCAACAAGATCGCCGAGGGAATCGCGGTCGAGGGCATGGAGTCCCTCGCCCCGGTCCTCGTCGACGACATGGAGCTGCTCATCGACGTCCTGCCGGCCGGGGCGATGGCCGTCGTCTGCGACCCGGAGCGGGTCCGCACCCGCGCCGCCGACCTGGTGGCGACCTCGCAGGAGTTCCTGATGGCCTCGTGGGCGGCCACCGCCGGCGGCGGCGAGGCACCCATCGACGTCGGCGCCGCCTCGCTGCGCGGGATCGCGGACGTACGCGAGCACGCCGGCGAGATCGGCATGATGTGGTGGTCGGTGTCCCCCTTCGCGGCAGGCGACGAGGACATGGCGGGCGGCGACGTGCTGAAGCTCGGCATGCACGCCCCCGAGGCCTACCGGGGCGACACCGCCCGCGCCCTCGCCGACACCAAGGGCTGGATCGCCGACGGCTGGCACACCGTCTACCTCACCGAGGGCCACGGCCCGGCCGCCCGCACCGTCGAGGTGCTCGGCGGCGAGGGCATCGCCGCCCGGCTGGAGCCCCGGCTGGAGGCGCTCGAGCCCTCCATCGTCCACGTCGCCTGCGGTTCGATCGACAACGGCTTCGTGGACCCGGCGCTGAAGCTGGCCGTCCTCACCGAGACCGACCTGACCGGGCAGCGCACCGCCACCAAGGACCTCGGCCGGATGCCGACCCGGCGCCGCAAGTCCATCGACCCGCTCACCCTGGAGGTCGGCGACTACATCGTGCACGAGCAGCACGGTGTCGGCCGCTACGTCGAGATGGTGCAGCGCACCGTGCAGGGCGCCACCCGCGAGTACCTCCTCGTCGAGTACGCGCCGGCCAAGCGAGGCCAGCCCGGCGACCGCCTGTACATCCCCACCGACCAGCTGGAGCAGGTCACCAAGTACGTGGGCGGAGAGGCCCCGACCCTGCACCGGCTCGGCGGCGCCGACTGGACGAAGACCAAGGCGCGGGCGAAGAAGGCCGTCAAGGAGATCGCCGCCGACCTGATCAAGCTGTACAGCGCGCGCATGGCGGCCCCCGGCCACACCTTCGGCCCGGACACCCCCTGGCAGCGCGAGCTGGAGGACGCCTTCCCGTACGCGGAGACGCCCGACCAGCTCACCACCATCGCCGAGGTCAAGGAGGACATGGAGAAGTCTGTCCCGATGGACCGGCTGATCTGCGGCGACGTCGGCTACGGCAAGACGGAGATCGCGGTGCGGGCCGCCTTCAAGGCGGTGCAGGACGGCAAGCAGGTGGCCGTCCTGGTCCCCACGACCCTCCTCGTCCAGCAGCACTTCGGGACCTTCTCCGAGCGCTACAGCCAGTTCCCGGTCAACGTGAAGGCGCTGTCCCGCTTCCAGACCGACACCGAGTCCAAGGCCACCCTGGAGGGCCTCAAGGAGGGCTCGGTGGACGTGGTCATCGGCACCCACCGGCTGTTCTCGCAGGAGACGAAGTTCAAGGACCTGGGCCTGGTCATCGTCGACGAGGAGCAGCGCTTCGGCGTCGAGCACAAGGAGCAGCTGAAGAAGCTCCGCGCCAACGTCGACGTGCTGACCATGTCGGCGACCCCGATCCCGCGCACCCTGGAGATGGCGGTGACCGGCATCCGCGAGATGTCGACGATCACCACCCCGCCGGAGGAGCGCCACCCGGTGCTCACCTTCGTCGGCCCGTACGAGGAGAAGCAGATCGGCGCCGCGATCCGGCGCGAGCTGCTGCGCGAGGGCCAGTGCTTCTACATCCACAACCGGGTCGAGTCCATCGACCGGGCGGCCGCGAAGCTGCGCGAGATCGTGCCCGAGGCGCGGATCGCGACGGCCCACGGCCAGATGTCGGAACAGGCCCTGGAGCAGGTCGTGGTCGACTTCTGGGAGAAGAAGTTCGACGTCCTCGTCTCCACGACCATCGTCGAGTCCGGCATCGACATCTCCAACGCCAACACCCTGATCGTGGAGCGCGGCGACAACTTCGGCCTGAGCCAGCTGCACCAGCTGCGCGGCCGCGTCGGGCGCGGCCGCGAGCGTGGGTACGCGTACTTCCTGTACCCGCCGGAGAAGCCGCTGACGGAGACCGCGCACGAGCGGCTGGCCACCATCGCCCAGCACACCGAGATGGGCGCCGGCATGTACGTGGCGATGAAGGACCTGGAGATCCGCGGCGCGGGCAACCTGCTGGGCGGCGAGCAGTCCGGGCACATCGCGGGCGTCGGCTTCGACCTGTACATCCGGATGGTCGGCGAGGCCGTGGCCGACTACCGGGCCGCCGTCGAGGGCGGCGGGGCGCAGGAGGAGCCGCCGCTGGAGGTGAAGATCGAGCTGCCGGTCGATGCGCACGTCCCGCACGACTACGCGCCCGGCGAGCGGCTGCGCCTGCAGGCGTACCGGTCCATCGCGGCGGCGAACTCCGAGGCCGACATCAAGGCCGTGCGGGAGGAGCTGACGGACCGCTACGGCAAGCTCCCGGAGCCGGTGGAGAACCTGCTGCTGGTGGCGGGGCTGCGGATGCTGGCGCGGGCCTGCGGGGTCGGGGACATCACCCTCCAGGGGCCGAACATCCGCTTCGGGCCGGTGGAGTTGCGCGAGTCGCAGGAGCTGCGCCTCAAGCGCCTGTACCCGGGGACGGTCCTCAAGCCGGCCACCTCCCAGGTGCTGGTGCCTCGGCCGAAGACGGCGAAGGTCGGCGGCAAGCCGCTGGTCGGCCGCGAACTGCTGGCCTGGACAGGCGAGTTCCTCACCACGATCCTCGGCTCGTAGCGCGCGCCCGTGCGTATCATCGGCCGATGAACACGTCGACGACCCTGGAGTCCGCCGCGACGGCGGACTTCCCGGCCCTGTCGCTGCGGCCCTGGCGCGAGGACGACGTCCCCGCGCTGGTGGAGGCGTACGCCGATCCGTTCCTGCGGCGCTGGACCGCCGAGCCCCTGGACGACGCGGCCGGCGGGCTGCGCTGGGTGGCGCGGCAGCGGCGGGACCGGGAGGCGGGCCTGCGGTTCGCCTTCGCGGTGCTGGAGGCCGGGCCCGGGGGCGGGCCGGGCCGGCTGGTGGGCGGTGCGGTCCTCAAGCGGCCAGTGCCGGACGGCGCTTCGGCCGAGGTCGGCTACTGGACGGCCGCCGCGGCGCGGGGCCGGGGCGTCGCCCCGCGCGCCCTGGAGGCGCTGACGGTCTGGGCGTTCGAGACCTTCGCCGGCTCCGGGCTGGAACGCCTCGACCTGCTGCACCAGGAGGACAACGGGGCCTCCTGCCGGGTGGCGGAGAAGAGCGGCTACCTCTTCCGCGCCGTTCTTCCCGCGGCGCCGCCGGAGTTCCCGCTCAGCGGTCACCTGCACGTCCGGCGGGCCGGAGGCGGCTGAGCGGGAGGGCGGGTCAGACCGATTCGCCCACCGCGCCGCCCGTCTTGGAGAGGTCCAGGACGTCGGAGTCCTTCGGGGAGGCGGTGTCGACCGGGACGTCGAAGGCCGAGAACGTGAGGGCGCCGGTCGTGTCGCCGCTGATCGACGACTTCAGGATGTACGGCGTGCCCCGCGTCGCGACCCAGTCGGTCTGGGTGCCCTGCCGGGCGGGGGAGGTGACGGACAGCGCCGGTGTGCCGTCGACGCTGCCCGTCTCCCCCTTGCGGGCGAGCGGGCTGCCCTTGCCGAGGTCGTCCGTCAGCTTTCCGAGGTTGCAGCTGCCGGTCATCGGGGCGGCGCGCGGGTCGGTGGCGGGGAGCTTGACCCAGCGGTCCGCGAGCACGGCGACCATCTGGTCCGTCTGCTTCTGCGAGGCGTGCTTCTGCTTGGCGGCGCCCCGCCAGTAGTCGGCGTCGCCGCGGAAGTGGACGAGGTCGGGGGACTTGATGATGTCCATCTTCCCCATGCCGTCGAGGCGGACGGCGCCGTTGCAGTTGCCCTTCTTGTCGAGGGAGAGGTCGATCCGCATCGGCTTGGCCTCGTACTCCACGGTGGCCGTGACGTGCAGGGACTGCGCCTTGCGGGTGGCCTCGCCGGCCCGGGTGAGGATCTCCGCCCCCGACAGGTCGGCCAGTGCCCGCTCGCCCTTGGCGTCCGAGGTGGCCGACGGCGAGGCGGGCCCGGAGGCGGACGCTCCGGGCGACTGGGAGGCGCGGGCCCGGCCGCCGACGTCGGAGGCCCGGCCGTCGGCGGGCACGCACGCCGCCAGGCCGCCGCCGATCAGGGCCGCGGCGGCCAGTGCCGACGTGGTGGTCTTCGTACGGCTGCGCATCTGGATTCCCCCGTGGACCGGTGACTACGACTCAGGATCCGAGACTAGGGGGTGTCTGTGACACCGTCCCGGCGGGTCCGCGCACGCCGGTGTACTCGACCGAGCCGGCGTCCGGCCCCTGTTGCGCGTGCTTGACCAGGTACGGCACCGCGTCCAGCAGGACGTGGTCGGTGATCTCGCCGCCGTCGGGGGCCTTCGACCTGAACACCGCCACCGGCTTGCCGTTCTGGCGGGCGTCCGGCTCGCGGCGGACGCCGGTGGGCTCGGCCGGGTAGGCCCGGTCGGGCCGGGCCGCCGCGCACAGGGTGCGCAGGTGTGCGACCGAGGGGTCCGAGGTCCTGGCGTCGATCCAGGCCGCCTGGCCGCTGTCGGGGTACGAGGCGGTCGGGTCCCTGAAGTGGTCCCTGAGGAAGCCCTCGTCGCCCTTGAAGGAGAGCCGGCCGTCCTCCATCAGGATCTCCCCGGTTCCGGCGCGCGCGACCGTGACCTTGCCCCAGCAGCCGCTTTCGCCCTCGAAGGTCAGGGCCGCGCTGATCTCGCGGTCGCCGATGGTGCGCGTGATGGCCGCGTTCTTCCTCTCGGCCTTGGCCGTCTCCTCGTACGCGGCGCGCAGGACGGCGGCCGGGTCCCTGCCCGCGAGCGGATCCGGCTTCGCGGACGCCGCGGACGCCGCGGACGACCGCGCCGCCGGGCCGGCCGCCGGGCCGCAGCCGGTGGCGGTCAGCAGGGCCGCGAGGGCGAGTGCGGTCGCGGCCGCGGACACGGCCGCGGGCATGGTGGTGGTGCGCATGAGCTGGTCCCCCCCCTGGGATCGTTCAGGATCCGGAGGGTATCCGGCGGGTGTCCGGCGTCGCTGGAGTCAGGACTTCTTCCACGTCGCGCAGCCCGTGGTCTTGAAGTAGCCGTCCTGCGCGGAGACGGTCACGACGGCCGGGCCGGTGGGGTTGTCGTTGGCGGCGATGGAGTCGACGTCGTGAGAGGCGTTCTTGGCGCGCTCCCAGTAGCAGCCGGCCGAGCCCGCGGCGGGGCCGCTCGACTTGTAGGTGCCGGGGGCGAGGTCGAGGCCCACCTTGAACATGCCGCCGTCGCCCGCGGCTTCGGTCTTCGGGGCGTCGGAGACGGCCTTCGGGTCGACGGTCTCCCAGTCGTTGCAGCCGTTGGACTTGAAGAGCTTGTCGCCCGCCTCGATGGTCACGTAGCTGGTGCCGGTGACGTTGTCGTTGGCGATGATCGACTCGACCTCGCCCGAGGCGTCCTTGGCGCGCTCCCAGTAGCAGCCCAGGCCCTTGTTGCCGGTGGTGCGGTAGGTGCCGGGCTGGAGGTCCGAGCCGGCCTGGAAGGTGCCGCTGCCGCGCATCGCCGCCTTCTTGCCGTCCTTCTTCGGCTCGGACGGCTTCGCGCTCGTCTTGCCGCCGGCCGTCTGGCCGCCGCCCGCCTTGGGGCTGTTGCCGGCCGCGGCCGGCTTCTTCGGGCCGGTGTCCTTGGAGCCGCTCGTGCCGCCGCCCCCGGTGCAGGCGGCGAGTGCGACGAGGGCGACGAGCGCGCCGGCGCCCGTGAGGACGCGGTGGCGGGCGCTTCGGCCGTGGCGCGGGCGCGGGGTGGAGGACTGGGACATGGGTGTGCTCCTGTCTCGGATCTCTCGGGGCGGCCGGCGTGCTCCGCTTGTTGACGGGAACATCACAACAGAGGCTGTGAACCGAGTCAACACGATTCACACCATGGATTGGATTCACGCTGTGAAGTGGATTCCCGGCTGTGCACCGGTATGCTCCCGGCATGCTGGAGGAGAACGTCCCCGAGGTCACCGCCGCCGAGATCGCCCGCCTCGCAGGGGTCGGCCGGGCCGCCGTGAGCAACTGGCGACGCCGCCACCCCGGCTTCCCCAAGCCCGTCGGCGGCACCGAGACCAGCCCCTCCTTCGCGCTGCCCGAAGTCGAAGCGTGGCTGCGGGCCCAGGGCAAGCTCGCCGAGGTCCCCCTGCGCGAACGCGTCTGGCAGCAGGTCACCGCCCACCCCGGCGGCGCCGTCGCCGCCCTCGTCGAAGCCGGCGCCGCACTGCTCGTCGTACGGGACCGCCCCGCGCGGTGGCTGGAGCTCGCCGCCCTCCCCGACGACCGGCTCGCCGAACGGCTGCCCGCCGTACGGGACGAAGCGCTCACCGCCCGGCTCGGAGCCGGCCACCCCGTGACCGTGCGCCCCGCCGCCGGAGCCGTCACCCTGCTGCGGGCCGTCGCCGAACTCGCCGCCGGACTCGGCGCCCGCCAGGCCTTCGAGTTCCTCCTCGGCCGCCACCTGGAGGCCAACCCCCGCCAGTACACCCTGACCCCCGAAGGCTGCGCCGACCTCATGGCCGGCCTCGCCGGACCCGGCGTCCGCACCGCCCTCGACCCCGCCTGCGGCACCGGCAGCCCGCTGCGCGCCCTCGTCGGCGCCACCGTCCTGCACGCCCAGGACGCCTCCCCCGAACTGGCCGCGCTCGCCGCGCTCCGCCTCGCCCTGCACGGCTCCGCCCAGGTCCGCGCGGCCGCCGCCGACAGCCTGCGCGCCGACGCCTTCCCCGACGCCGCCGTCGACGCCGTGCTCTGCCACCCCCCGTTCAACGAACGCAACTGGGGCCACGAGGAACTCGCCTACGACCCCCGCTGGGAGTACGGCTTCCCCGCCCGCACCGAATCCGAACTCGCCTGGATCCAGCACGCCCTGGCCCGCCTGCGCGAGGGCGGCACCGCCGTGCTGCTCATGCCGCCCGCCGCCGCCGCCCGCCGCTCCGGCCGCCGCATCCGCGCCGACCTGCTGCGCCGCGGCGCCCTGCGGGCCGTCGTCTCCCTCCCCGCCGGCGCCGCACCCCCGTACGGGATCCCGCTCCAGCTGTGGGTGCTGCGCAAGCCCGCCCCCGGCGCCGCCGCCCCCGCCGGACTGCTGCTCCTCGACACCGCCGGTCTCGACCCCGACGGGCCGGCCCAGGCGCGGGCCCCCTGGCCCGACGTGCGCGACGCCGTCCTCGCCGCCTGGACCGCGTACGACCGCACCGGCGCCACCCCCGAGACCCCCGGCGTCAGCCGCGTCGTACCCGTCATCGAACTCCTCGACGACGACGTCGACCTCACCCCCGCCCGCCACCTGCCCCCGCCCGCCGCCGGCGGCGGCCTCGCCGAGCTGGCCGCCGTACGCGACCGCCTCGACGCCACCCTCGCCCGCGCCGCCCGGCTCACCCCGCCGCCCGCGACCCCCGCCGGCACCGGCCCGGCCCCCGCCCAGCCCGCGGCCGCCTCCCCCTCACAGACCACCGTCGGCGAACTCGCCCGCGCCGGAGCCCTGCTGCTGCGCGCCGGAACCGGCACCGGCACCGACGGACTGCCCGTCCTCACCGAGTACGACGTCTACGCCGGAACCGCCCCCTCCGGCACCGCCGCCACCCCCGGCCCCGACACCGCCGAGACCCTCCTCGCCGAACCCGGCGACGTCGTCGTCCCCGTCGTCGGCGCCCTCTCCGCCGCCCGCGTCGTCACCGAGGACCCCGCCAGCGGAGCCGGCGCCGTCATCGGCCGCAACCTCCAGCTGCTGCGCCCCGACCCGGCCGCCCTCGACCCCTGGTTCCTCGCCGGGTTCCTGCGCGGCACCGCCAACACCCGCCGCGCCAGCAGCCACGCCTCCACCGCCACCCGCCTCGACGTGCGCCGGCTCCAGCTGCCCCGGCTGCCCCCCGCCGAACAGCGGCGCTACGGAGCCCGCTTCCGGGCCCTCGCCGAGTTCGAGGACGCGCTGAGGCTGGCGGGACGCCTGGGGGAGCAGCTCGTACAAGGCCTCTACGACGGACTCTCGGACGGCAGCGTCACACCCCAGTGACCGTGCTGCGACCCTGCAACGGTTGGGTCCATCCCCTCACGAACGGCCGGAAACGCTGTATACGCTTCGAGCCGTCACCTTTCCGCACGGCCCGTCAGGAGCACCGATGCACGGCCCCGGCATCCCGCCGCAGCAAGGCCCCCACGGCCACCGGCCCCTCTCCGGGGCCGCGATGACGCTGCGCGTGCTCTTCACGGCGCTGCCCGTCCTCAGCTGCGGTTTCTTCGCCTGGGGCTCGATGCTGCGGCTCGCCGTCCTCACCCGCAAGTCCCTGGACTGGGCCCTGCTCGTGCTGAGCCTGGTCCTGTCCGTCGTGTGGATCGTCTTCATCGGGCTCGACCCGACCGAGAAGACGGACGGCTGGCAGGGCAACCTCGGCGCCGGTGGCTCGATCTTCACCGGCTTCGCGATCTGCGTCTACTACCTCGTCGCCGACATCAGGCACCACGAGTCCAAGGCCCTCGCCCCGGCACCCGCACCCTGGTACCCGTCCGCGCCGCAGGCCCCGTACGCCCAGCACCAGCAGCCCGGTCCCCACCAGCCGCAGCCCCCGCACCAGACCACCCCCGGCTACGGCTACCCGCCGGCCGGACAGCAGGGCGCCCAGCCGCCCGTGCCCCCGCAGCAGCCCGCCACACCCCCGCGCCTCGGCCAGGTCCGCGCCGAACTCGACGAGCTCAGCGAACTCCTGCGCCAGCAGAACCCGCCGCGGCCCCCGCAGCCCGGCGGCCCCTACCAGGACCCGAACAGCACGGCGTTCCAGGACCCGCAGCGGTGACCGAACCCGAACGCCTCATCGGCGAGCGCTACCAGCTCGCCACCATCCTCGGCCAGGGCGGCATGGGCCAGGTGTGGACCGCCTACGACCGCCGCCTCGACCGCCGCGTCGCCGTCAAGCTGCTGCGCCCCGACAAGGTCGCCGGCCCCGGCACCGTCGCCGAGGAGCTGCGCCGCCGCTTCGTACGCGAATGCCGCGTCACCGCCCAGGTCGACCACCCCGGCCTCGTCACCGTCCACGACGCCGGCAGCGACGGCGACGAGCTGTACCTCGTCATGGGCTACGTCGAGGGCTCCGACCTCGCCGACCACCTCGCCGAGCACGACCCCTACCCCTGGCCCTGGGCCGTCGCCGTCGTGGCACAGCTGTGCGCGGTGCTCTCCGCCGTGCACGCGGTACCGATCGTCCACCGCGACCTCAAGCCGCGGAACGTGATGATCCGCCCCGACGGGACCGTCCTCGTCCTCGACCTCGGCGTCGCCTCCGTGATGGACACCGACACCACCCGCCTCACCAGCACCGGCTCACCCATCGGCAGCCCCGCCTACATGGCCCCCGAACAGGCCATGGGCGGCGCCGTCGGCCCCTACACCGACCTGTACGCCCTCGGCGTGCTGCTGTACGAACTCCTCAGCGGCGGCGTGCCCTTCGCCGGCACCACCGCCCTCGGCGTCCTCCACCGCCACCTCTACGAACCCCCGGCCCCGGTCCGCCCCCTGCGCCCGGAGATCCCCCCGGAACTGGAGGCCGTCCTGCTGCGCCTCCTCGCCAAGGACCCCCAGGACCGCCCCGGCTCCGCCCAGGAGGTCTACGAAGCCCTCGTACCGCTCCTCCCCGCCCCCGGCAGCCGCCACCCGGCCGGCCCGCTCGACCCGACCCGGCCCTTCCTGCGCCCCCAGGCACCCTGGCCCGACCGGGCCGCCGCCGTGCCCCCGCGTCCGACCGCGCCCCCGGCGCCGCCCCGCCCCGACATCCCCGGCGCCGTCGACGAGGCCCGGAAGCTCCTGGACCAGGGCCGGCTCACCCAGGCCGTGGACATCCTCGGCAACATCCTCCCCGCGGCCGCCGCCGAGCACGGCGAGCACTCCCCGGTCGTCCGCAGCCTGCGCAAGCAGTACGCCGCCACCCTCATGGACGACGGCCAGTACCGCCGCGCCCTCCCCGAACTGCGCCGCCTCGCCGACCAGTTCCCCGCCGGGGACCCCCAGTCGCTGCGCTTCCGCTACGACGCCGCCCAGTGCCTGGAGCAGCTCGGCGAACCCGCTGCGGCCCTCGCGGAGTACCGCTCGCTGCTGCCCCTGTTCGAGAACCACTACGCCAACCCCGACCCCGGCCTGCCGCTGGAGGTCCGCCGGCGGATAGCGCACCTGCTGCTCTCCCTCGGCGACCGCCCCGCCGCCCACGACACCCTGGTCCGCCTCCTCTACGACGCCGACCGCGTCCACGGCCCCGCGCACCCCCTCCCGGTGGAGATCCGGCGCACCCTGCAATGGCTGGGCCAGGTGCGCTGACCGCGCCGGCCGCGCCGGCCGCCGCGCCGGGGACCCCTACACCACCGCGCCCGCGCCCCGCTGCCGGCGGCGCAGCGCCGCCCCGGCCGCCACGAGTACGGACACCCCCGCCACGGCCACCCCGGCCGGCAGCCCCGGCGGGCTGAACTCGCAGGTCACCGTGGTGGTGCGGCCGTCCAGCGGGACGGCGAGCAGGCCGAGGCGGGATCGCCCCGGGCGGCCGTCGCAGCTCCAGCCCGCGATGGCCGGCACCGACACCACCGCCGTGCCCGTGCTGCCCGGGGGCAGGGTGGCGGTCAGCCCCGACGGGGTGACCCGCACGCCGGTGGCCGCCCTCGCCCGCAGCGCGGCCACCGCCGCGCCCAGCCGGGTGCCGTCCAGGCAGGACAGCGCCCACCGGGCGGGGGCCGGGCGGTCGAAGACGAGCTTCGAGGCGGGCCCGCGCGAGAGCCCCAGCGACTGGAGCGCCGCCCGGTTCTTCGGCGGGTTCCCGTTCAGCTTGAAGGGGCGCCCGCCCGCCAGCCGGGCCGTCGCGTTGTACTCCGGCGCCCACAGGAACGCCTCCGTCCCCGCCCGGCACACCCCGGGCGCGACCGGGTCCTCGTACACCTTCGCGCCCAGCAGCAGCTCCTGGTTGGCGAACGGCGACTCCCCGTACGCCCCGGCCGCCTCCGCCGGCTGGACGGTGACCAGCGGCAGGGCCTCCGGCCGGGCGACCGAGCCGTCGGGCTTCAGCCGGGCGCCCACCGCGAACAGCGCGTCCGTCACCGGATTGTCCAGGCTCTGCACGCTGCGCCCGCGCGAGGTGGAGCCCGCGCCGAGCGCCGTCATCGTGCGCGTGAACACGTCCGGGGTGTGGCTGCTGTAGTATGCGCCGCCCTCACCGCCCAGCAGCACCGGGTCGTTGCCCGACAGCGCCGGCCGGCCCGCGTCCGTCCGGTACGCCGGCCAGCCCTCCGCCCCGGCCAGGGCGCGGGCGCGCGCGGTGTGCGCCCGGCCCCAGGACGGGTAGTCGTCCAGCCCGGCCAGCTTGCCCTTGTGCCCGTACGCCGTCGCCGCCGCGGCCTGCGCCACCAGCACCGCCGCGAGCAGCCCCGCGGCCGCCGGCCGCAGCCGGCGCCGGCCCAGCGCCCGCCACGCGGCGACGCCCAGCAGCAGCCCGCCCGCGAACAGCGCGTACCCCCACGCCGTCACCAGGGCGCTGCCGCCCGCCCACAGCGCGGCCGCCGTCAGCAGACCGCCGCCCGCCGCGAGCGCCCGCACCCCGGGCACGCCCGCGGCGAGGCCCGTCCAGGCGGCGATCACCGCGATGCCGGCCAGCACGAACGTCTGCCGGTACGCGCTGCCGTTCGGGGTGGCGAAGAGGTGCCACAGCAGATGGGTCGGCTCCCACTGCAGGGACAGCGCCACCGCCACCACCAGCCCCGCCCACCAGCAGCGGGTACGGACCGGCAGCGCCCGGTGGAACGGCAGCGCCGCCACCAGCAGCAGGGTCCCGGTGCCGACGAACACGGCGGGGGAGTTGAAGGAGTAGGTGGCCGGCAGCAGGCGGGCGAAGAAGTCGGACCACGGCACCGGCCCGAACTCCTTGGACCAGCCCGGGTAGGCCTGCTTCGTGCTGAGGAACAGCGGCACCAGCACCGGCGCCGACAGCCCGATCCCCAGCAGCGTCGTCACCGCCGCCCGCCCGACCACCAGGGCCCGCTCGCGCACCTCCCGCCGGGTCAGCACCACCCGCACGACCAGCACCAGCGCCGCGCCGAGCGTGGCCATGTACGCGGTGTAGAAGTTGGCGGTCCAGCCCACCGCGACGACCAGCACCCCGAGCACCGGCCGCCGCCCGCGCAGCGCCCACTCGCCGGTCAGGCACAGCAGCGGGAAGGCGATGAGCCCGTCCAGCCACATCGGGTTGTAGGCGGCCTCGATCACCGACCACCCGCACAGCGCGTACGAGGCCCCCAGCAGCCCCGCCGCCCACCACGGCCCGCGCCGCTGGGTCCGCAGCAGCCAGGCCATCGCGGCCGCGGCGGCCGCCATCTTCAGCACGGTCACCACGTACACCGCGAGGTCGATGTCCTCGCGCGGGAACAGCGCCACCAGTACGGCGAAGGGGCTCGTCAGGTAGGTCCCGAGATCGGGCAGGAAGCTGGTCCCGTACCCGGACTGCCAGTTGAACAGCAGCCCGCCCCGGGCCCGCCCGTGCAGCAGGTCCCACAGGTGCGCGTGGAACGGCACGAACTGGTTGCCGAGGTCGTTGACGCTGCGATGGCGCCCCCCGTACGGGAACACCCGCGCGACGGCGTCCCCACCGCACACGGCAACGGCCGTGACGAGCGAGGCGAACACCGCCCCGAGGAGTGAATCCTTCCGGCCGGAACGTCGTACGGGCCGGTCGGCGGGACGCCCGGGAACCTGGCGCGGGGCGAGCTGCGATGTCGACATGGTGGTCAGATCCTCGCAGCAACGGTTGACGGAGGGGTGGCCGACGGGTGGCCGACTGCTGATCCGGCCCTCTCGGCCCGTGAGCGCCGGGTGCCTCGTACGGGTGAACGGCGCACGCACGGCCGCCCGGACCCGGCCGGAGAGGCCATTGTGGCCGGAGGGCGTGTGCGGGACGCGGCGTCGGAGAGGGGAGGGGGAAGTGGCCGGCGGTGAGAGGCGGCAGAGACACCGGCTGCGGGCGTTGGCCGATCCGTTCACGGTGCCGGCACCCGCGGGTGCACGCATCCGGGACCGTCTGCGTCCGTCAGCCCGCGATGTGGAGGTGCTGCTGGCCGTGGGCGACCATCTGGGCCGGTACGCGCGGGCGGACCTGGCCCACCGCCTGCGGATCGGGTCCGTGTCGGGAAAGGACACCCGGCGGACCGAACGCAAGCGCGCGTTGACGAGGGTCTCGTCGTCCCGATGGGCAGGGTCCATCACCCGCGTCAGCGAGGACCAGTACCGCCTCTCCTCGCGGCGCCTGGCGGACGAACGGCCGGCCCTACTCCGGGCGGTCGCGAAGATCCGCAGCCGTCTGGCAGTGCCGTGCGGGCGCAAGGTGGACGGAGTCCGCGGCTATCCCAGCCAGGCGGAGCGCGCGCAGAAGCAGCGGCGTTTGCAGGTTCTCACGTCGCGCCTGGCCGAGGCGGAGCGGCGCATCGGGGCCGGGCGGCCGGCGATCGTGGTGGGCGGCCGTCGTCTGGCCAAGGCGCGGCACGGCCTCGTCGATGAGGGTCTCACCGAGAACGAGTGGCGGGAGCGCTGGACAGCTCGGCGCATGTTCCTGACCGCCGACGGCGAGTCCGGAAAGCCGCACGGCAACTACACGATCAGCGTCGACCCGGCGGGCGGTGCGGTCGCCGTCGTCCTGCCCGAACCGCGGAGGCACCTGGCGAACGCGCCGCGCGGCCGCTACCGGCTCGCCTGCACCGTCAGGTTCAGCCATCGCCGGGACGAATGGCTCGACCGCGTCACGGCCGACCGGGCCGTTCGTTACGACATCGTGCGTGACCCCGGACGCGGCCGCTGGTACCTCGACGCCTCCTGGTCCGCCCCGAAGGCTGCCTTGCCCACCCCCGTCGAACTGGCCGCCAGGAGCGCCCGGCTGCTGGCCGTGGACCTCAATGCCGGCCACCTCGCGGTCTGTGTCGTGGACGTGCACGGCAACCCGGTCGGCACCCCCGTCAGCGTGCCCACCGATCTCACGGGACCAGCCTCCCGGCGTGACGGGCGGCTCCGCTCAGCGATCAGCACACTGATCGGACTCGCCAGGGACCACGGCTGTGCGGGCCTGGCCATCGAGAACCTCGGTTTCGGCGCGACCTGGGCCACCGGGCGCGAAACAATGGGACGGGGCAAACGCGGCAAGGCCTTCCGCCGCACCGTCGCAGGCTTGCCCACCGCCCGGTTCCGCGAACGGCTTCGGGGCATGGCCCACCACGCCGGACTGGTTGTCGTCGCGGTCGATCCGGCCTACACCTCCCGCTGGGGCGGCCAGTACGGGAAGGCTCCGCTCCAGCAGCAGTCGAAGACCACCGTCGTCACCGGCCATCACGCGGCCGCGGCGGCGATCGGCAGGCGCGCCCTCGGACACGGGATACGGCGTCGGCAAGGTGTGACCGCACACGACCGGAGGATCGTGCGGCGGAGAGCTACCGGCCAGACCGCGTCCTGGCCGAGGGTGCGCGGGACCGCCGGCCCGCCGAGGACCACAGGCATGCCCGTCGAGGGCGGAAGACCTGCTGGGGCCGGAGCGATCGCCCGGTGCTGATCCCCGCTTCCCAAGACCGTTCGGGGAAGCAGTCGGCCGGCCCGGCCCACCGGGACCGGGAGAACGACGGCCGACGGCACCAGGAACGGTGAACTCGTACCCCAACACCACCGGAATCGTTGGTCGAACCGGTGGCTCGGGCCACCCTGACTGCATACCATCGATCACCGCAAGGCCCTTGTGCACCGAAGCACAATCTCCCGGCCCTGGAGGCTCCTTTGCACCGTCGCACTGCGCTCTCCGTCTCCGCCGTCCTGCTCGCGGCGGCCCCCCTGCTGACCGCGTGTTCCGGGGAGACCCGGCCCGGTACCGCCGCCGTCGTCGGGGGTGAGCGCATCACCACCTCGGCGCTCCAGGCCCAGGTCGGCGACGTGCGCGCCGCGCAGAGCACATCCGAGCAGGGTGCGCAGCTGATCGGCGCGACCGCCGGGCTGGAGCGGCTGAAGCTGAACAAGATGATCCAGAGCGCCGTCCTCGAGCGGGCCGCCGAGGACGCCGGGCTGAGCGTGAGCCCGAAGGAGGTCCAGGACGTCCGCAAGGCGCAGCTGGAGCAGCTGGGCGGGGAGAAGGCGCTGCGGGACGCGGCGCTCCAGCAGGCGCAGCTGGCGCCGGGGCAGATCGAGGCGGACACCCGCTTCAAGCTGTTGCGGGACAAGCTCTTCGCGCACTACGGCAGCCAGGACAAGGCGCTGGCCAAGCTGGGGGAGGCGGCGAAGGCGCTGCACATCGAGGTCAACCCGCGCTACGGGCACTGGGACGCGCAGCAGATCCTGCTCGGGGACCAGGAGACGCCGTGGATCACCCAGCGGACCCGGCCCGAGCAGGCGGCCCCCGCCGGAGCCTGAGGCGGGCGGGCGGAGGTAGGTTCGGGGGGTGAACGACACCTCCGCCTCCGCCTCCGCCGCCGCTCCCGCCGAGCCCACGGGCCGGATCGTCCTGCTGACCGCCAGCCACCGGGTCGCCCCGGGGCTGCTGTCCTGGCCGGCCTGGCAGGTGCTGCACGCCGCGGACCGGGTGCTGTGCTCCGACCCGGGCCACCCGCAGCTGCCGTACCTGCGCGAGGCGGGGGTCGAGGTGGAGCTGGAGGGCCCGGACGCGCACGAGCTCGTCGCGGCGTGTGCCGGGGGCCGGACGGTCGTGGTGCTGCCGTCCGGGGAGGGCGACCAGCGGCTGACGGACGGTCTGGCCCGGCTGGCCGGGTCGGGCCGGGTCGCCATGCCCGACCTGGAGCTGCTGCCCGGCTCGTACGACCTGCCGGGGGCGCGGCTGCTGGACCTGGTGCAGGTCATGGACCGGGTGCGGCGGGAGTGCCCCTGGACCTCGCGGCAGACCCACGAGGGGCTGGTGAAGTACGCCATCGAGGAGGCGTACGAGCTGGTGGAGGCGATCGAGGACGGCGACCGGGACGCGCTGCGCGAGGAGCTGGGCGACGTGCTGCTCCAGGTGGTCTTCCACGCGCGGATCGCCGAGGAGGCGGGCGGCGGTGAGGACGGGGCACAGGCCTTCTCCATCGACGACGTCGCGGGTGACCTGGTCGACAAGCTGATCCGGCGCCACCCCCACGTGTTCGGGGACGCCACGGCCGACTCCCCGGAGGACGTCAGCGCCCACTGGCAGGCCACCAAGGCGGTGGAGAAGCAGCGGGAGTCGGTCACCGACGGGATCCCGCTGGGCCAGCCGGGCCTGGCGCTGGCGGCCAAGCTCGCCGGGCGGGCGCGTGCGGGCGGGGTGGCGGTGGAGCTGCCCCGGGGCGAGGGCATCGGGTACGAGCTGCTGGAGCTGGCGGCCCGCGCCGAGGCGTCGGGGACCGACCCGGAGACGGCGCTGCGCGCGGCGGCCCGCGTCTACCGGGACGCGATCCGGGCGGCCGAGGGTGTCGAGGACGCGGTTTAGTCGCGCGGGGCGCGGGCCGAGGGGTTGTGCCACTGCGGGGACGGCCGGTGCAGGAACCACTCGCCGAAGCCCAGCGGGCGGGGGCGCTGTGAGCCGGCGACGGGGACGGCGTCGTGGAAGAGGCGGTCGGGGCGGGCTCCGAGTTCCTGGAGGAGGTGGGAGGTCTCCTCGACGAACAGGGCCGGCCCGCCGAGGTAGACGTCCTGTTCCCGCCAAAGGGCGCGGTTGCCGAGGGCCGTCGCCAGCCGGTCGGTGGCCTGGTTGCGGTGCTGCCCGGGGGCGGGCGTGATGTAGGTGACGCCGAGCCAGCGGCAGGCGGCTGCGTGCCGGTCGATCAGGGGCCGGTCGTAGAGGTGCGCGGCGTCCCGGGCGACGACGAAGAGGCGTACGTCGTGGTCGGGAGGGTGCTGGAGGAGTTCCTCCAGCAGGGCGCGTACGGGAGCCCACCCGGTGCCGGCGGCGATGAGGGTGAGGGGGCGGTCCTCGCGGCGCAGGGTGAGCCGGCCGCCGGGGGCGCCGAGCCGCAGGACCTCGCCGGGCAGGACGTCGCGGACCAGGGCGGTGCTCAGGCGGCCGCCTTCGATGCGGCTGACGTGCAGGTCGACGGTGCCGTCGGGGCGGGGGGCGTTGGCGAGGGAGTAGGTGCGCCAGGTGGTGGGGACGCGGGTGCTGCTCACGCTGACGTACTGGCCGGGGCGGTAGGGCAGCGGGGTGCGCGGGGCGAGGGTCAGTACGCCGATGTCCTGTCCGTACTGGAGGTGGCGTACCACCTCGGCCTCCCACCAGGGTGGTTCGTCGCTGTCGGCGGCGCCGGCGGTCATGGTGTCGGCGATGACCTGGTAGGCCTCGTACCAGGCCTTCTCGACGGCCGGGGTCCAGGCGTCGCCGGAGGTCTGGGCGAGGGCGGCGATCAGGCTGGTGCCGACGGCCGCGTAGTGCTCGGGGCCGACGAGGAACTTGCGGTGGTCGCGTCCGAGGTCGCGTAGGTAGGGGACGAGGGTCCCGCTCTCCAGGTGGGTGACGACGTGGGTGAGCGCGGCGAAGAGCCGGTCGCGCTGGCGTTCCATGTCCTCGGCGGAGGAGGGGAAGAGTTCGCGGAGTCCGGGGTTGTGCCAGAAGAGGTGGGAGTAGAAGTACTTGACCGCGTGTTCGGCCCTTCTCTCCACCACCGCGAAACTGCTCTTCAAGATCCTCACGTCCACAGAACCGAAAGTAGGAATGTCGCAGAACCTGACGTCAAGTGATGTCCGATCTGCGGACAGCCGCGACGAAGCGGCCATAAGGGATGGCCGGTGGCGAGCCGGGATACGGTCGACGGGTGCACGATCAGACCTCCGCCGCCCAGCCCGATCCGTCCCGTACGGAGATGCCGACGCTCTTCGACTGGGAGTTCGCCACCGACCCGTACCCGGCCTACGCCTGGCTGCGCGAGAACTCCCCGGTGCACCGCACCCGGCTGCCCAGCGGGGTGGAGGCCTGGCTGGTGACGCGGTACGCCGACGCCCGCCAGGCCCTCGCGGACCAGCGGCTGAGCAAGAACCCGGCGCACCACGCGGAGCCGGCGCACGCCAAGGGCAAGACCGGGATCCCGGGGGAGCGCAAGGCGGAGCTGATGACGCACCTGCTGAATATCGACCCGCCGGACCACACCCGGCTGCGGCGGCTGGTGTCGAAGGCGTTCACCCCGCGGCGTGTGGCCGAGTTCACTCCGCGCGTGCAGGAGCTGACCGACGGCCTGATCGACCGGTTCGCGGGCAGGGGGGAGGCGGACCTCATCCACGAGTTCGCGTTCCCGCTCCCCATCTACGCCATCTGCGAGATGCTCGGCGTACCGCGGGAGGACCAGGACGACTTCCGCGACTGGGCCGGGATGATGATCCGGCACGGCGGCGGGCCGCGCGGAGGGGTCGCGCGCTCGGTGAAGCAGATGCGGGCCTATCTCGGGGAACTGATCCACCGCAAGCGGGACGATCTGGGCAATGACCTCATCTCCGATCTGATCCGGGCAAGTGACCACGGAGACCATCTGACGGAGGCGGAGGCCACGGCGATGGCCTTCATCCTGCTCTTCGCCGGCTTCGAGACGACCGTGAACCTCATCGGCAACGGCATCCACTCCCTCTTCACGAACCCGGACCAGCGCGAGCGCCTCCAGGCCTCCCTCGCGGCCGGGGAGAGCGCGCTGCTGGAGACCGGTGTCGAGGAACTGCTGCGCTACGACGGCCCCGTGGAGCTGGCCACCTGGCGGTTCGCCACCCGGCCGCTGGTCCTGGGCGGGCAGGACATCGCGGCGGGGGACCCCGTGCTGGTGGTCCTCGCGGCGGCCGACCGCGACCCGGAGCGGTTCGCCGACCCGGACACCCTGGACCTCTCCCGGAGTGACAACCAACACCTCGGATACGGCCACGGGATCCACTACTGCCTCGGCGCTCCGCTGGCCCGTCTCGAGGGGCAGACGGCGCTCGGAACTTTGCTGAAGCGTCTGCCGGATCTGGAACTTGCGATTCCCCCTACGGACCTGCGCTGGCGCGGCGGACTCATCATGCGGGGGCTGCGCACCCTCCCCGTCCGCTTCACAGTCCCGAACGGTTGAGGGCGCGGGGGGCCGCCGGACTGACCGGAAGTCAGTTCCGCACCGTTCCACCGCCGAACTTGTGACATCCGTTCGAAGGCGGCTAGGTTCTGCCGTTACCCCGCCGTTATGCGAAAGGTGCAGCCTCATGCTTCCCGGGAACGGCCGCCACAGACGCCCCCGCCAGGTACCCGCGATCGTCGTCACCGCAGGAGTCACCGGCTCCGCGCTGGCCATGCCGCTGCTCGCCGCCACAGGTGCGAACGCGGCCGACACCGCCACGTGGGACAAGGTCGCCGACTGCGAGAGCGGCGGCACCTGGAGCGCGAACTCCGGCAGCGGCGCCTACGGCGGCCTGCAGTTCACCCTGGAACAGTGGCGCAACGCCGGCGGCCTCGCGTACGCGGAGCGCCCCGACCTCGCCAGCCGCTCCCAGCAGATCGCGGTCGCCGAGCGCGTGCTGGCCTCCCAGGGCCCCCAGGCGTGGCCGCTGTGCTCCGCCTCGGCCGGGCTGACCCAGCAGGGCCCCGCGCCCGACGTGGACCCCGGTGACAAGCTGGAGCCCGCGCCCGTCGCGCCCACCAAGGGCCGCCCCGACGGTTCGGTGCCGAACGCGGGCAAGGGCAAGCCCTCCACGGACTTCGGGGCCCCGACCCCGGCGCCGGGCACCCCGTCCAACCCGAGCGGGCTGCCGGACTACCCGCTGGGCCCCTCCAGCGGACTGCCCGTCATGCCCGAGCCGGACTACACGGTCCAGCCCACGACGCCCGGCACGCCCACGCCGACGCCGGGCACGCCCACCCCCGGCACGCCCACCCCGGGCACGCCCACGGCCCCGGGCATCCCGACGGCCCCGGGCGCCACCCCGACGGCTCCGGCCACCCCGGGTGCGACTCCCGCCCCGGGCGCCACGCCCACCGCTCCGGCCACCCCGGGCGCCACGGCGGGCACCCCGTCCGGCGCGGCGTCGGACGGCTCGGGCAAGCACCGCGGCCCGGCCGCCATCGAGGTGCAGGGGGCGCCTGGCGCGGCGTCAGTACCCGCCGCGGAGCCCGTCTACACCGTGAAGCCGGGCGACAGCCTTTCGGACATCGCGAAGGCCAAGGGCGTCAAGGGCGGTTGGGACGAGCTCTACAAGGCCAACGAGCAGGTCATCGGTGGGGACGCGGACCTCATCAAGCCCGGACAGAACCTGGATCTAACCAAGAAATAGTGGGCAGTTCGGACATCCATTAAGAGTTGAATGTCCGTTATCGCCAAATGAGACATGCATCTCTTCCGGACAACTGGCGTGTCTCGTTCCGGAACTGTTGCAAACCCCCTTCTCACCTGCACAAACGTGCTCTTCAGGAAGGCAAGTAGGCCGGTTTCTCCCCAAAATCACACGTTGAACATCGGGGAGAGACCTGTCTACCTTCTGAATCGCTCGCCACCGCGGGCTCCTTCGACCGCATCGCCGAATCCTGCCGGCGGACGGAGGGAACAGTCGTCGCGCAAGCGCCGAAGGCAGGAGCGGGGGAACCAAGGTAGGCGCCGGGAAGGGCCGTTGAGAGACGGCCCGCGTACCGGCTAGGGGTGAAGACACGCGCCGCGCCGCGTGACCGGGCAACTCATCCGCCCGAACCCGACAGCTCACCTCGAAGGCGTCGGTGAGGAGAAATCCATGCTGCTTTCCGGCAAGGGCAAGCACCGCCGCGGCTCCAAGGCCGTCCGCATCGTCACGCTCGCCGGTGTCGCCGGTGTCGCCGTCGCGGCCCCGCTGATGGCCGCCGGTACCGCCAGCGCCGCCACCGCGGCCGAGTGGGACAAGGTCGCCGCCTGCGAGTCCGGCGGCAACTGGTCCATCAACACCGGCAACGGCTACTACGGCGGCCTGCAGTTCTCCGCCTCCACCTGGGCCGCGTACGGCGGCAAGTCGTACGCCGCGCAGGCCAACCAGGCCACCAAGGGCCAGCAGATAGCCATCGCCGAGAAGGTCCTCAAGGGCCAGGGCAAGGGCGCGTGGCCGCACTGCGGCGTCGGCCTGTCCAACTCCTCGTACAACGGCGGCGGTTCGACCACCCCGGCCAAGCCGAAGCCCGAGACCAAGCCGGCCCCGGCCAAGCCCGCTCCGGCCAAGCCGGCCCCGGCGAAGCCCGCCCCGGCCAAGCCGTCCGCGCCGAAGACCGAGACCGAGACCAAGGGCTCCGGCGCCGGCTCCGGCAACTGGACCCCGGCCAAGCCGTCGACCCCGAAGGCCGAGACCCCGCAGACGGGCAACGGCACCTACACGGTCAAGGAAGGCGACACCCTCGGCACCATCGCCGACGCCAACAAGGTCAAGGGCGGCTGGGAGAAGCTCTTCGAGCTCAACAAGGACACCGTGTCCGACGCCGACCTGATCTTCCCGGGTCAGAAGCTGAAGCTCGCCTGAACGTCCGCGTAACTCTCGCGGCACCCCGCAGCATCCCCACCGCCCGGCGCGTATCCCCCCACGCGCCGGGCGGCGGCGTGTCGTCCGCCGGTCACCGCATTGCGGAACCGGAACACCGGCTTCCGCTGCCCGTTCCCCCGGCAAGCACGTGAAATCAAGGGTCCTATGTCCCGGAAGACGGGTATTCGGACCCTTTTTCGTCCCAGGAGCCGGGCGGTCGGGCAGCCCACACCCCGGAGCCGGTTAGGCTCTAGTCGGCAAGGCCGTCCCACGGCCCACACGCCACCGCACACCCAGCGTCACATCCCAGAAGGAGATGCTCGTGCCGTCCATCGACGTCGTCGTAGCCCGGGAAATCCTGGACTCCCGAGGCAACCCCACGGTCGAGGTCGAGGTGGGCCTCGACGACGGCAGCACCGGCCGTGCTGCCGTTCCGTCCGGCGCCTCCACCGGTGCCTTCGAGGCCATCGAGCTCCGCGACGGTGACCCCAACCGTTACATGGGCAAGGGCGTGGAGAAGGCCGTCCTCGCCGTCATCGAGCAGATCGGGCCGGAGCTCGTCGGCTACGACGCCACCGAGCAGCGCCTGATCGACCAGGCCATGTTCGACCTCGACGCCACCGACAACAAGGGCTCGCTCGGCGCCAACGCCATCCTCGGCGTCTCCCTCGCCGTCGCGCACGCCGCGTCCGAGGCCTCGGACCTGCCGCTGTTCCGCTACCTCGGCGGCCCGAACGCGCACCTGCTGCCCGTTCCGATGATGAACATCCTCAACGGTGGGTCGCACGCCGACTCCAACGTCGACATCCAGGAGTTCATGATCGCCCCGATCGGCGCGGAGTCCTTCTCCGAGGCGCTGCGCTGGGGTGCCGAGGTCTACCACACCCTCAAGAAGGTCCTGCACACCAAGGGCCTCTCCACCGGCCTGGGCGACGAGGGCGGCTTCGCCCCGAACCTGGAGTCCAACCGCGCCGCGCTCGACCTCATCATCGAGGCCATCAAGCAGGCCGGCTACACCCCGGGCAAGGACATCGCGCTCGCGCTCGACGTCGCCGCGTCCGAGTTCTACAAGGACGGCAAGTACGAGTTCGAGGGCCAGTCCCGCTCGGCCGCCGAGATGACCGACTACTACGCCGAGCTCGTCGAGGCGTACCCGCTCGTCTCCATCGAGGACCCGCTGTTCGAGGACGACTGGGCCGGCTGGAAGACCATCACCGACCGCCTGGGCTCCAAGGTCCAGATCGTCGGCGACGACCTCTTCGTCACCAACCCCGAGCGCCTCGCCCGCGGCATCGAGGAGGGCTCCGCGAACGCCCTGCTCGTGAAGGTGAACCAGATCGGCTCCCTGACCGAGACCCTCGACGCCGTCGAGATGGCCCAGCGCAACGGCTTCAAGTGCATGATGTCGCACCGCTCCGGCGAGACCGAGGACGTCACCATCGCCGACCTCGCCGTCGCCGTGAACTGCGGTCAGATCAAGACCGGCGCCCCGGCCCGCTCGGACCGCGTCGCCAAGTACAACCAGCTGCTGCGCATCGAGGAGATCCTCGACGACGCCGCCGTGTACGCCGGCCGCAGCGCCTTCCCGCGCTTCAAGGGCTGACACCGCCTCAGGGCGGCACCTCCCGGGGGGACACCCCTGGGGTCGCAGCCTCCGTACGTCCCCGCACTCGGTCCCGTACCGTGTGCGGGGACGTATTGCGTAGTGCGCGCACAGGGGAGGCGGGGCCATGGCCGGGAACCGGGATCGGTTCTCCACCTTCTCGACGGCGACCCGGCTCAAGCAGCTCGGCGAGCGGACCGCGGCCCACGTCTACCGCTCGCAGTCCCGCCGGCACATCCGCCGCAGCCGGCTCACCGGCCGCGCGGCACTGCTGGTCCTCGTCCTCTGTACGCTGGTCGTCGCCCTCGCGTATCCGATGCGCCAGTACGTGTCCCAGCGCTCGGAGATCACGGACCAGCAGCGGGCCGCCGACACCGCGCGCAAGCGCCTCGAACAGCTCCGCGACGAGAAGGCCCGCTGGCAGGACCCCGCCTACGCGGAGCAGCAGGCGCGCAGGCACCTGCACTTCCTGCGCCCGGGGGAGATCGGCTACATCATGACCGACCCCGGGGCCGCGGCCCCGGAGCACCGCCGCGGCGGCCAGGACGGTTCCGACCGCCCCTGGTACTCCAACGTCTGGGACGGCGTCGACAAGGCCGACCGCCCCGGTGAATGACCCACTGACCCACCCATCACGCACGACCGAACGAAGAGACTTCCTCCAGGCATGCAGACGCCCCCGCCCCAGACCGACCGCACCGAGCCGACCGACGCGGACATCGAGGCGTTCGAGCAGCAGCTCGGCCGCCCGCCGCGCGGGCTGCGCGCCATCGCGCACCGCTGCCCCTGCGGCCAGCCGGACGTCGTCGAGACCGCACCCCGGCTGCCCGACGGCACCCCCTTCCCCACGCTGTACTACCTGACGTGCCCGCGCGCGGCCTCCGCGATCGGCACGCTGGAGGCCAACGGCGTCATGAAGGAGATGCAGGCCCGGCTCGCCGAGGACCCGGAGCTCGCCGCCGCCTACCAGAAGGCGCACGAGGACTACATCCGGCGCCGCGACGCCATCGAGGTGCTCCAGGGCTTCCCGAGCGCCGGCGGCATGCCGGACCGGGTCAAGTGCCTGCACGTGCTGGTGGGCCACTCGCTGGCCGCCGGCCCCGGCGTGAACCCGTTCGGCGACGAGGCGCTGGCCATGCTGCCGGAGTGGTGGGCCAAGGGCGCCTGCGTTACCCCGTGCGGGGAGAAGACGGAAGAGGAGACCGGGGAGGGGGCCGCGTGACCCGGGTCGCGGGCATCGACTGCGGTACCAACTCCATCCGCCTCCTGGTCGCCGACTGCGACCCGGCCACCGGCGAGCTCGTCGAGCTCGACCGGCGGATGACGATCGTCCGGCTCGGCCAGGGCGTGGACAAGACCGGCCGGCTGGCCCCGGAGGCGCTGGAGCGCACCTTCGCGGCCTGCCGAGAGTACGCCGGGGTGATCAAGGAGTTCGGGGCGGAGCGGGTGCGTTTCGTGGCCACCTCGGCCTCGCGCGACGCGGAGAACCGGGACGAGTTCGTCCGCGGCGTGCTGGACATCCTCGGCGTCGAGCCCGAGGTGATCTCCGGCGAGCAGGAGGCGGAGTTCTCCTTCACCGGCGCCACCAAGGAGCTCGTCGCGCACGAGCACCTGGAACGGCCGTTCCTGGTGGTGGACATCGGCGGCGGTTCGACCGAGTTCGTCGTCGGGGAGGACCGCGTACGGGCGGCCCGCTCGGTCGACGTGGGCTGCGTCCGGATGACCGAGCGCCACCTGGTGGTGGACGGCGAGGTCACCGACCCGCCGACCGCGGCGCAGATCGCCGCCATACGGGCCGACATCGAGGCGGCCCTGGACCTGGCCGCCGAGACGGTCCCGCTGGCCGAGGCGCGCACCCTGGTGGGCCTCGCGGGCTCGGTGACCACGGTCGCCGCGATCGCGCTCGGCCTGGACGCGTACGACTGGTCGGCGATCCACCACTCCCGGATCTCCTACGAGCAGGTGCGCGAGATCAGCGAGCGCATGCTGAGCGCCACCCACGACGAGCGCGCCGCCATCCCCGTGATGCACCCGGGGCGGGTCGACGTGATCGGCGCGGGCGCCCTGGTCCTGCTCGCGATCATGGAGCGCGTCGGCGCCACCGAGGTCGTGGTCTCCGAGCACGACATCCTGGACGGCATCGCCTGGTCCGCGGCCTGAGCCCGCTGACCACGAGGGCCCCCGCGGACCGCGGGGGCCCTCGGCGTTCCCGCCCGCCTCCCGGCGCCTCGACCGGTTCCCCGGCGGCCGTGCAGCGGGCGTCGTGCGCTCGTGCGGCTGAACATCGTGTTCCGCCCGACGAGTGGCTGGTGGGCGGGGGGAGGGGGGGCCGGTGCGGCGGCAGTGCGGGGGCGCCAGGGGCCCCTGGGGCGGCCGGAAGTGCCCCTCCGGGAACGAGGTTCGTGAAGTTCTTCACAAGGAAAAAGGGCCTGCCGGGTCAACGAGGGGGCCCTTCGGTGCCGTTCCGGGGGTCGCAGGGCCGTTTCGGCACCTGTTTGTGCGATGCGCGGCCGCGACGGGTTTCGTATCAGAGGTAAGGACGAAACCCAGTGGTCCAGTCCGGTTGGGGCCTTGGAGGCCAGTTCAGACCGGGTGAACAACGACTCCGCGTATACGTTGGTTCCCGTTGCGCCTCATGATCTGGGTCACGCGGGCCGCGCAGTGTAGCAGAGACCTTGTGACACCTTGTGAAGGGGCTCACGAGCGTCACCCCTTGGGGTGCTGGATACTCATTCCATGAGCACCACGGAGCGTCCCAGGATCCTCGTAGTAGGAGGTGGGTACGTAGGTCTGTACGCGGCCAAGCGCATCATGAAGAAGATGCGCTACGGCGAGGCGACCGTCACGGTCGTCGACCCGCGGTCGTACATGACCTACCAGCCCTTCCTCCCCGAAGTGGCCGCAGGCAACATCTCGCCTCGGCACGTTGTCGTCCCGCTGCGACGCGTGCTGCCCAAGGCTGAGGTTCTCACCGGCCGGGTCACCACCATCGACCAGGACCGCAAGGTCGCCGTCGTCACGCCGCTGGTCGGCGAGGCGTACGAGCTGCCCTTCGACTACCTGGTGATCGCGCTCGGCGCCGTCTCCCGCACCTTCCCGATCCCCGGCCTGGCCGAACAGGGCATCGGCATGAAGGGCGTCGAAGAGGGCATCGGCCTGCGCAACCACGTCCTCGAGCAGCTCGACAAGGCGGAGTCCACGACGGACGAGAACGTCCGCCGCAAGGCCCTCACCTTCGTCTTCGTCGGCGGCGGCTTCGCCGGCGCCGAGACGATCGGCGAGGTCGAGGACATGGCCCGCGACGCCGTGAAGTACTACTCCACGATCAAGCGCGAGGACATGCGCTTCATCCTGGTTGACGCTGCGGACAAGATCCTTCCCGAGGTCGGGCCGAAGCTCGGCACCTGGGGCAAGGAGCACCTCGAGTCCCGCGGCATCGAGATCTACCTCAGCACCTCCATGGACTCCTGCGTGGACGGCCACGTGGTGCTGAAGAACGGCCTCGAGGTCGACTCCAGCACCATCGTGTGGACCGCGGGCGTCAAGCCGAACCCGGCGCTGGCCCGCTACGGCCTGCCGCTGGGCCCGCGCGGCCACGTGGACACCGCCCCGACCCTCCAGGTCCAGGGCACGGACTACATCTGGGCCGCGGGCGACAACGCCCAGGTCCCGGACGTCGCCGCCCGCAAGGCCGGGGTCGAGAACGCCTGGTGCCCGCCGAACGCCCAGCACGCGCTGCGCCAGGCCAAGGTCCTCGGCGACAACGTGGTCTCCGGCATGCGGGGCTTCCCGCAGAAGGAGTACTCGCACTCCAACAAGGGTGCGGTGGCGGGCCTCGGCCTCCACAAGGGCGTCGCGATGATCGTCATGGGCAAGATGAAGATCAAGCTCAAGGGCCGGCTCGCCTGGTACATGCACCGTGGCTACCACGGCATGGCCATGCCGACCTGGAACCGCAAGATCCGCGTCTTCGCCGACTGGACCCTCGGCATGTTCCTCAAGCGCGAGGTCGTCTCCCTCGGAGCCCTGGAGACCCCCCGCGAGGAGTTCTACGAGGCCGCCAAGCCGGCGCCGGCTCCGGCCGCCGCCGCTGCACCGGCGCAGAAGGCCAAGGCCTCCTGACCCCGGCCGGTCCGGCAGGAAACCGAGCACGACCCCGAAGGGGCCGCCCGCCATCCGTGGTGCGGGCGGCCCCTTCGGCGTGCCCGGGGAGGTGCACGGCCGGCTGGAGCCCCGGTCGAGGGGCGCTCCAGCGGGCAAACCGGCCGTGATTGCCCCAGAGGGGAAGTGGGAAGTCGTTCCACGGAACTCCTGGAGGTGCCTGAGATGACCGACGCCGCGCCGCGGCTGGCAGCCGTTGCCGAAACCCTGCTGGGCGCCCCCCTGCCCGTGCGGATACGGGCCTGGGACGGCAGCGAGGCCGGCCCGGCCACCGGCCCGGTGCTGGTGATCGCACACCGTCGCGCCCTGCGCCGGATCCTGTGGAAGCCGGGCGAACTGGGGCTCGCCCGCGCCTGGGTCGCCGGTGACCTGACCGTCGAGGGCGACCTGTTCGAACTGCTCGACCGGGTGGGCGGCCTGCTGTGGGAGCGGGAGCGGCGGGGCCCCGCCCCCGTCCCCGTCCCGGCCCGTTCGGGGCTGGGCAAGCTCGCGGCCCTGCGCCCGTACCTGCCCGGGCTCGGTTCCGGCCCCGCCGGGACCGCCGCGTTGCTGCGCGACCCGGCCGCACGGGCCGCCGTACGCGACCTCGTGGCCCTGGCGCGTCCGTGGACGGCGCCCGCGCCGCCGCCGGAGGAGGCCGTCCGCGGCGGCGGGCCGCGCCACTCCAAGCGGCGCGACAGCGAGGCGATCAGCCACCACTACGACGTGGGAAACGACTTCTACGAGCGGGTCCTGGGGCCCTCCATGGTGTACTCCTGCGCCTACTGGACCGCGGAGGGCACCCTGGAGGACGCCCAGCGGGACAAGCTCGACCTGGTCTGCCGCAAACTCGCCCTGGAGCCGGGCCGGCGCCTCCTGGACGTCGGCTGCGGCTGGGGTTCCATGGCCCTGCACGCCGCCCGCGAGTACGGGGTGCGCGTCACCGGCATCACGCTCTCGCGCGAGCAGGCCGCGTACGCCCGCAAGCGGATCGCCGAGGAGGGCCTGACCGACCGGGTGGAGATCCGGGTGCAGGACTACCGGGACGTCAAGGACGGCCCGTACGACGCCATTTCCTCGATCGGCATGGCCGAGCACGTGGGCTCCGCCCGGTACCGCGAGTACGCCGGGATACTGCACGCCCTGCTGGCCCCCGGCGGCCGGCTGCTCAACCACCAGATCGGCCGGCCCCCCGAGCAGGACGAGCAGGCGTACGAGATCGACGAGTTCATCGACGCGTACGTGTTCCCGGACGGGGAGCTCTCCCCGATCGGCACCACCGTCGGCGAGCTGGAGCGGGCCGGCTTCGAGGTCCGCGACGTGGAGGCGCTGCGCGAGCACTACGCGCTGACCCTGCGGGCCTGGGTGGCGCGCCTGGAACGGCACTGGGACGAGGCCGTCCGGCTCACCTCGCCCGGCAGGGCCCGCGTGTGGCTGCTGTACATGGCGGCGTCCGCGCTGGGCTTCGAGCACGGCCGGCTGGGGGTCAACCAGGTGCTGGCGGTGCGCCCCGGGGGCGCGGGTGCCTCGGGGATGCCGCTGCGGACGCGCGTGTGGGGCACGGGCCCCGCGTAGCGCCGTACGGCCGCCGGGGACAGCGGCGGCCGGGCAACGGGAAGGGCCCCGGGGCGTGTTGCCCCGGGGCCCTTGCGTACGGCGTCCCGTGCGCGTCCCGCGCGGCGCGTACGCCCGTACCGCTACTCGGTCTTGATGGCGGTCAGCATGTTCAGCCGGGCGGCGCTGCGGGCCGGCCACATGGCGGCCAGGACGCCGACGACGGCGGCCAGCAGGAGGAAGACGCCGATCCGGTCGTAGGGCAGGACCAGTTCGTAGTTCGGCACCGCCTTGGACAGGGTGGAGCCGACGGCCCAGGCGAGGAAGAGGCCGATGCCGATGCCGAGGACCGCGCCGAAGAGCGAGATCACCACGGACTCCAGGCGGATCATGTTCTTCACCCGGGCCCGGTCGAGGCCGATCGCCCGCAGCATGCCGATCTCCTGGGTCCGCTCGAAGACGGACATCGCCAGGGTGTTGACCACGCCGAGCACGGAGATGATCAGCGCCATGCCGAGCAGGCCGTACATGATGTTGAGCATCGTGTTGATGATGCCGCCCATCTCGTTGCGCATGTCCTGCTGGGTGGCGACGGTCATCGCCGGGTTCTTGCCGAGGGCGTCGATGACGGCCTGCTGGCTCGCCGCGGACTGGCCGCCGGCGGTGTTGACGTAGACCTCGGGGATGTGCTGCTGGTCGGTGTGCGCCGCGAGGATCTTGTTGTCGAGGACGAAGGGGGACAGCAGCCCGTCGAGGTCCTCGTAGACGGCGCCGACCTTCAGGTTGGCCTTCTGGCCGTCCTCGAACTGTGCCTGGAGGGTGGAGCCGACGGTCAGGTCCTGCTTCTTCGCGGTCTTCTCGGCGACGGCGACCTCGCCCTTGCCGAGGTTGTCCAGGGAGCCGCTGAGGACCTTGATGTTCAGGACCTGGCCGATGGCGGCCGGGTTGACGCCGGACGCGGCGCGGAAGGTGTCGCCGGTCTTGAAGTAGCCGGCGGCCTGCGGGGAAACCGCCTTGACGCCGGGGGCCTTGGCCAGGGCGTCGACGACCGACTTGTCGAGGCCGCCGATGCCGCCGGACATGGTGACCTTGTAGTCGGCCTTGAGCTTGTCGGTGCTCATCCGGTCGATGGCCTTGCCCATGGTGACGCCGAGCACGGACATGGTGGTGACGAGGGTGAGGCCGATCGCCAGGGAGGCGGCGGTGACGGCGGTGCGGCGCGGGTTGCGCACGGCGTTCTGGGCGGCCAGCTTGCCGGGGACGCCGAAGACCTTCTGCAGGGCCGGGCGGACGGCCGCGATGACCGGCCGGGAGAGCAGCGGGAGCAGCACGATCATGCCGATGAGCAGGAAGGCCGCGCCGCCGCCGATGACCATGCGGCCGTCGCCGCCCATCGAGACGCCGAGGAAGACGACGCCGACGCCCGCGAGGCTGATCACGGAGCCGATGACGTTGCGGACCACGAGGGACTTGGCGGAGGCCGGCAGGTGGGCGCTGCCCATGGCGGCGACCGGGGCGATCCGGCCGGTGCGCCAGGCGGGCAGCAGGGCGGCGGCGGTGGTGACGAGGACGCCGATGACCAGGGCGGCGATGACCGTGCCCGGGGCGATGACCAGGTCCCCGGCGGGGATCTTGGCGCCGATGGTGTCCATCAGGGAGCGCATGCCGGCCGCCAGTCCGACGCCGGCGGCCAGGCCGATGGCGGCCGAGAGGGCGCCGACGACGAGGGCCTCGGCGAGCACCGAGCGCATGACCTGGCCGCGGTTGGCGCCGACGGCGCGCAGCAGGGCCAGCTCCTTGGTGCGCTGGGCGACCAGCATGGTGAAGGTGTTGTAGATCAGGAAGATGCCGACGAAGAGGGAGATGCCGGCGAAGGCGAGCAGCATGTTGCTCATGCTGCTCATCCCCTTCTCGATGTCCTTGGCCTGCTGGGCGGCGAGCGCGGCGCCGGTCTGGGCCTTGGTGGTCTTGCCGTCGACGAGCGGCTTGATGTCGGCGAGCAGCTGGTCGGCGGAGGCGCCGGGGGCGGCGGCGACGGAGAGCTCGTCGTAGAAGCCGGGCTGGAGGTAGAGCTCCTGGGCGACCTTGGTGTCGAAGAGGACCAGGCTGCCGCCGGCGTTGACGGCGCCGTCCTCGGTGGTGAAGACGCCGGTGAGGGTGAACTCGCGGACCGGTCCGTTGGTGGCGACGCGGACCTTGTCGCCGGTCTTGTAGCCGCCCTTGGCCGCGGTCTCCTTGTCGAGGGCGACCTGGTCGTCCTTGACCGGGCCGGTGCCGTCGGTGAACGTGTAGCGGGGGTCCTTGCCGTCCTTGACGGGGGCGTAATTGGAGCCCTTGTTGGCCCAGCCGGTGCCGATCAGCTTGCCGTTCTCGTCGCCGACGCCGGCGAAGCCGGAGACGCGGCCGGAGACCGAGCCGACGCCCTTGACGGCCCTGACCTTGTCCAGGGTCTGCTGGCTGATGCCGGGGTCGCCCTCCTTCTGGCCGTCCTCGGAGCGGGCCTGCCCGTACGAGGTGACGGAGACGGCGACGCCGCGGTAGCTCTTGGCGGACTGGCCGGACAGGGACTTGCCGAGGGTGTCGGTGAAGACGAGGGTGCCGGAGACGAAGGCTACGCCGAGGGTGACGGCGAGCACCGTCATCAGCAGCCTCGCCTTGTGCGCGAGCACGTTGCGCAGGGCGGTACGGAACATGGGGATCTCAGTCCTGGGGCTGGAGGTCTGTGAGGAGGGCTGCGGGGGCTCCGCGGAGCGGGGCGGTCACGCTCCGGGTCAGCTGGTGCGGCCCTTGGCGTCGAAGGCCTTCATCCGGTCGAGCACGCCGTCGGCGGTGGGCGCGTACATCTCGTCGACGATGCGGCCGTCGGCGAGGAAGATGACGCGGTCGGCGTAGGAGGCGGCGACGGCGTCGTGGGTGACCATCACGACGGTCTGGCCGAGCTCGCGGACCGAGTTGCGCAGGAAGCCGAGGACCTCGGCGCCGGAGCGGGAGTCGAGGTTTCCGGTCGGCTCGTCACCGAAGATGATCTCGGGGCGGGCGGCGAGGGCGCGGGCGACGGCGACGCGCTGCTGCTGGCCGCCGGAGAGCTGGGTGGGGCGGTGGGAGAGGCGGCCGGAGAGGCCGACCATGTCCACCACGGTGTCCAGCCACTGCTTGTCGGGCTTGCGGCCGGCGATGTCCATGGGGAGGGTGATGTTCTCCAGGGCGGTCAGGGTCGGCAGCAGGTTGAAGGCCTGGAAGATGAAGCCGATCTTGTCGCGGCGCAGCTGGGTCAGCTGCTTGTCCTTGAGGGAGCCGAGCTCGGTGTCGCCGATGCGGACGGAGCCGGAGGAGAAGGTGTCCAGGCCGGCGACGCAGTGCATCAGGGTGGACTTGCCGGAGCCGGAGGGGCCCATGATCGCGGTGAACTGGCCCTGGGCGAAGTCGACGGAGACGTGGTCCAGCGCGACCACCTGGGTCTCGCCCTGGCCGTACACCTTGGAGAGCTGCGTGGCGCGGGCCGCCACGGCCTGTGCGGTGTGCTGCCGGGCGTAGTTCATGGCGGTCACGTGGGTGCTCCTGTCGAACGGTTCTGCGGTGGGGCGGGACCGTTCCATCCTCACCGGGGGCACCCCCGCCGGGGATCAGCCGAGGTGCCCGTTCGACGGCCCACTGGAGTCTGACCGCGGGCGGCGCCGTCTCCTCCTCTGGTATGACGGGGACGCCGTCGAGGGGGACGGTGCGGCGGTCCACGCGGGTCCGGCGCGGGGGGTGGCCCGGGGTGGCGCGGAGGCAGCGGAATCAGGTCAATCCCGGGGCGGGGCGGCGCATCCTCCGGAAGGGGGCCGACCGCGACTTATCGGGTCTGACGGCCACTCAATCGCCAATAAAATCAGACAACATCGGATAGAGAGCCCCCAGGTGGCAGGGGTGTTCCGGATAGGCTCATCACTGCGTTCAAGGCATTTTCCACGGGGCCCGCCGCGCCTTGCCCGGATGGTGGAATGGCAGACACGGCGAGCTTAAACCTCGCTGGCTCTCGGGCCGTGCCGGTTCAAGTCCGGCTCCGGGCACACATGCGGCTCTTCCGTTTATCGGCGGCGGTCCGCCGCGCCTTCTCCTAAGATCCTCCTCCAGCAGTAGGGTGCTTTTTTTGCGAGCGCATTACTCTTGACGCAAGGCCGCGCACGGTGGCCATGGAGGAGTGAGATGAGGAGCAGTAACCCGGTCTTCTCGCGACGGGGGTTCAGCCGCGACAACGGCGGCTACGCGGGCTTCGAGGCGCAGCACGCGCAGGCCGGGACCGCGACCAACCCGTACGCGACGAATCCTTACGCCACCGACCCGACCACCGGCATGCCGGCGGCCCCGGTCCGCGGCAGCGCGATGACCATCGACGACGTCGTGACCCGTACGGCCATGACGCTCGGCACCCTGATCGTCACCGCGACCCTCGCGTGGATCGCCCTTCCCGTCGACCCGGCCAACGTGGGCAAGTCGTACGGCGTCGCCGTCGGCTCGGCGCTCGTCGCGTTCGTGCTGGCCATGGTCCAGAGCTTCAAGCGCAAGCCGACGCCCGCGCTGATCATCGGCTACGCGGCGTTCGAGGGCGTGTTCCTCGGCGTGATCTCCATGGTCGCCAGCACCTACATCAGCCCCGGCGTGGTCGTCCAGGCCGTGCTCGGCACGATGTGCGTCTTCGCGGCGGTGCTCGTCGCCTACAAGATGCGCTGGATCCGCGTCACCCGCCGCTTCACGGGCTTCGTGATGGCCGCGGCCCTCGGCTTCGTCCTGCTCATGCTGGCGAACTCGCTGTTCATGCTGTTCGGCGGCGGTGACGGCCTCGGCTTCCGCAGCGGTCCGCTCGGCATCGTCTTCGGCATCGTGGGCGTCGTCCTCGGCGCCTGCTTCCTCGCCATGGACTTCAAGCAGGTCGAGGACGGCGTGACGTACGGCGCCCCGCGCGAGGAGGCCTGGCTGGCGGCCTTCGGCCTCACGCTGACCCTGGTGTGGATCTACCTGGAGCTGCTGCGCCTGTTCCAGATCCTCTCCGGCGACGACTAGTCGTACCGGCAGCAGCGAAAGGGGAAGGCCCCGCGAGCGGTCCGCTCGCGGGGCCTTCCCGCGTCCGGGGCTCCATCGGCTCCGGTGGGCCCGTGAGGGGGTGGACGGTGCTCGCCGGTGCGGTCAGCCGAACCTGCGGGCGGCTCTGCGCAGGCCGTACTCGTGGATGATCGCCTTGGCCTGGCCGTACGACAGCTCGTGCGCGCCGAGCAGCCAGCTGACCTTCTCCTCGAACCGGACGAGGGAGGGGCCTTCGTCCACGGTGCGGAGCCAGTCGGAGATCTCACGACCGGTGGTCTGGGGGATTCTTTCGATCATGTTGCGGTGGGTCTTCTCGGAGAACTCTACGGACATGGGCGCCTCCGGGGGGTGTCGCCGTGCTGTTCTCTTCACGTCACCGTGCCGCAGAGTTCGCCCGTTGGCAATGGTGCCGGTACGGCGCGTAAGGTCGCCCGGGTGCTCGATACCTCAGCCCTGAACGCCGCCGTGGAACGCTTCGCCGACCGGCTGCGCGCCGCCCCGCAGAGCCGGCTCCAGCGGGGTGCGGCCGCGGAGGGCCTGGAGCTGGCCCGTGAGCTCGCGCGGCGCGCCCAGCGGCTGGAGGACCCCGAGGGGGCGGCTCCGGCGCGCGTGATGCCCGACGCGGGCCCCTTCACCGTGGGGGACCAGGTGGCGGTGGCCGGCCTCGACCTCGCCGAGGCGCTGCGCGCGGCCGACCCCGCGGCGGGCCCGGACGGCGCGAAGGCCCCGTCCGAGATGCTGGACGAGGCCGTGGCGCTGGTGGAGCGGGCGGAAGTCAGAGCGATGCGATGACCCGGTCCGCGAGGATGTAGACGTTGCTGTCGGGGTCCTCGGCGTCACCGCAGGAGAAGGTCAGCGCGTAGGCGCCGGAGATGCCGGAGCCGCCCAGCAGGACCGGTGCGGTGCCCGAGCGCAGGGCCTCGGCGAGGCGCTCCGCGGTCTCCCGGTGGCCCGGGGTCATGCAGAGCGTGGTGCCGTCGGTGAACACGTACACGTCCAGGGTGCCCAGGGGGCCCGGGCGGACGTCCGCGAGGGCCGTACGGGCCTCCGCGAGCTCCTCCAGGCGGCTGACGGTGCGCTCGTGGTCGGCGCCGGGGTTCGGCTGGACCGGGACGAAGTCGGGGTGCGAGGGGTGGCGGCGGCGGGCCGCGGCCAGCTCGGCGGAATCCTCGGGGTACTCGTCGGCGAGGTCGTCGCCCAGGACGGGCTCGAGGCCGACCATGTCCGCCTGCCGGGGCAGGAAGACCGGGCCGTCCTCGCCGAGGCCGGGCAGGCCGCCCAGCAGCGAGGGGGCGTCGGCCGCGTCACGTGCCTCCTGCGCGGCCCAGAAGGCCCGCGCCTCGGCCAGCTCGCGCTCGCGCTCCTCGGCCAGGGCCTCGGCGACGGCGGCTCGTATCTCGGCGGCGGGGGACTGCACCGCGGCGCGGGCGTGCGGGACGGTCGCGGCGCGCGGGTGGGCCGGCACCGCAAGCTCACCGCGCAGGGCGGTGACCTGCTTGCGCAGTCCGTGGACGGCGTGCAGCGCAGCAGCGCCCACGGCCGTGGCAGCGGCCGTGGTCAGCAGCAGGGCAAGAGACATGGCGCTCACTGACTAACTCCTGGTTGATTCGATCCCCCGACTTCCTACATCAGCTTGTCCTGTGCTGTGAATGGCGTGCAGTGCATTACGTCATGAAATGGACAGGTCTTTCGTCCTTGCGGACCAAGGGGGATGGCTCCTGACCTGGGCAAATGCCGATCCCCCAGGACAAAGGTCACATCCTGGGGGAGATTCGGTCACAGCTCGGCCGCGACGGGGTTGGATCTGCCGTCAGTAGAGCGCACTGACCTGGAGGATCCCTTGCGGGGCCTGGGGGCCCCGCTCGATCCGGTGACCGCCGGGGCCGCCGGGGACTACGACAGTCGCTCGATCACCATGGCCATGCCCTGGCCGCCGCCGACGCACATCGTCTCCAGGCCGAACTGCTTGTCGTGGAACTGGAGGCTGTTGATCAGGGTGCCGGTGATGCGGGCACCGGTCATCCCGAACGGGTGACCGACGGCGATGGCCCCGCCGTTGACGTTCAGCTTGTCGAGCGGGATCTCCAGGTCGCGGTAGGACGGGATGACCTGGGCCGCGAAGGCCTCGTTGATCTCGAAGAGGTCGATGTCGCCGACGGTCAGCCCGGCCCGCTTCAGGGCCTGCTTGGACGCCTCGACCGGGCCCAGGCCCATGATCTCGGGGGACAGGGCGGTGACGCCGGTGGAGACGATCCGGGCCAGCGGGGTCAGGCCCAGCTCCCGCGCCTTCGTGTCGCTCATGATGACGAGCGCGGCGGCGCCGTCGTTGAGCGGGCAGCAGTTGCCGGCCGTGACCAGGCCGTCGGGGCGGAAGACGGGCTTGAGGCCCTCCACGCCCTCCAGCGTGACGCCGGCGCGCGGGCCGTCGTCCTTGCTGACGACGGTGCCGTCCGGGGTCGTGACGGGGGTGATCTCGCGGGCCCAGAAGCCGTTCTTGATGGCTTCCTCGGCGAGGTTCTGCGACCGCACGCCGAACTCGTCCATGTCCCGGCGGGTCACGCCCTTGAGACGGGCCAGGTTCTCGGCGGTCTGCCCCATGGAGATGTACGCGTCGGGGATCAGGCCGTCCTCGCGCGGGTCGTGCCAGCTGCTGCCCTCGCTCTGCGCGACGGCGGCGGTACGGGCCTCGGCGTCGGCGAAGAGCGGGTTGTGGGTATCCGGCAGGCCGTCGGAGGAGCCCTTCGCGAACCGGGAGACCGTCTCGACGCCGGCGGAGATGAAGACGTCGCCCTCGCCCGCCTTGATGGCGTGCAGCGCCATGCGGGAGGTCTGGAGGGAGGAGGAACAGTAGCGCGTGATCGTGGTGCCGGGCAGGTAGTCCATGCCCATCTGCACGGCGACGATACGGGCGAGGTTGTGGCCCTGCTCGCCGCCGGGGAGGCCGCAGCCGAGCATCAGGTCGTCGATCTGGCGCGGGTCCAGCTCGGGGACCTTGGCGAGGGCGGCCTGGATGATCGTGGCGGTGAGGTCGTCCGGGCGCACGTCCTTGAGCGAACCCTTGCCGGCGCGCCCGATGGGGGAGCGGGCGGTGGAAACGATGACGGCTTCGGGCATCGGGGCTCCAAGGGGGTGTGCGTCGTTGCGGGACCGCAAGCGAAGTTACCGCCCCGTACGGTCGGGGTCACCGCCCTCGGCGTGTGACGCCGGTCGCCTTTTTTACGCGCCGCTCGCACGGCTCGGCCGCAGGCGGCCTCCCCGGCTTCGCGCCGCTGCGCCGGACTCCGTCCGGCGGCCCGCTGGGCGGGGTCGGTTCGGGTGGCGGGTGCCGGTGGGTCGGGTGCGGGTCGTTGGCCGTTGCGCGGGGCTGGGTCCCCTACCCGCCCTTCCACCGTTCCCAGGGGCTCCGCCCCTGACCCCGTACGGGCGCTGCGCGCCCGTCGCCTCAAACGCCGGCGGGGCTATCCATAGCCCCGCCGGCGTTTGAGGCGCGGGGGTCTGGGGGCGGAGCCCCCAGGAGGGGTCCGGGCGCAGCCCGGGGAACGGGCGAAGGGCGGGTAGGGGACGGCCCCGCGCAGCGGGACACCGCCGGCAGCGGCCCTCGTCCGGCGGCAGGGCCCCGCTCAAGGGCCGGTCGGCCCCCGGAGGGGTTACGCGGGGTGGTCGTCCTGGACGGCGGGGGCCCCGGCGGTGGGGGCCGGCTGGGGGGACTCGGGTTCCGGGAGGCGCCGGCGGCGGCGGTGTTTCAGGAGGGCCCACGGCCCGCGGGCCGGGATGACCTCCGTGCCCGGCTCGCCCGCCGCCGCCGAGGCGGCCTTGGCCACCAGCAGCATGTCCTCGTCCCGCGACACGTCCAGCCGGTCCGACCCCGGCCACAGCCCCAGCGCCGCGCACAGCGTCGGCAGTATCGCCATCGCCGCCGTCGCGTACCCCTCCGCCGAGGGGTGGTACGAGTCCGGGCCGAACATCTCGCGGGGGTTCGCCGCGAACTCCGGGCCCAGCAGGTCCCCCATCGAGATCGTGCGCGCCCCCAGCGCGACCACCCCGATCGTCTGCGCCGCCGCCAGCTGCCGTGACACCCGGCGGGCCATCCACCGCAGCGGCTGGTACACCGGCTCGATCGTGCCCAGGTCGGGGCAGGTCCCGACCACCACCTCCGAGCCCGCGAGCCGCAGTCTTCGTACCGCTGAGGTCAGCAGCCGCACCGACTGCGTCAGCGGCATCCGCTTGGTGACGTCGTTCGCGCCGATGATGATCACGCACACGTCCGGCGCCGGGCCGCGCCCGTCCAGCAGCAGGCTCACCTGACGGTCCAGGTCGTCCGACATGGCCCCCGACAGGGCCACGTTCCGCAGCTCCACCGGCCGCTCGGCCACCGCCGCCAGGCCGGACGCCAGCAGCGCCGCCGGCGTCTGGCGGGCCCGGTGGACGCCCAGCCCGGCCGCCGTGGAGTCGCCGAGCATGCCCATCCGCAGCGGGCCCGGGCTCATCTCCGGCCCGTTGAACTCGCTCCCGTACAGGCCGTCCGCGCGCGGCGGATCACCCAGCCCGTTGCCCACCGTGCGCTTCGCGAACTGCACCTCCGCCAGCACCAGCCCGAACGCGGCGACCCCGACCAGCCCCAGACCGCCACCGCCGTACGCTGCCCCCGCCGCGATCCGGCGGGCCGTCCTCGCCCTGGACACCGTTGGAGCCACCTCCTGTGTCGTGTTGACCTACCTGCCCCGTACTGCCGGTCGGCCAATCCCTTTCCGCATACTCTGGCCGGACCTCCCGGAGAACCCGTGGAGTCCCCTTCTTGGAGAACATGGTGCAATTCCACGACTCGATGATCAGCCTCGTCGGCAACACCCCGCTGGTGAAGCTCAACCGCGTGACCGAAGGCCTGCAGGCCACCGTGCTGGCCAAGGTCGAGTACTTCAACCCCGGCGGTTCGGTCAAGGACCGCATCGCCGTCCGGATGATCGAGGCCGCCGAGCAGAGCGGTGCCCTCAAGCCCGGTGGCACCATCGTGGAGCCCACCAGCGGCAACACCGGCGTCGGACTCGCCATCGTGGCCCAGCAGAAGGGCTACAAGTGCATCTTCGTCTGCCCTGACAAGGTGTCCATGGACAAGATCAACGTGATGCGCGCGTACGGCGCGGAGGTCGTGGTCTGCCCCACCGCCGTCGACCCCGAGCACCCGGACTCTTACTACAACGTGTCCGACCGCCTCGCGCGCGAGCCCGGCGCCTGGAAGCCCGACCAGTACAGCAACCCGAACAACCCCCGTTCGCACTACGAGACCACCGGTCCCGAACTGTGGGAGCAGACCGAGGGGAAGATCACGCACTTCGTGGCCGGCGTCGGCACGGGCGGCACGATCTCCGGCACCGGCAACTACCTCAAGGAGGTCAGCGGCGGGAAGGTCAAGGTCATCGGCGCGGACCCGGAGGGCTCCGTCTACTCCGGCGGCAGCGGCCGTCCGTACCTCGTCGAGGGCGTCGGCGAGGACTTCTGGCCGACGGCCTACGACCCGAACGTCACCGACGAGATCATCGCGGTGTCCGACAAGGACTCCTTCCAGATGACCCGCCGCCTGGCGAAGGAGGAGGGCCTGCTGGTCGGCGGCTCCTGCGGCATGGCGGTCGTCGCCGCGCTGCGCGCCGCCGAGGGCCTGGGCCCGGACGACGTGGTCGTCGTCCTGCTGCCGGACAGCGGCCGCGGCTACCTCAGCAAGATCTTCTCGGACGAGTGGATGGCCGGGCACGGCTTCCTGGAGGAGGCCGGTCCCGCCGCGCGCATCGGCGACGTCCTCGCGGACAAGGAGGGCGGCATCCCGTCGCTCGTCCACATGCACCCCGAGGAGACCGTCGGCCAGGCCATCGAGGTGCTGCGCGAGTACGGCGTCTCGCAGATGCCGATCGTCAAGCCGGGTGCGGGCCACCCCGACGTGATGGCCGCCGAGGTCATCGGCTCGGTCGTGGAGAAGGAGCTCCTCGCGGCGCTGTTCGCGCAGCGGGCCTCGCTCGGCGACCCGCTGGAGAAGCACATGAGCGCCCCGCTGCCGCAGGTCGGCTCCGGTGAGCCGGTGTCCGAGCTGATGGCGGTGCTCGGCGAGGCCGACGCGGCGATCGTGCTGGTCGAGGGCAAGCCCACCGGCGTGGTGAGCCGTCAGGACCTGCTGGCGTTCCTGGCCAAGACGGCCAAGTAGGAACCGGGCGGGGGTCCCCGCGTACGCGGTCGGGGAGGCGGCGGGCCACGGGGCCGCCGCCTCCCCGCGGTCGCGCAGAAGGCGGGGACCGCCGCACCCCCGGCGGACCGGGGGGCGGGACGACGGCGGTCCCCGCCCGGGACACGGGCCGGGTCAGGGCCGTCCGCGTCCGTGGCGCCGGCGCGTTCCGGGAGCCGCTCCGGAGGCGCGCGGGCGCCGTGCGAGGTGCCGGCCGGGTGCGCTGCCTTCCCGGTCTCCCGGGCTCCCCTGCCGACGGACACCACTGTGGCGCAGCCGTGTTAAGCGGGTGCTGCCGTCACGTGTCGCCCCCGTACCGTTTGCGCGAAGGGCGCGTCGGCGGGCCGGCCGTCACCTTTCAGGCGCGCGGGTCGCGGCCGGGGCGGCGCAGGCGGCCGGCGTGGGCGAGGTTGACGCCCACGATGCCCGCCCAGGTGGCCACCAGGCCGCCGATGCCCTGGGTGACGCCGATGGCCGACAGCGGGACCGCCAGCACCAGCGTGACGATCGCGAAGCCGAAGCGCTCCCCGAAGGCGCTCACCGATCCGGCGGGGCCCTGCCCGGCCGTCCCGCCGCGCACCTGGAGCAGCCGCTCCTCGGCGAGGCGGCGCCGGACCTGGGTGTCGACCTTGTCCACGAAGGAGTCCACGAGCGCGGCCTCGTACTCGGGCCCGAGCTCCCGCCGGGCCTCCAGCGTCGCGGCGAGTTCCTTCTTGAGCTCTGTCATGCCGCCACCGTAGGAAGGGCCGCCGCGGCCCGCACTGGGGGTAGCCCCCGTATCCGGATCGCGGGCACCGGCTTGCCCAGCTGCATAGACACATGCAGAGTGCAGGGTGACTGAATATCTCACCGGGGACGGGACGGAGGGGGCGGCGATGAACGACAGCCCGGCCGCACGGCTGCAACGGCTGTTCGAGGGACACCGGCTGACGCCGACCCAGCGGCGCATCGCGCACTGCATGGTGCGCGGCGCGGCGGAGGTGCCCTTCCTGTCGAGCGTGGAACTCGCCGAGCTGGCCGGGGTGAGCCAGCCCTCGGTGACCCGGTTCGCCGTGGCCCTCGGTTTCGACGGGTACCCGGCGCTGCGCCGGCACCTGCGCGAGGTCGCGCCCGCCGGGCGTCCCGAGCCGGCGCGCGAGGGCGAGTACAACGAGTACCAGCAGGCCGTGCAGGGCGAGATCGAGAACCTCCAGCGGCTCTCGGCGATGCTCGCGGACCCGGCCCCGGTCGAGGAGGCGGGCCGGGTGCTCGCGGCCTCGGCGCCGCTGCCGGTGCTCGGGCTGCGGGCGGCGTCCTCGCAGGCGCGCGGGTTCGCGTACTTCGCGGCCAAGGTGCACCCGGACGTACGCCTCCTCGACGAGGGCGGCTCCATGCTCGCCGACCGGATCGACGCGGCCGCCGCGGCCGGGGCCTCGGCGCTGCTGTGCTTCGCGCTGCCGCGGCACCCGCGCGAGGTGGTGGAGGCCCTGGAGCACGCGCGGGCGGCGGGGCTGACGGCGGTGACGGTCGCCGACTCGGCCTTCGCGCCCGTCGCCCGGCACTCGGACCTGCTGATCCCGGCACCGGTCGGCACCGGGCTGGCCTTCGACACGGCGTGCGCGCCGATGCTGCTGGGGCGGGTGCTGCTGGAGGCGATGGCGGACGCCCTTCCGGACGCGCAGGCGCGGCTGGAGGACTTCGACGCGCGGGCCGCTGCGCGGGGGCTGTTCGTGGAGTAGGCCGTGGCCCTCCCGGGCGGCTGGGCGGGGCGGGGGCCGCTGCGCGGGCCCGGGGTCCCCTACCCACCCTTCGCCCGTTCCCCGGGGCTCCGCCCCGGCCCCCGTCCCCGGGGGCGCCGCCCCGGGCCCCCGCGTCCCGGACGCCGTCGGGCCGGGTTCCTACAGCAGGGCGTCGGCGTGGTCTCCGCCCGCCTCCGCGACGATCTCGGACGGGGACTGGGCCCGGCGGGCCAGGGTGAAGCGGAGGCCGCCGCCCGGGCCGTCGGTCGTGAAGCCGTGGACCGCCGGGCGGGGGAGGCTGTTGTAGCCGTAGTGGGCCGTGAAGGCGTACGCGCCCGTGTCCGGGACGGCGATCACGTCGCCCGGGAAGAGTTCCGGCAGCTCCCGGGCGGCGGCCAGCAGGTCCCCCGCGAAGCAGGCCGGGCCCGCGACGTCCTGGGTGAGCGGCGGGCCGGTCCTGGGGGCGCCCTGGGCGTCGTACGCCAGGATCCGCAGCGGCCAGGCGGCCGGGGCGTACACGGTGCGGGTGGCCAGCTGGACGCCCGCGTGGGTCAGGGCGATGCGGCGGCCGCCGGTGGTCTTCGTGTACTCGACCCGCGCCAGCACCAGCCCGTGCTTGGCCAGCAGCGACCGCCCGAACTCGGTGACCAGCCCGTACGAGCCGTCGAAGAGCGCCGGGACGGCGGCGCGCAGGGCTGCCACGTACTCCGCGTACGAGGGCGCGTGCGCGTCCGAGGTGAAGTCCACCGGCAGCCCGCCGCCGATGTCGAGGGTGTCGACGCGGCGCTCCCCGGCCGCCGCGTTGATCTCCCCGGCCAGCCCGTGCAGCTCCCGCACCCCCTCGGCGATCAGCTCCAGCGGTACGCCCTGCGAGCCCGAGTGGATGTGCAGGCGGGTCAGCCACGGCCGCTCCGCGTAGGCCCGTACGAGCCGCTCGCGCGCCCCCGGATCGCGCAGCGCGAAGCCGAACTTGGAGGTGGCGGTGGCCGTGGACAGGGCGCCGATGGACCCGGCGCCGGTCTGCGGGTTGATCCGCAGCCCGACGGGGGAGCGGGTGGGGGCCGCCGCCACCAGGGCGTCGAGGCGTTCCAGCTCCTGGTGGTTGTCGGCGTTGACGGCGATCCCCAGGGCCAGCGCCCCGCGCAGCTCGGCCGCCGTCTTCGCGGGGGAGTCCAGCACCGTCCGCTCCGCCGGGACCCCGGCCGCCCGCACCAGCGCCAGCTCGCCGGGGCTGGCCGCCTCGCAGCCCAGCCCGCAGCCGTCGAGCAGCCGCAGCACGGGCACCAGCGGGGCGGCCTTCACGGCGAAGGTGTGCAGGACGGGCGTCCCGGGAGCCACCGCGGCCGCGAAGGCCTCCGTCAGGGCGGCGGCGGAGGCGCGGATACCGGCCACGTCGAGCAGGCAGACCACCGGCTCGCGGTCCAGCAGCCCCTGCTCCACGGCGGCCCGTACGGCCCGGTCGCGGCGCTGCG
The DNA here is from genome assembly GCF_039535215.1 of Streptomyces racemochromogenes. Taxonomy (GTDB): domain Bacteria; phylum Actinomycetota; class Actinomycetes; order Streptomycetales; family Streptomycetaceae; genus Streptomyces; species Streptomyces racemochromogenes. The sequence goes on from NZ_BAAAWT010000001.1 coordinate 4,218,585, forward strand.
CGGCGCCCTGCGCGTGCGTGTCTGCGGCCATGGCGCCATCCCATCATCAGGCCGACCCGCCCGCAGCTGTTGACTGGAACTATTCATGCGGCGAGGATGTGAATGGATTGACCAACATCGGAGGAGGCACCAGCCATGTCAGGACCCCGCCCCGTACGGGCCGCGCGAGGCACCGAGCTCAGCACCCTGGGATGGCAGCAGGAGGCCGCCCTCCGGATGCTGCAGAACAACCTCGACCCCGAGGTCGCGGAACACCCCGACAAGCTCGTCGTCTACGGCGGCACCGGCAAGGCCGCCCGCGACTGGCGCTCCTTCGACGCCATGGTCCGCACCCTGCGCACCCTCAAGCAGGACGAGACCATGCTGGTCCAGTCCGGCCGCCCGGTCGGCGTGATGCAGACCCACGAATGGGCGCCGCGCGTCCTGCTCGCCAACTCCAACCTGGTCGGCGACTGGGCCAACTGGGAGGAGTTCCGCCGCCTGGAGCACCTCGGCCTGACCATGTACGGCCAGATGACCGCCGGCTCCTGGATCTACATCGGCACCCAGGGCATCCTCCAGGGCACGTACGAGACCTTCGCGGCCGTCGCCGCCAAGAAGTTCGGCGGCACCCTCGCCGGCACCATCACCCTCACCGCCGGCCTCGGCGGCATGGGCGGCGCCCAGCCGCTGGCCGTGACGATGAACGACGGCGTCGCGATCTGCATCGACGTCGACCCGCGCGCCATCGAGCGCCGCATCGAGCACCGCTACCTGGACGTGAAGGCCGACAGCCTCGCCCACGCCCTCCAGCTGGCCACCGAGGCCCGCGACGCCCGCCGCCCGCTGTCCATCGGCCTCCTCGGCAACGCCGCCGAGCTGCTCCCGCAGATGCTGGCCGAGGGCGCGCCGATCGACATCGTCACCGACCAGACGAGCGCCCACGACCCGCTGTCCTACCTGCCGGTCGGCGTCGACTTCGAGGACATGGCCGACGCCGCCGCCAAGGACCCGGCCGGCTTCACCACCCGCGCCCGCGAGTCCATGGCCCGGCACGTCGAGGCCATGGTCGGCTTCATGGACGCCGGCGCCGAGGTCTTCGACTACGGCAACTCCATCCGCGGCGAGGCCCAGCTGGCCGGCTACGACCGCGCCTTCGCCTTCCCCGGTTTCGTCCCCGCCTACATCCGCCCCCTCTTCTGCGAGGGCAAGGGCCCCTTCCGCTGGGCCGCCCTGTCCGGCGAGGCCTCGGACATCGCCAAGACCGACAAGGCGATGCTGGAGCTCTTCCCGGAGAACGAGTCCCTGCACCGCTGGCTCAAGATGGCCGGCGAGCGCGTCCACTTCCAGGGCCTGCCGGCGCGCATCTGCTGGCTCGGCTACGGCGAGCGCGACCGGGCCGGCGAGCGCTTCAACGACATGGTCGCGAGCGGCGAGCTGGCCGCCCCGCTGGCCATCGGCCGCGACCACCTCGACTGCGGCTCCGTCGCCTCCCCGTACCGCGAGACCGAGGCCATGCTCGACGGCTCCGACGCCATCGCCGACTGGCCGCTGCTGAACGCCATGGTCAACGTGGCCTCCGGCGCCTCCTGGGTCTCCATCCACCACGGCGGCGGCGTCGGCATGGGCCGCTCCATCCACGCCGGCCAGGTCACCGTCGCCGACGGCACCCCGCTGGCCGGCGAGAAGATCCGCCGCGTCCTCACCAACGACCCCGGCATGGGCGTCATCCGCCACGTCGACGCCGGCTACGACATCGCCGAGGACGTCGCCGACGAGCGCGGCGTCCGCGTCCCGATGCGCGAGGGTGACTCCGCGTGACCGAGGGCTCCGCTCGAACCGGGGGCTCCGCCCCCGCCCCCCGGGGCTCCGCCCCGGGGGGCCCGGCCGCCGGGGCCGGGGGCTCCTTCCACGCCATGTGGGACGAGCTGCGGCCCATCGGCCGCGACAGCGGCAGCGGCGGGTACCGCAGGTACGCCTGGACCGGCGCCGACACCGACTGCCGGGCCTGGTTCCGGGGGCAGGCCGAGGCGCGCGGGCTCGCGTACGAGGTGGACCGCAACGGCAACCAGTGGGCCTGGCTCGGCGACCCCCTCGCGGGCGACGCCGTGGTCACCGGCTCCCACCTGGACTCCGTCCCCGACGGCGGGGCCTTCGACGGCCCCCTCGGCGTGGTCTCCTCCTTCGCCGCCCTCGACGAGCTCCGCGCCCGCGGCACCGCCCTCACCCGGCCCCTGGCCATCACCAACTTCGGTGACGAGGAGGGCGCCCGCTTCGGGCTGGCCTGCGTCGGCTCCCGGCTCGCCGCCGGACAGCTGACCAAGGAGAAGGCGTACGAACTGCGCGACGCCGACGGCGTCAGCCTGCCGCAGGCCATGGAGGCCGCCGGGTACGACCCCGGCTCCATCGGCGCCGACCCCGAACGCCTCTCCCGCATCGGCGCCTTCGTCGAACTCCACGTCGAACAGGGCCGCGCCCTCGACCTGTCCGGCGACCGCGTCGGCATCGCCTCCGCGATCTGGCCGCACGGCCGCTGGCGGTTCGACTTCCACGGCGAGGCCAACCACGCGGGCACCACCCGCCTCGTGGACCGCCGCGACCCGATGCTCACCTACGCGGAGACCGTCCTGGCCGCCCGCCGGGAGGCGGCCCTCGCCGGCGCCGTCGCCACCTTCGGCAAGATCTCCGTCGAGCCGAACGGCGTCAACGCCATCCCCTCGCTCGTCCGGGGCTGGCTCGACTCCCGCGCCGCCGACCAGGCCACCCTCGACACGGTCGTCACGGCCGTCGAGAAGGCCGCCCGCGAGCACGCCGACCGCGACGGCATCGACCTGAACGTCGTACGGGAGTCCTTCACCCCCGTCGTCGAGTTCGAGCACGCCCTGCGCGACGAGCTCAACCGGATCCTCGGCGGATCCGTCCCCGTCCTCGGCACGGGCGCGGGACACGACGCCGGGATCCTCTCCGCGTCCGTCCCGACCGCGATGCTGTTCGTACGCAACCCCACCGGCGTCTCCCACTCGCCGCGGGAGTTCGCGGCCGAGGACGACTGCGTCGCCGGAGTCCTCGCACTCGCCGACGTACTGGAAGGCCTGGCATGCCGCTGAAGACGTACTGGCTGGAGCACGCCTGGCTCGGCGCAGCCGTCGAGCCGGGCGTCACCCTGGAGGTCTCCGCCGACGGGCGCATCGCCGCCCTGCGCACCGGGACCGACACCCCGCCCCCCGGCGCGGAGGTCCTGCGCGGCCTGACCCTCCCGGGCCTCGCCAACGCCCACAGCCACGCCTTCCACCGGGCCCTGCGCTCCGCCGTGCAGGTCGGCTCGGGCACCTTCTGGACCTGGCGCGACGTCATGTACAAGGTCGCCCAGAACCTCACCCCCGAGAGCTACCACGACCTGGCCCGCGCCGTGTACGCGGAGATGGCCCTGGCCGGCATCACCAACGTCGGCGAGTTCCACTACGTCCACCACGCGCCGGGCGGCACCCCGTACGCCGACCCCAACGCCATGGGCGAGGCCCTCATCGAGGCCGCCGCCGCGGCGGGCATCCGCATCACCCTCCTCGACACCGCGTACCTCTCCTCCGGCTTCGGCGAGGCCCCGAACGAGCACCAGAAGCGGTTCTCCGACGGCACCGCCGACGCCTGGGCCGAACGGGTCTCCGCCCTCAAGCCCCGCGAACACGCGCTGATCGGCGCGGCGGTCCACTCCGTACGGGCCGTCCCGGCCGGACAGCTCGCCACGGTCGCCGGCTGGGCGCAGGACCGGCGGGCCCCGCTGCACGTCCACCTGTCCGAGCAGACCGCGGAGAACGACGCCTGCCAGGCCGCCCACGGGCGCACGCCCACGCAGCTGCTCGCCGACCACGGCGTCCTCGGCCCGCGCACCACCGGCGTGCACAACACGCACCTGACGGACGCGGACATCGCCCTCCTCGGCGGGACTACGACCGGCACCTGCATGTGCCCCACCACCGAACGCGACCTCGCCGACGGCATCGGCCCGGCCGGCCTGCTCCAGCGGGCGGGCAGCCCGCTGTCGCTGGGCAGCGACAGCCACGCCGTGATCGACCTGCTGGAGGAGGCCCGCGCGATGGAGCTCAACGAGCGCCTCGCCAGCCGCACCCGGGGCCACTGGACGGCGAACGCCCTGCTCCGCGCCGCCACCGAGGACGGCCACGCCGCGCTCGGGCTCCCGGACGCGGGCCGCCTGGAGACGGGCGCCCTGGCCGACTTCACCACCGTCGCGCTGGACTCCGTACGCACCGCCGGCCCGCCGCCGCGGCTCGGCGCGGAGACGGCCGTCTTCGCGGCCTCGGCCGCCGACGTCCGCCACACGGTGGTCGCCGGCCGCCACGTGGTCCGCGACGGTCACCACACCCTGGTCGGGGACGTGGCCGGGGCCCTGGCCGCCGCCATCGCCGCCGTCCGCGACTGACGCCGGACCCCCCCGAGAGGAACCCCGTGTCCACCACCCTGATCACCCGCATCGGCAGCCTCGTCACCAACGACCCCGCCCAGGGCGACGGCACCCCCCTCGGCCTGATCGAGGACGCCGCCCTCGTCATCGACGGCGACACCGTCGTCTGGACCGGCCCCGCCGCCTCGGCCCCCGCCGCCGACGCGTCCTTCGACGCGCAGGGCCGCGCCGTCATCCCCGGGTTCGTCGACTCGCACAGCCACCTCGTCTTCGCCGGCGACCGCACCGCCGAGTTCAACGCCCGGATGTCCGGCCGCAGCTACTCCGCCGGCGGCATCCGCACCACCGTCGCCGCCACCCGCGCCGCCACCGACGCGGAGCTGGAGGCCAACCTGCTGCGCCACCTCGACGAGGCCCGCCGCCAGGGCACCACCACCTTCGAGACCAAGTCCGGCTACGGCCTCACCGTCGCCGACGAGGCCCGCGCCCTGCGCATCGCCTCCCAGCACACCGAGGAGGTCACCTACCTCGGCGCGCACATCGTCTCCCCGGACTACGCCGACGACCCGGCCGGCTACGTCGGCCTCGTCACCGGCGAGATGCTGGCCGCCTGCGCCCCGTACGCCCGCTGGGTGGACGTCTTCTGCGAGAAGGGCGCCTTCGACGGCGACCAGGCCCGCGCGATCCTGACCGCCGGCGCCGCCGCCGGGCTGATCCCGCGCGTGCACGCCAACCAGCTCTCGTACGGGCCCGGCGTGCAGCTCGCCGTGGAGCTCGAGGCGGCCTCCGCCGACCACTGCACCCACCTCACCGACGCCGACGTGGACGCCCTCGCCCAGGCCGCCGGGACCACCGTCGCCACCCTGCTGCCCGGCGCCGAGTTCTCCACCCGCGCCCAGTGGCCCGACGCCCGCCGGCTGCTCGACGCGGGCGCCACGGTCGCCCTGTCCACCGACTGCAACCCCGGGTCCTCGTACACGAGTTCCATGCCGTTCTGCATCGCGCTCGCCGTCCGGGACATGGGCATGACCCCCGACGAGGCGCTGTGGGCCGCCACCGCCGGCGGGGCCCGCGCGCTGCGCCGGAACGACATCGGCCGGCTGGCGCCCGGCGCCCGCGCGGACCTGGCGCTCCTCGACGCCCCGAGCCACGTCCACCTCGCCTACCGCCCGGGCGTGCCGCTGGTCTCCGCCGTCTGGCAGCGGGGGGTCCGCGCCGCCTGAGCGGCGGCCGGAACGCCGGCCGCCGGACCGCCCGAAGTGCCGTTCGCCCTTTGTCTTCCCTCCGTGAGGTCCCGGGCGTACCTTGTGCCACCGATCTGATGTGTCGTCAGTAACTTGTGGCCCGAGGGGAAGACGAAGGTGTCCGACCGGAAACGCTCCACCGCACTCGCGCCGGCGCTCGCGCTCGCGCTCGCCGGGTCCGCGGTCCTGCTCGCCGCCCCCGCGGCCCACGCCGACGTGGTCGACGTCGAGTACAAGTGCCAGACCCCGATCGGGGACAAGTCGGCGGTCTCGCCCATCGACATCAAGGCCGTCAAGGAGGGCGACGGCTACAAGCTGACGATGTCCTTCCAGAAGGGCGTCTCCTCCAGCCCCATCGAGCTCGGCAAGGGCGCGATGAACCCCAGCGCCGTGATCATGACCGACGGCGCCGAGAAGGTCTCCGTGCCGGTCTCCGGCCCGCCCAACCCCGAGGCCGTGCCCGCCAACACCCCCATCAGGATCACCGACCTGTCGGGCACCTACACCCCGAAGAAGAGCGGCAAGGTCACCTTCACCGCGGGCGTCCTCACCATCAAGGCCATGGGGACCACCACCACCTGCACCCCGGGCAACAGCCCCAAGCCGTCCCTGGAGGCGGACGTCACCGCCGCCGGCGGCGGCGCCCCGCAGACCGGCGGCGACGGCGGTGGCGGGGACACCCTCCCGCAGACCGGCCCCGCCGACTCCGCCCTCGCCCTCGGCACCCTCGGCGCCACCGTCCTCCTCTCCGGCGCCGCCGGGGTGCTCTGGCTGACCCGGCGCGGCCGGCAGCCCCAGCGCACCCGGCCCTGAACGGAGGCGCCCGCCCGTGCCCCCCATCCCCGCACGACGCGGCCGCAGGCTGCTCGCCGCCGCCCTCCTCGCCGCGGCCACCCTCCACGCCGCCCCGGCCGCGGCCGTGTCCGCCGGGCCCGCTACCGCCGCCGGGCCCGCCGCACCCGCTGAGCCTGCCGGGCCCGGCTGGACCGCCGCGCCCGCTACCGCCCGGCCCGGTGCGGCGCGGCCGTACTTCTACCTCGCGGGGCCCGCCGGCACCGTCCTGGAGGACCGCCTCGCCCTCGACAACCCCGGCGACCGCGAGTACACCGTCACCCTGCGCGGGGCCGACGCCGACAACGCCCCGGACGGCGCCCTCGCCGTGCGCCCCGCCGCGCCGGGGGCCTCCGGCGCGGGATCGTGGATCAGCTTCGGCGGCTCCGCCACCGTCAGGCTCCCGCCCCGGACCCGCGCGGTGGTCCCCTTCACCGTCACCGTGCCGGCCGCGGCCCCGCCCGGCGACCACCCCGCCGCCGTCGTCGCAGGCGGGCCCGGCCGGGAGACGGGCGTACGGATCCACCTGTGCGTCGATGGCCCGGCCGTGGCCGCCCTCACCGTCGAGGACGTCTCCGTACGCGGTCACGGCGCGGCCACCACGGTGGACTACACCCTGGTCAACCGGGGCAACGTGACCCTCACCCCCGCACTCGCCCTGCGCGCCGAGGCCGCCCTGCACGAGCCGGCCGGCCGGCCCGCCCGCGCCCTGCCCGTCGAGCTGCTGCCCGGCCGGCGGGCCCGGCTGAGCGAACCCTGGCCCGACGCGCCCGCCCTCGACCGGGTGGCCCTGACCCTCACCGCCACCGCCCCCGGCGCCGCCCCGGCCACCGCCGAGGCCGAAGCCTGGCTGGCCCCCGGCGGCGCCACCGGCCTGGCCGCCGGCGCCCTGCTCGCCCTCGCCGGGACCGCCCTGGCCGCGCTGCTCCTCGTACGGGCCCGGCGCACCCGGCGCACGGCGACGCGGGAGGCGCCGACCCAGGGGGACGCGGCGGCGGACGACCACGAGTCGACGGGACCGACCCTGCTGACCGAATTGACGGGAGCACCCAGGTGAGCCGCACGGCCGGCGCGAAGGCCGCATCCCCCCTCGGCGCGGCCCTGGCGGCGCTCGCCCTCGCCCTGCTCCCGCTGCTGCCGCTGCTCGCGGCGGGCGCCCCGGCCGCCGCGGCCGAGGGCAAGCCCACCGCGGCGCTGTCCCTCCAGGAGGCGGCCAAGGGCACCGAGATCACGGTCACCGGCACCGGCTGGCGGCCGAAGACCCTGGTCATGCTGCTGGTCTGCGGCCAGAACATGATCGGCGGCACCAACAGCTGCGCCAACGCCGACGGCACGGCCGTCTCCGTCACCGACGACGGCCGCTTCACCGCCCGGCTGCCGGTCGCGGAGCCGCCCAAGCCCTGCCCGTGCGTGGTCAACGTGACCTCCGTCAACGGGGACCAGTCCACGGTGGCCGTGCCGGTCAGGATCACCGGCCATCCGGTGGCCGACCTGCCCGCCGAGTCCGGCACGGCCCGCCTCGCGATGCTGACGGGCGTGCGGCTGAGGGGCGAGGACGGGGTGCTGACCTGGTTCGGCGCGCCGCCCGGCCGCACGTTCACCGCCACCGTCGGCAACCTCGGCTCGGCCCCGGTCAAGGACCCCGTCTTCCAGCTCGGCACCGCGCGGGGGGTCTTCGCCCCGGTGTGGGAGGAGGCCCGCTGGAAGGGGACGATCCCGCCCGGCGGCAAGGCGGAGGTCGCGCTGGACGTGGCCCTGCCGGCGGGCGCCCACGGCGACTACACCGTCTCCCTCAAGTACGGGGACACGGTCCTGGCCGCCCAGCCCTGGGGCGTGGACCGCCCGTACGGGGTGCTGCTCTTCTGGGGCCTGCTGCTGGTGGTCATCCCGACGGCGCTCTTCCGTGCGGGCATGGCCGTCGTCGACCGGGTCCGCCCCCGCGCGGGTACCCCCGGCCGCCACCGGGGCCCGAAGGCCGCCCCGGACCCGGCGGCGGTGACCGCCCGGCTGCCCCGGGTCACGGCCGCCGGGGCCGCCGGGGCTCGGCCGCCGGCGCTCCCCTGGTTCACCCCGCAGCCGGAACCGCGGGACGCGGGACCCCCACAGACATCCGCACCGTCCGATCACAGTCCGACGACGAAGGGACCATCGTGAAGACCCAACGGAGGGCGAGCGCGGCCTTGGTCGCGCTGCTGCTCAGCGGCGCGGGTGTCGCCGTGGCGGCTTCCCCCGCCCAGGCCGCCGAAGCCACGTTCAAGGTCAAGTGCGTGCCGCCGGCCGGCGGCGGCGACCCGGTGGAGGGCGAGACCACCGCCAAGATCACCGCACCGGCTGCGGCCAAGGTCGGCGACGAGGTCGACGTGTCGTGGGAGACGGTGAAGCCGGCCTCGAACAACACGGACCTGATGGTGATCCCGAAGGACTCGGTCCAGCCCACGGGCTGGCTCACCGTCGGCGGCGGGGGAGGGGAGGTCAAGGTCGTCGGGGAGAAGAAGAACCCGGAGATCCCGAAGAAGGCCCCCATGGTGATGTCCACCATGAAGGGCAAGCTGAAGCTGACCAAGGCCGGCAAGATCACCGTGACCCCCGGCAAGTACGAGGTCGCGGTGACCTTCTCCTTCGGCACCTTCGTCACCAAGTGCGCCCCGGTGGGCGAGGTGAAGGGCGGGGCGGTCATCGACGTGACGGACGGCGGCGGCACGGGCGGCACGACGACGGGCGGCACGACGACCGGCGGCACGACGACCGGCGGCACCACCACCGGCGGTACGACGACGGGCGGCACCACCACCGGCGGCGCGACCACGGGCGGCTCGGGCGGAGGCACCGGCGGCAGCGGCGGTCAGACCGACTTCCCGGGCAAGGCGGTCGAGGTGGCGTACGACTGCGGCGCGGTCGTCCCCGGCGGCATCAAGACCCCGGTCACCGTCAACGCCAGGAAGAACGCCGGCGGCGCCTTCGACCTCACCGTCAAGACCGCGAAGGGTGCCATGGCCGCCCCCATGGCCCTGCCCGCGGGGGCCCTCAAGCCCTCCATGGACATCAAGCTCGGCGGCGCCGACAGCGGCACGGTCAAGGTCACCGGCCCGGCCAACGCCGAGCCGATCCCGGACAAGGCACCGGTCAGCCTCAGCGACATGACGGGCACCTACAAGCCCGGCAAGTCGGGCAAGGTGACGCTGAGCCCCGACCAGCTGACGATCGACGTCACGATGGCCCCGGGCTCGACCCCGATCAACGTGCCCTGCAAGGCGACCGGCAGCGGTGTCTCCCTGGAGCTGGACACCACCGCCCAGCCGGGCGGCTCCGGCTCCACCTCCTCCGGCTCCGCGGCCTCCGGCAGCGCCGGCCCGGGCGGCCTCGCCGAGACCGGCGCCGACGACGACGGCGGCCTCAAGGCCCTCGGGCTGGTCGCGGGCACCGTGATCCTCCTCGGCGGCGCGGTCTTCACCTTCACCCCGTGGCGCCGCCTGCGCGGCACCCGCTGACGGACCCCGGAACGCGCAACGGCCCGGCACACCTTCCGGTGTGCCGGGCCGTTGCGCGTTCGTGCGGGGTGCGTCAGTGCACGTCGCCCATGAGGGCCTGGACCTTCTTGCGGTACGTGTAGACCGCGAAGCCGGCCAGGGCCGCGGCGGCGGCCTGGAAGCCGATCACCCACGTGCCGTTCAGGTCGACACCGGCGATGGAGAGCAGACTGGTGGCGCAGTCACCGGCGGTGACCGCGAGGAACCAGACGCCCATCATCTGGGAGGCGTACTTCTGCGGGGCCATCTTGGTGGTGACCGAGAGGCCGACCGGGGAGACGCACAGCTCACCGATGGTCTGGATCATGTAGATCGAGACGAGCCACATCGGGGAGACCTTGGTGTCGCCCGTCGCCATGCCCATCGGGACGATGAAGACGAAGAACGAGGCGCCGATCAGGACCAGGCCCATCGCGAACTTCACGATGGTGTTCGGCTCCTGGTTCTTGCGCGCCAGCCACAGCCACGCCCAGGCGAAGACCGGGGCCAGCGCCATCACGAACAGCGGGTTCAGCGACTGGTACCAGGTGGCCGAGAACTCGAAGCCGAAGACGGTGTCGGCGGTCTTGGAGTCGGCGAACAGGGACAGCGTGGAGCCACCCTGGTCGTAGATCATCCAGAAGACGGCGGCGGCGATGAAGAACCAGATGTAGGCCGTCATCTTCGACTGCTCGGCGCCCGAGAGGTCCTTGTCGCGCTTGATGCGGACCAGGACGGCGATCGGGATGAGCAGGCCGGCCAGCGTCAGCGGGACCAGGGCCCAGTTGAGCGTGTACATGCCCAGGGCGACGACGGCGCCGTAGAAGACGGCGACGGCCACGACGACCAGGGCGCCCTTGGTCAGGACGGCCTTGCGCTCTTCCGGCGTCAGCGGGTTCGGGACCTGGCTGCTCTTCGGGCTCAGGTTCTTGGTGCCGATCAGGAACTGGGCGAGGCCCAGGCCCATGCCGACGGCCGCGAGCGCGAAGCCGAGGTGCCAGTTGTGCTCCTTGCCGATCGTGCCGACGACGAAGGGAGCGACGAAGGCACCGAGGTTGATGCCGATGTAGAAGAGGGTGAAGCCACCGTCACGGCGCGGGTCGTCCGGACCGTCGTAGAGGTGGCCGACCATCGTGGAGATGTTGGCCTTCAGCAGACCGGAGCCCGCCGCGACCAGGATCAGACCGACGAAGAACATCGCCTGGCCGGGGAGCGCCAGGGAGAGGTGACCCGCCATGATGATGAAGCCGGCGATGGCGACCGTCTTGCGGGCGCCCCAGACGCGGTCACCGAACCAGCCGCCGGGCATGGCCATCAGGTAGACCATCGAGACGTACACGGAGTAGATGGCCGTGGTCGTCGCCGCGGTCATGGCCAGACCGCCGCCCTGGCTGCCCGTGGCGGCGTCGGCGCCGCCCGAGACCAGGTAGTAGACGAGAAGGGCCCGCATGCCGTAGTAGGAGAACCGCTCCCACATCTCGGTCATGAACAGAGTGGCCAGGCCACGGGGGTGGCCGAAGAAGGTCTTTTCGGGCGCCGGAGTCGCCGAGTCCTTCGTCAGGCTGGAAGCCATGGTCGATCCTTGCTTGCTCGGGACGCTTGGCTTCGTGAGCTGTTCAGCGCCCGGTGGGGGTTGGCCGGCACCGGCGACGGATGTCCCACCCCACGCCCTGGGGTCTCGTGTCCCGCTATGGCGGGGTGACGGGGCAGCCGTAACCGGGATCCACGCCCCGCGCGCCTCCTCGCGCGCCGGGCCCGGCCCATAGGTCATTCACTGTCATCTGGGCCGGAATGAACCGACCAGAGCAGAATTTGAGGTTCTTCGCGCGGATTTGAGCGCAAATATCCCCTCGGTAGTGCATCGGGCGTTCCGCCACCATACGACAGGGCACCGATGCATATGGAAGGGCTTGAGAGATGGATCACAGGCATTCCGGGAACCGATACGTCATGTTCGAAGGCGGGTAGTAGTCCATAACCCCAGTTCGAGAGGGGTGTGCGGGCAAGCGCCTGCTTTCAGCCGCCGCGGACTACCATCACCCACATGACGCGTGTACTGCTCGCCGAGGACGACGCATCCATCTCGGAACCCCTCGCCCGCGCCCTGCGCCGGGAAGGGTACGAGGTCGAGGTCCGGGAGGACGGCCCCACCGCCCTGGACGCCGGACTGCAGGGCGGCGTCGACCTCGTCGTCCTGGACCTCGGCCTGCCCGGCATGGACGGCCTGGAGGTGGCCCGGCGACTGCGCGCCGAGGGTCACGGCTTCCCCATCCTGGTGCTGACCGCCCGGGCCGACGAGGTCGACACCGTCGTCGGCCTCGACGCCGGCGCCGACGACTACGTGACCAAGCCCTTCCGCCTCGCCGAGCTGCTGGCCCGCGTACGGGCCCTGCTGCGGCGCGGCGCGGGCGAGGCCAGCCAGGCCCCCGCCACCCACGGCGTGCGCATCGACGTCGAGTCGCACCGCGCCTGGATGGGGGAGGAGGAGCTCCAGCTCACCGCCAAGGAGTTCGACCTGCTGCGCGTCCTGGTCCGCGACGCCGGCCGGGTCGTCACCCGCGACCAGCTGATGCGCGAGGTCTGGGACACCACCTGGTGGTCCTCCACCAAGACCCTCGACATGCACATCTCCTGGCTGCGCAAGAAGCTCGGCGACGACGCCGCCAACCCCCGCTACATCGCGACCGTCCGCGGCGTCGGCTTCCGCTTCGAGAAGAGCTGACACCCAGGGCATGCGCCGCCGCCTCATCAACTCCACGCTCGCCGTGGTGCTCGTCGTGATCGCCGTGTTCGGGGTCTCCCTCGTCATCGTGGAGACCCGGACCATCACCAGCAGCGCCCAGGACCGCATCGGCTCCGAGGCGCTGCGGCTGCTCGGCATCGTCGAGGCGGACGCCCTGGAGCACAAGCCCGTCGACGCGGGCGCCCTCGCCGAGCAGCTCGACCTCGGCACGTACGCCCGCATCACCGTCCCCGGCCGGCCGGTCGTCGAGGTCGGCGACCGGATCGAGGACAGCGTCATCCGCGGCACCGCCCGCGGCGAACAGGGCATGCACGTGGTGGTCGAGGAGTCCCGGGCCACCGTCACCAAGGAGGTCGGGCGGACCCTGGCGGTGGTCGGCGCGGTGGCGCTGCTGGCCGTCGTCGCGGCCGTACTGCTCGCCGTACGCCAGGCCAACCGGCTGGCCTCCCCGCTCACCGACCTCGCCGAGACCGCCGAACGGCTCGGCTCGGGCGACCCGCGGCCCCGGCACAAGCGCTACGGGGTCCCCGAGCTGGACCGCGTCGCCGACGTGCTGGACTCCAGCGCCGAGCGGATCGCCCGCATGCTGACCGCCGAGCGGCGCCTGGCCGCCGACGCCTCCCACCAGCTGCGCACCCCCCTGACCGCCCTGTCGATGCGGCTGGAGGAGATCACGGTCACCGACGACCTGGAGACCGTACGGGAGGAGGCGAGCATCGCCCTCACCCAGGTGGAGCGGCTCACGGACGTGGTGCAGCGGCTGCTGACGAACTCCCGGGACCCGCGGACCGGCTCGGCGGTCCCCTTCGACCTGGACGAGGTCGTCAAGCAGCAGGTGGAGGAGTGGCGGCCCGCCTACCGCAGCGCCGGCCGGGCCGTGGTCCGCTCCGGCAAGACCGGCATGCGGGCCGTCGGCACCCCCGGGGCGGTCTCCCAGGTCCTGGCGACCCTCGTGGAGAACGCGCTGATGCACGGCGGCGGCACCGTCGCCCTGCGCACCCGCGTGACCGGCAACCAGGCCGTCATCGAGGTCACGGACGAGGGCCCCGGCGTCCCGCCCGACCTCGGCAACCGGATCTTCGAGCGGGCCATCAGCGGCCGCAATTCCACCGGCATCGGCCTGGCCGTCGCCCGGGACCTCGCGGAAGCGGACGGCGGCCGTCTGGAACTGCTCCAGAGCCGGCCGCCGGTGTTCGCGCTCTTCCTCAGCCGCACCGCCCCGGAGCGCGCGGAGCCGGAGCGTACGGTCAGGTAGCCGTCGGGGGGCCGTCAGCCCTGGTTGGCGGCGGGCTCGGGGGTCCGGGGGGTCGCGGGCTCTTCGTGCCCGTCGCGCTGCTCGACGACCAGCGAGTGCGCGGCCGGCGTGGGCAGGGCCTTGAAGACCCAGGTCCGGTAGGACCAGAAGCGGAACACGGTCGCCACGCCCATGCCGACGAACTTGAAGACGTTGTTGGCGAGCGAGCCGTCGAAGCCGAAGCCGTACGTGCCGACGTAGAGCACGCCGCTCTCGATGACCATGCCGATCCCGCTGAACAGGACGAAGAGGAGCATCTCGCGGCGCCGGCTGCCCAGGTCGCGGTCACGGTAGGTGAAGTAGCGGAACCCCACGTAGTTCGTGATGATCGCGACCACGATGGCTATGACGTTCGCGCGCACCGTCTGCAGGTCGGTCGTGTTGCGCAGCAGGTTGAAGACGCCGAAGTTGACCAGGACGCCCGCTCCGCCGACCGCCCCGAACTTGACGGCCTCCCGGGCGAGACCGCGCAGGCGCTCGGACAGCGGTACGGCGTTCGGCGTGCTGCTCATGTGATGGTTCAGTCCTGTCCGTCGTCGTCGCCCCGCGGCGGCGCGTCACCCGATCTCGTCAACCACACCATGCTAAGTGTCCCCCGCGGCGGGAGTCCGCGCCCCGGCACCCCGTGCGACGCACGGCACACGGGGCCCTCGGGGGCCACCGGCGGGTCCGCGCCAGGGTCACGTCCGAATGGCGGAATACCGCCGGATACCCTGGAGGCGTGACGTTCCCGGTAGTCGGCATGGTCGGCGGCGGACAGCTCGCCCGCATGACCCACGAGGCGGGTATCCCCCTCGGCATCAGATTCAAGATCCTCAGTGACACCCCACAGGACTCGGCGGCCCAGGTCGTGAGCGACGTCGTCATCGGCGACTATCGCGACCTGGAGACGTTGCGCGCCTTCGCGCGCGGCTGCGACGTGATCACCTTCGATCACGAGCACGTACCCACCGAGCACCTCCGGGCCCTGGAGTCGGACGGCATCCCCGTCCGGCCGGGGCCCGACGCGTTGGTGCACGCCCAGGACAAGGGGGTGATGCGCGCCAAGCTCGACGAGATCGGCGCGCCCAGCCCCCGCCACCGGATCGTGAGCGATCCGGCGGACGTGGCGGCCTTCGCGCAGGAGGTCGGCGGGTTCCCCGTCATCCTCAAGACGGTGCGCGGCGGGTACGACGGCAAGGGCGTGTGGTTCGTCCGCACCCCCGAGGACGCGGAGGCGCCGTTCAAGGCGGGCGTCCCCGTCCTGGCGGAGGAGAAGGTGGACTACGTCCGCGAGCTCGCCGCCAACATCGTCCGCTCCCCGCACGGCCAGGCGGTGGCCTACCCCGTCGTCGAGTCCATCCAGGTGGACGGGGTCTGCGACACGGTGATCGCCCCCGCCCCCGACCTCTCCGAAGCCCTAGGCGGCGAGGCCCAGGCCCTGGCCCTGCGCATCGCCAAGGAACTCGGCGTGACCGGCCACCTGGCCGTGGAGCTGTTCGAGACCACCGACGGCCGCATCCTCGTCAACGAACTGGCCATGCGCCCGCACAACAGCGGCCACTGGACCCAGGACGGTGCGGTCACCTCCCAGTTCGCCAACCACGTCCGCGCGGTCCTGGACCTCCCCCTGGGCGACCCGCGCCCCCGGGCCCGCTGGACGGTCATGGCGAACGTGCTCGGCGGGGACTACCCCGACATGTACGCGGGCTACCTGCACTGCATGGCCCACGACCCGCAGGTGAAGATCCACATGTACGGCAAGGACGTGAAACACGGCCGCAAGGTCGGCCACGTCAACGCATACGGCGACGACCTGGACGATGTGCTGGAGCGCGCACGTCACGCAGCCGGCTACCTCAGAGGAACGATCACCGAATGAGCACCTCCCCCGTCGTAGGCATCGTCATGGGCTCGGACTCCGACTGGCCGGTCATGGAGGCCGCGGCCCAGGCCCTGGACGAGTTCGAGATCCCCTACGAGGTCGACGTCGTCTCCGCCCACCGCATGCCGCGCGAGATGGTGGCGTACGGCGAGCAGGCAGCCGGCCGCGGCCTGAAGGCGATCATCGCGGGCGCGGGCGGAGCCGCCCACCTGCCCGGGATGCTCGCCTCCGTCACCCCGCTGCCCGTCATCGGCGTGCCGGTCCCGCTGAAGTACCTCGACGGCATGGACTCGCTGCTGTCGATCGTGCAGATGCCCGCCGGGGTCCCCGTCGCGACCGTCTCCGTCGCCGGAGCGCGCAACGCGGGCCTGCTGGCCGTACGCATGCTGGCCGCGCACGACCCGGAGCTGCTCGGCCGGATGCGCGAGTTCCAGCAGGAGCTGAACGACCAGGCCACCGAGAAGGGCAAGCGGCTGCGGACGAAGGTCGCGGGCTCGGGCTCCTTCGGGTTCGGCAAGTGAGCGCGGCGGACCTGCTGGCGCAGGCCCGGGAGCTGCTCACCGAGTACCCGGTCGTCGACGGGCACAACGACCTGCCCTGGGCGCTGCGCCAGCAGGTCCGCTACGACCTCGACCGGCGGGACATCGCCGGCGACCAGTCGGACCACCTGCACACCGACCTGCCCCGGCTCCGCGCCGGCGGGGTCGGCGCCCAGTTCTGGTCCGTGTACGTGCGCTCCGACTACAGCGGCGACGAGGCGGTCAGCGCCACCCTGGAGCAGATCGACGCCGTCGGCCAGCTGATCACCCGTTACCCGGACTCGCTGGTGCGCGCGCTGACGGCGGACGACATGGAGGCGGCCCGCGCCGAGGGCCGGATCGCCTCGCTGATGGGTGCCGAGGGCGGGCACTCCATCAACAACTCGCTCGCCACCCTCCGCGCCCTGCACCAGCTGGGCGTGCGGTACATGACGCTCACCCACAACGACACCATCGACTGGGCGGACTCGGCGACCGACGAACCCCGCCACGGCGGGCTCACCCGCTTCGGCCGCGAGGTGGTGCGCGAGATGAACCGCATCGGGATGCTCGTGGACCTCTCGCACGTCGCCGCGACGACGATGCGCGACGCCCTCGACACCTCCCGGGCGCCGGTGATCTTCTCGCACTCCTCGGCGCGCGCGGTCTGCGACCACCCGCGCAACGTCCCCGACGACGTGCTGGAGCGGTTGCCCGGCAACGGCGGGGTGGCGATGGCCACGTTCGTGCCCAAGTTCATCCTCCCCGCCGCCGTCGAGTGGACCCTGGCGGCGGACGAGAACCTGCGCGCGCACGGCTTCCACCACCTCGACACCACCCCGGAGGCGATGGCCCTGCACCGGGAGTTCGAGGCGGCCCGGCCGCGCCCGGTGGCCACCGCCGCCACCGTCGCCGACCACCTGGACCACATGCGCGAGGTGGCCGGCATCGACCACGTCGGCATCGGCGGCGACTTCGACGGCACCGCGTTCACCCCGGCGGGGCTGGACGACGTGTCGGGCTACCCGAACCTGATCGCGGAGCTGATCGGGCGCGGCTGGTCCCGGGCCGACCTGGCGAAGCTGACCTGGTCCAACGCGGTACGGGTGCTGCGCGACGCGGAATCGACCTCCCGCGCCCTCTCGGCCACCACGGGCCCCTCGAACGCCCACCCCTGACCCCCGGCCCCACCCTGCCCCGGCCCGGGCCGGGGCAGGGGGAACCACCCGAACGCCACATCCGCCGGGCGGCCCCGGTGCACCGCGTGGCACGGTGGCAGCACCTTCTCTCCCTGCTGCCGCCGAGACCGGAGCCACTGCCATGGCCGATCTGCAGGATGAACCCCACTCCGTGGGCGTCGGAGCCGAAGACGTCCCCGCTCCCGCCTTCACGGGCGGCGCCCTCGACCGCGCAGCCGAGCTGCTCGCCGTCCATCCCGTCGCGGACGGGTGCAACACCCTCGTCTGGACCCTGCGCCAGAGCCCGTACCACGACATCGACACCCCCGACACCGGCGTCGACACCGACATCCCCCGGCTCCGCGCCGGCGGGGTGGGCGCCCAGTTCTGGACGCTGCTCGTGCCCCCGGGCCGGCCCCGCCCGGACGCCGCCGCCGACCAGGTGGTGTCCGACACCCTCGAACAGATCGACGTGGCGCGGTCCCTGATGCGCCGCTACCCCGACAGCCTGTGCCTGGCGCTGAGCGCCGACGACATGGCCGACGCCCGCAACCGGGGCCGGATCGCCTCGTTCCTCGGCCCCGTCCCCGGCAGTACGCTCACCGACTCCCTCGGCGCGCTGCGGGCCTTCCACGCGCTGGGCGTGCGCCTCCTCGCGCCCGCCGGCGCCCCCTGGGCCGAGGAGGGCCTGACGGCCTTCGGCCACGAGGTGGTCAAGGAGGTGAACCGGCTGGCGATGCTGCTGGACCTGACGGGCTGCCCGCCGGCCTCCGCCTGCCAGCTCGCGGCGGCGTCCAAGGCACCGGTGATCATCTCGAACACGGGGGCCGCCGCCCTCAACCCGCATCCGGGCAACGTCACCGACGAGGTGCTGCTCGCGCTGCGGGCGGCGAACGGCCTGGCGATGGTCACCTTCGACACCGCCCGGACCGGGGACTCCCTGCACGCGGTGGCCGACCACCTGGACCACGTACGGGCCATCGCGGGCCCGGAGGGCGTCGGACTCGGCGCGGCCTTCGGCGCCGAGCGGGGCGGCCCCCGCCCGGCCGGCCTCGCGGACCCCTCGGGCTACCCGCACCTGATCGCGGAACTCCTGGAACGCGGCTGGACGGAATCCGACCTGGCCCTGCTGACCTGGGGCAACGCCCAGAGGGTGCTGCGCGACGCGGAGTTCACGGCCCGCGCCGCCCAGCACCGCAGAGCGCCCTAGGGCCCCCTAGGCCGCAGCGGCCTCCGGCGCCGGCCCGCGCCGGACGGTCGCCTTCCACAGCCGGACCACGGACCACACCGTGGCGTAGAGCAGGAGGCCGTTGCGCAGGCACAGCAAGGCCGTGCCGAGCGCGCTGGTGGCGAGGATGTCCGCGTACCAGACCGGGAAGATCAGCGTGGTCAGCGCGTTGGCGGCGACGAGCAGCCAGGCGACCGGGCGCTGGGTGGTGTTCCTGGAGGTCAGGCAGACCGCGGCGAGGCCGAGCAGCCAGATCATGTACTGCGGGCTGATGACGCGGCTGGTGACCGTGAAGACCAGGATCGCGCAGAGCGCGGCGTCGAAAGGCGTCGCGCTCGTCCAGTGGTTCGCCCGGACGCGCCACAGCAGGAGCAGCAGGAAGCCGGCCAGGGTCAGGGCGAGCGAGGCCCGCGCGATGTCCGCCACGTACGGGCCGATGTACTCGAAGGCCCCGTACTGGAAGTCGATCCAGCCGGGCCACAGGTCCAGGAAGCGGGCCGCCATCAGGACGGAGCCGCCGAGGGACTCGACCTGCACGCCGCGGTCGCCCTGGTTGCCGAGGAAGCCGAGCGTGTCGCTGAACAGCGCCGCGAAGACGGCGAGCAGCGCCACGCAGGACAGCGCGGCCGCGACGACGGCGTCCCGCGTCGACCTGCCGCGCGGGGTGCCGAGCAGGGTCAGCAGCGGCCACACCTTGACCATCGCGCCGATGCCGGCGACGACCCCGCCGGCCCGGGGGCGGCTGCGCAGCGCGAGCAGCGCGAAGACCGCGAGCAGGGTGACCTGGATGTCGTAGCGCGCGAACGGGGTCGCCATCATCATCGGCAGCGCCGCCAGCCACAGCAGGGCGCCGGCCATGCTGCCGTCGCTCCTGCGCGCCGCCCGGACGAGGCCGAGCAGGACCACGCCGTCGCAGAGCACCGTCAGGGCCACGAAGGCCTGGAAGTACGTGAGGAACGGCAGCAGGTCGGGGGAGAGGAAGACCGCCGCGGCGGCCGGCGGGTACTGCCACATGATGTCGTTCTGCGGCAGCGTCCAGGTGGACAGGACGTCGTACCAGTTGTGGTAGGTCGCGGTGACCTCCACGCGTACGAGGTTCGAGCTGAAGAAGTCGTTGACGAGCATCCAGAGCATCGCGGCCCGGCTGGCCAGCCAGAAGCCGGCGATGCCGGCGAGGGCGCCGCGTCCGCGCGCGGCCGCTTCGAAGGAGGTCCGCCGGCGGTGCGCGGCGGGCCCCGGCGCCGTGGCCGGCGCGGCCGGGTCGGCGGGGAGGCTACTGGTCGTCGTCATGGCGTCAGGCCTGCGGCCGGCCCATCGCGCGGTACGTCCAGCCGGCCGCCCGCCAGCGCACCGGATCCAGGGCGTTGCGCCCGTCCAGGACGAGGCGGTCGGTGACGACGGCGCCGAGCTCGGCCGGGTCGAGGTCGCGGAACTCGCGCCACTCGGTGAGGTGCAGGACGACCTCGGCGCCGCGGGCCGCGGCCAGCGCGGAGTCCGCGTAGCCGAGGGTGGGGAAGACGCGGCGGGCGTTGTCCATGCCCTTGGGGTCGTAGACGGTGACCTGGCCGCCCTGGAGGTGGATCTGCCCGGCGACGTTGAGGGCGGGGGAGTCGCGGACGTCGTCGGAGTCGGGCTTGAAGGTGGCGCCGAGGACGGCGACCCGCTTGCCGAGGAAGGAGCCGCCGACGGCCTCGCGGGCCAGCTCGACCATGTGGCCGCGGCGGCGCATGTTGATGGAGTCGACCTCGCGCAGGAAGGTCAGGGCCTGGTCGGCGCCCAGCTCGCCGGCGCGGGCCATGAAGGCGCGGATGTCCTTGGGCAGGCAGCCGCCGCCGAAGCCGATCCCGGCGCGCAGGAACTTCGCGCCGATCCGCTCGTCGTGGCCGATGGCCTCGGCGAGCTTGACCACGTCGCCGCCGGCGGCCTCGCACACCTCCGCCATCGCGTTGATGAAGGAGATCTTGGTGGCCAGGAAGGAGTTGGCGGCCGTCTTGACCAGTTCCGCGGTCGGGAAGTCGGTGACCACCAGCGGGCTGCCCTCGGACATCGGGGTCTCGTACACCTCGCGCAGCAGCTTCTCGCCGCGTTCGCCCCGGACGCCGATGACGATCCGGTCGGGGTGCAGGGTGTCCTGCACCGCGAAGCCCTCGCGCAGGAACTCCGGGTTCCACGCCAGTTCGACGTCCGCGCCCGCCGGGGCCAGTTCCGCCAGCTTCGCCGCGAGCCGCGCCGCCGAGCCCACCGGCACGGTCGACTTGCCGACCACCAGCGCCGGCCCGTTCAGGTGCGGGGCGAGCGATTCGAACGCCGCGTCCACGTACGACATGTCGCAGGCGTACTCGCCGTGCTTCTGCGGGGTGTTCACGCACACGAAGTGGACGTCGCCGAACGCGCCGAGCTCCTCCCACGACCGCGTGAACCGCAGCCGGCCGGTGGATCCGGGCAGTCCCGCCACGTGCCGGGCGAGCAGCTCCTCCAGGCCGGGCTCGTACATCGGGGCCCGGCCGGCCTCCAGCATCGCGATCTTCTCCGGGACCACGTCCAGGCCCAGCACCTCGAAGCCGAGTTCCGCCATGGCCGCGGCGTGGGTGGCGCCGAGGTAGCCGGTACCGATCACGGTGATCTTGAGGGGGGCCATGGATGCTCCAGAGGTGCGGGGCCGTTTGCGGCCCCGAGCATAGTCGGGCCGGTCCGTGGGGACGTTCCCCGGAGCATCCGGCTGTCACGCAGCTCACGTACGCGCCGCATATCGCTGCACGGACGCCGGGAACTAGAATTTGGGTTACTTAACGGTAGTTAGCATCCCGCGCCGGGCGTGCGACAGCGACACACGGCTGTCGCGCCTTCCACGGCGCGTGACCTTGGGGAGTGAGAGATCTTGGCGGGTTCTGCCGACTTCGACCTGTACCGCCCGGCCGAGGAGCACGACATGCTCCGCGACTCCGTCCGCGCGCTGTGCGAGGCGAAGATCCTCCCGTTCGCGGCCGCGGTCGACGAGGAGGCCCGCTTCCCGCAGGAGGCCCTCGACGCGCTCGTCGCCAACGACCTGCACGCCGTTCACGTGCCCGAGACCTACGGCGGCGCCGGCGCCGACGCCCTCGCCACCGTGATCGTGATCGAGGAAGTGGCCCGCGTCTGCGCCTCCTCCTCCCTGATCCCGGCCGTGAACAAGCTCGGCTCCCTCCCGGTGATCCTCTCCGGCTCCGAGGAGCTCAAGGCCAAGTACCTCGGCCCGCTCGCCAAGGGCGACGCGATGTTCTCCTACTGCCTCTCCGAGCCCGACGCGGGCTCCGACGCGGCCGGCATGAAGACCCGCGCGGTCCGCGACGGCGACTTCTGGGTGCTCAACGGCGTCAAGCGCTGGATCACCAACGCGGGCGTCTCCGACTACTACACGGTGATGGCCGTCACCGACCCGGAGAAGCGCTCCAAGGGCATCTCGGCCTTCGTCGTCGAGAAGTCCGACGAGGGCGTCTCCTTCGGCGCCCCCGAGAAGAAGCTCGGCATCAAGGGCTCCCCGACGCGCGAGGTCTACCTCGACAACGTCCGCATCCCCGCCGACCGCATGATCGGCGCCGAGGGCACCGGCTTCGCCACCGCGATGAAGACCCTCGACCACACCCGCATCACCATCGCCGCCCAGGCCCTCGGCATCGCCCAGGGCGCCCTGGACTACGCCAAGGGCTACGTCCAGGAGCGCAAGCAGTTCGGCAAGCCGATCGGCGACTTCCAGGGCGTCCAGTTCATGCTCGCGGACATGGCCATGAAGATCGAGGCCGCCCGCCAGCTGACGTACGCGGCGGCCGCCAAGTCGGAGCGCGTCGACGGCGACCTGACCTTCTTCGGCGCCGCGGCCAAGTGCTTCGCCTCCGACGTCGCGATGGAGGTCACCACGGACGCCGTCCAGCTCCTCGGCGGCTACGGCTACACCCGCGACTACCCGGTCGAGCGCATGATGCGCGACGCCAAGATCACCCAGATCTACGAGGGCACGAACCAGGTCCAGCGCATCGTCATGGCCCGCAACCTGCCGTAACGCGCCCGGCCCGGAGACGCGCGAAAGGCCCCCGCACCCGCCGGGGGCCTTTCCGTACACCCTCCTTTGTAACGATTCCGATCCAGCGGGCGGCCGGACCGCGGCCGTACGCCCCCGGCGGGCCGCCGCGCCCGGCCCGAGGAGGAGTCCCTTGGCCCGCCCGCGCGGCCCGCGGCCCGCGGGCGGATCTCGCGGGCGGGCTTTCGCCGCTGAGCAGCGGGTCTTCGGCCGCTCGGCCGGCACGCCGTACATAGAGAGGGGAAGGCCGGGTCCCCGCGCCCGCGCGGAGTACGGAACCCGCCGTAACCGGAACGTTGCCGGAGGCGGCCCGCAGGGCCCGCCTGAGGGCTTTGCACCGCCCGGGATGGGCTAACTTTGAAGCTTCGTACGCCTGAACCGGTTGGGGAGAGAACAAAATGACGGAAGCGATCCTGCTGGTCGGCGGGCAGGGGACGCGACTGCGCCCCGTGACGGTGAACACCCCCAAGCCGATGGTTCCGGCAGCGGGCGTCCCGTTCCTCGCCCACCAGATAGCCAGGGCCGCCGCCGCCGGGGTCACGCACATCGTGATGGCCACCTGCTACCTCGCCGAGGTCTTCGAGCCCTACTTCGGCGACGGTTCCGACTTCGGCATCACCCTCGAATACGTCGTCGAGGACGAGCCGCTGGGCACGGGCGGCGCCATCCGCAACGCCGCCGAGCGCCTGACGGGCGGCCCGGACTCCCCGGTCCTCGTCTTCAACGGCGACATCCTCACCGGTCTCGACATCGCCGGCCTGGTCGAGTCGCACCAGGCGGCCGACGCCGACGTCTCCCTGCACCTCGTACGCGTCGAGGACCCGCGCGCCTTCGGCCTGGTCCCCACCGACGCCGACGGGCGGGTGCTGGCCTTCACCGAGAAGCCGGAGACCCCCGAGGAGATCATCACCGACCAGATCAACGCCGGCTGCTACGTCTTCCGCCGCAGCGTGATCGACTCCATCCCCGCCGGCCGGCCGGTGTCCGTCGAGCGCGAGACCTTCCCCGGCCTGCTCGCCTCCGGCGCCAAGCTCCACGGCGTCACCGAGGACACCTACTGGCTGGACCTCGGCAAGCCCGAGTCCTTCGTCCAGGCCTCCGCCGACCTGGTGCGCGGCGTCGTCTCCTCCCCGGCCGTCCCCGGCCCGCGCGGCGAGGCGCTCGTCCTCCCCGGTGCCGAGGTGGCGGAGGGCGCCAAGCTCTCGGGCGGTACCGTTGTGGGTGCCGGCGCCCGGATCGAATCGGGTGCTGTCGTCCAGGGCTCCATCGTGCTGGACGGCGCGATCCTCGGCGCGGACACGGTGGTGAGCGCCAGCCTCATCGGCGCAGGCGCCTCGGTGGGAACGCGCACGGTGCTGACGGGCGCGGTCATCGGCGACGGCGCCGTCGTGGGGGCTGACAACGAACTTCGCGCAGGGGTGCGGGTGTGGTGCGAGGCTGAACTGCCGGACGCCGCCGTCCGTTTCTCCTCCGACCGGTGACCAACTTCAGTGAGGCACAACCTGTGATAGGCGAGCAGCAGACTCCCCGCCCGACCGACGTCGCAACCACCAAGCTCCCCGACACCTGGGCGGACACGCCGCTCACCGTGGTCATGCCCACCTACAACGAGGCGGGCAACCTGCCGGGCATGGTGGAGCTGCTCATGGGCCTCGACCAGCCGGGCCTGCGCCTGCTGATCGTCGACGACTCCTCGCCCGACGGCACCGGCAAGATCGCCGACGAGCTCGCCGAGGGCTTCCTCACCGAGGACGGCAAGCCCCGCATGTCCGTCCTGCACCGCACCGCCAAGGACGGCCTCGGCCGTGCCTACGCAGCGGGCATGGCCAAGGCCGTCGAGGACGGCGCCGAGTACGTCCTGCAGATGGACGCCGACGGCTCCCACCCGGCCGGCAAGATCTCCGAGATGCTGGGCGTCGCCCGCTCCACCGGAGCCGGTCTCGTCGTCGGATCCCGCTACGTGCCGGGCGGCACGCTGTCCGACGCCTGGGGCGCGCACCGCAAGCTGCTCTCCCGCTGGGCCAACGCGTACGCGAGCACCATCCTCGGCACCCGCGTCCGCGACATCACCGGCGGCTTCAACCTGTGGAGCGCCGGCGCGCTCAAGGCGATCGACCTCGCGTCGATCGGCAGCGCCGGCTACAGCTTCCAGGTGGAGATGAAGTACAAGGCCCTGCGCCGCGGCTTCCAGGTGATGGAGGTCCCGATCCACTTCGAGGACCGCACCGTCGGCGAGTCCAAGATGAACCTGGCCGTCCAGCTGGAGTCCATCGCCATGCCGTGGAAGCTCCGCGCCCGCGCCGGCAAGTAACGCACGGACGGACGACGAAGGAGGAGGGGCACCCCGGCCGGGGTTCCCCTCCTCCTTCGTTCCACCACCCGCCGGGGGCCGGGTCACTGCCCCCTGACGGTCACCTTCTGGTCCTTCTGGATCTCCTTGACCAGCTGCTGCACCTTCGCCTTGTCCCAGACCAGGTTGCCGCCGCGCTGACCGGAGATCGGCATGTTCATCGACACGCCGTCACCGCCGCTGATGCCCTTCATCGCGAAGAACATCTGCCCCATGTCCCACAGCCCCATGTCCTTGTCCACGATCAGCGTGTCCAGGCCGGCTCCCATGACCGGGTAGAGGGAGAAGGGGTTCAGGACCGTGCCCGGGGTGGCCGCCTGGCTCGCGAGCGCGGAGAGGAACTTCTGCTGGTTCTTCGTCCGCTGGAGGTCCGACTCGGCGAAGGCGTACCGGGTGCGGACGAAGGCCAGCGACTGCTCGCCGTTGAGGGTCTGCTTGCCCGCCTTGAAGTCGGCGCCCGACTTCTCGTCCTTGAAGCCCTGCTCGATGTCCAGCTCCACCCCGCCGAGGGCGTCGACGATGTTCGCGAAGCCCGCGAAGCCGATCTCGGCGTAGTGGTCGATGCGCAGGCCGGTGTTGAACTCCACCGTCCGCACCAGCAGCTCCGGCCCGTCCTCCGCGTACGCGGCGTTGAGCTTGACCCGCCGCCCCTGCGAGGGGAACTTCTTGCCCGACTGGGAGCCGACGAAGGAGGGGATCTCCACGTCCGAGTCGCGCGGCAGCGAGATCATCGTGTTCCCGCTGGAGCACTTCGCCAGGATCATCATCGAGTCGGTGCGCTTGCCCTCGGCGGAGCCCGTGTGGAGCTTCTTCTTCTCCTCGTCGGACATCCCCTCGCGGCTGTCGGAGCCCACGATGAGGTAGGTGGTGCAGTCGCCCTCCTTCGGGCGCTCGATGACCTTCGACAGGTCCACCTCGCGGCGCACCTGGGAGTCCGCCCAGAAGTAGGTGCCGATGCCGGTCACGAGGAGTACGGAGACCACCGCGATCGAACCGATCTTGATCCGCTTGCGCCAGTCAGGGGCCGGCCCCTGCGGCCTGCCCGGGCCGCCGGGCCCGCCCGGCGGGCGCTGGCCCGGACTGCCGGGAGCCGCGGGACGCCCGTACACCTGGCCGGTGTTGTAGCCGCTGTCGTATCCCGAGGCCGGAGCCTGCGCCTGCTGCGGCACCCCGTACCCCGGACGGCCGCCCTGCGGCGGGGCCTGCGGCGGGACCGGCGGACGCCCCGGGCGCTGGGGCGGCTGCTGCGGCTGCCGCTGGACGCGGCGCATCCGCTGCGCCCCCTCCGGCTGCGCCTGCCCGCTGCCGCGCCCGTACCCGTCATCGCGGCGGCCCCGCGCGTCGCGCTCGCCGTACCCGTCCCAGTCACTCATGCGCACAAGGATGCCCGGCCGGGAGGGCCGCCCGACACCCCGGTCCACGCTTCGTACCGCGCCTGTTGCACACCTGATGCCTACGGGCGGCACTTAAGGTGGCTGTATGACACAGATACCGGACGCACCCGAGGGCAAGCCGATCTCGGCGTCCCGGACCACCCTCAGCCACATCATGACGGCCAACGACACCAACCTGCTCGGCACCGTGCACGGCGGTGTGATCATGAAGCTGGTGGACGACGCGGCCGGCGCCGTGGCCGGGCGGCACTCCGGCGGCCCCGCCGTCACCGCCTCCATGGACGAGATGGCCTTCCTCGCCCCCGTCCGCGTCGGCGACCTGGTCCACGTCCGGGCGCAGGTCAACTGGACCGGACGCACCTCGATGGAGGTCGGCGTACGCGTCCTCGCCGAGCGGTGGAACGAGTCGAGCCCCGCCACCCAGGTCGGCAGCGCCTACCTCGTCTTCACGGCGGTGGACGCCGACGGCAAGCCCCGCCGGGTTCCGCCGGTGATCCCGCAGACCGAGCAGGACGAGCGCCGCTACCAGGAGGCCCAGATCCGCCGCACCCACCGGCTCGCCCGCCGGCAGGCGATCACCGAGCTGCGCGCGCGGCGCGCGGCCGAGGGCATCGAGGAGTGATCCATTCGGCTGCGGCAGTGACGCCCCCGTAGACTGCTGCGCTGACGTCCGACCACCCGTACGCAGCCGCGCCGCGACCGTCGAGCGCCCTGCCGTCCCCGCAGAAGGCGCTTCCATCCGATGACCTCCGCACGCACGCTGCCCGACTCCCCGGCCGGTGCGGCCGGGCGCCGAAGCGCCGGAACGGACGAGGAGCCCGCGGCGCCCCGCCGGCTGCCGGCCCGCCTCGACTGGCTGTGGGCCGCACTGCTGACCCTGGCCGTCACCGCGTTCGGCATCGGCCGCGCCCAGCCCTGGCGGGACGAGCTCGCCAGCTGGAACGCCGCCTCGCGCAGCACCGGCGAGCTGATCGACATGCTGCGGCACGTCGACGCCGTCTCCGGCGCCTACTACCTCCTGCTGCACGGGTGGGTCTCCGTCTTCGGCGACTCCCTCGCCATGCTCCGGTTCCCGTCGGCGCTCGCCATGGCCGGCGCCGCCGCCTTCGCCGTCCTGACGGCCCGTACGCTCTTCGACCGGCGCACGGCCGTCTTCACCGGGCTGCTCTTCGCGTTCGTGCCGGCCGTGTCCCGGTACGGGCAGGAGGCGCGGTCGTACGCCTTCGTCGTGCTCGCCGTCAGCGCCGCGACCTGGCTGCTGCTGCGGGCGCTGGAGCGGCCGGCCCCGCGGCGCTGGGCCCCGTACGCCCTCGCCGTGGCGGCGGCCGGGCTGTTCCACGTCGTGTCCCTGCTGATCCTGCTGCCGCACGGGCTGATCGTGCTGCTGCGGTGGCGGCGGGACCGGCGCGGGCGGACCGTCGTCGCTTTCGCGGTGACGGTGGCCGTGGGCCTGCTGCCCGTGGTGCCGCTGGTGCTGCTGGGGCAGCGTCAGGTCACCCGGCAGATCAGCTGGATCAAGACCCCGCACCTGCGGAGCTTCGCCGACCTGTGGAGCACCCTCTTCGCCTCCCCGACCACCGGCCTGCTCCTCGGCGCGCTGGTGCTGCTGCCGCTCGCCTGGAGCCGGGGCCGGCGGCCCGCCGGGGAGCTCCTGCTGACCGGCGCGGCCCCGGTCGTGGCCGCCTGGGTGGTGTCGCAGGGCAGCACCTCGTACTTCATGGACCGCTACCTGCTCTTCACCGTGCCCGCCTGGGTGGTGCTCGCGGCAGCCGCGCTGGCCGCGCTGCGGCCGCTGCGGGCCGGGGCGCTGGTGCTGGCCGCGCTGATCGTCCTCGGCCTGCCCGACCAGCGGCAGATGCGCACCGAGTGGGCCAGGGTCGAGCAGGACGGCCAGGCCGTCGCGAAGATCATCGCCAAGGGCTACCGGCCCGGGGACGGGTTCGCGCCCGTACGCGGCGACGACCGGGTGTTCATGATCGACTTCCAGGTGGAGTACTTCCTGCCGGACCGCGTCCGCCTCAAGGACGTCTTCGCCGAGCGCTCGGCGCTCCAGCGCGACGACCTGTTCCCCAAGGAGTGCGGCCGGCCCGCGCAGTGCCTGGGCACCACCCCCCGGGTGTGGGTGGTGACCTGGAGCGGCACGGACAACCCGTACCACAAGTTCCCCAAGGGGCAGGCCGAAGCGCTTCGCAGCCACTACCGGGTGGCCGAGAGCAAGACGGTGCGCGGCCTGACGGTCTCCCTGCTGGAGCGCACGGCCTAGCCGGCGGGACGGCCTACGGCCCGCACACCACCTGGTCGCCGGTGACGGCCTGGGCGCCGCCGTCCCGGTAGGGGTCCTCGGCCCGCACCGGCACCACCTTGCGGTACTCCGAGCCGGCCGTCACCAGCACCGTGCGGCCCTGCCCGGCGACCGCGCGCAGCTCGCTGCCCGGCAGCGCCGCCGCCACCGTGCGGGCGGAGCGGTCCCAGCGCGGGTCGTACGCGATCACCGTGCGCCGGACGTCGCGGCTGGCGGCGTTGCCCGGGGTGCGGGTCGTGTCGAAGCCGGTGGCGCGCAGGGCCTCGTCCACCCGGCCGCCGAGCCCGTCGATCCGGGTCCCGTTCTCCACCTGGACCCGCACCTGCTGCGGCGGCACGTCCACCGGCACGGCGGCGGGCCGCTGCCCCCCGCCCGCGCCCCCGCCGGGCCGGGGCGGGGCCAGCGGCCGGTCCTGGCGCAGCGACTCGAAGAGCCGGGCCGCCTTCGGGCCGTCCCACTTCACCGTCGAGCCGATGCCCTTGACCGGGTACGAGGCGTCCCCGACCGGCACCGAGGCGAACTCGGACGAGGAAGGCGTGAAGTCGCGCATGGCCTGGCCCAGCGCCAGCATCTGCTCCGAGCCGAAGTCGCGGTCGGCCCGCACCGACCCCAGCAGGGTGGAGCTGACCTCCTTGAACTTCACCGGGTTGAGCAGCACCCCGCCCCCGGTGGCCTGTTTGACGAGGGCGGCGACGAATCGCTGCTGCCGCTGCATGCGGCCCAGATCGGAGGCCCCGTCGACATGGCGGGAGCGGACGTACTGGAGGGCCTGGCCGCCGCTGAGCCGGTGCGTGCCCGGCAGCAGGTCCAGGCCGGTGTTCTGGTCGTGCAGCGCCTTGACGGTGCAGATCTCCACGCCGCCCATCGCGTCGACGGTCTTCATGAAGCTGCTGAAGTCCACCTCCAGGTAGTGGTCGATCTTGACCTTCGTCATGTTCTCCACGGTGCGCACGGTCAGGTTCGGCCCGCCCTCGGCGTAGGCGGCGTTCAGCTTCACGGGGTGCGGCCGGTGCGGCTTGCCGGTCACCGGGTCGCGGTGCGCGGGCAGTTCGGCGTAGCTGTCCCGGGGCAGGCTGACGACGCTGGCCCGCTCCCGGTCGGCGGAGAGGTGCACCAGCATGATCGTGTCGGTGCAGTGGCAGGGGGCGCCGCCGAGCCGGAACGCGCGCTTCTCCTGCGGGGTGATCCGGTCGCGGCCGTCGGTGCCGACGAGCAGGAAGTTCATCCCGTGCCCGGCCTGGGGGCGGTTCTTCATGTCCTTGAAGGGGTCGACCCGTTCGATCCCGGTGTCCAGGCCCGTCATCACCGCGTGCCCGACCGCTCCGGACCCCAGCACCACCAGCGACAGCCCGGCCGCGATCCGCACCCCCCACCGGGGCCTGCCCTCCCGGCGCCTGCCCCGGCGGCCGCCGCCGCGCGCACGCTGCGGCTGGGAGGGCCTGGCGGGTGGGGTGGGACGGTGCGGCTGGGGCACGGTGGACACCTCCGCGGGGGACAGCACGGGGACGGAGCCGGCGGTTCGCTCACGGTGCCGACCGGCCGGCACATCGGGCAGATTCGTCAGAACAGTAGGCCCATACGATCAGCCGCTGTCCGTACCGCTCGTCCGCCGCGCACCCGTTTCCCCCGTACGCGGTAACGTGACACCGGTACCCGACCGTGAAGGACGACATGCCCGCCCAGCAGCCCGCAGTCTCGGTGATCATGCCGGTGCTCAACGAGGAGCGCCACCTGCGTGACTCCGTCCGGCACATCCTCGGACAGGAGTACGCAGGCGAGATGGAGGTGGTGATCGCGCTCGGGCCGTCCACGGACCGCACCGACGAGATCGCCGCCGAACTCGTACGCGAAGACCCCCGCGTCCACACCGTTCCGAACCCCACCGGACGGACCCCCGCCGCCCTCAACGCCGCGATCAAGGCCTCGCGCCACCCGATCGTCGTCCGCGTCGACGGCCACGGCATGCTCTCCCCGAACTACATCGCCACCGCCGTCCGCCTCCTGGAGGAGACCGGCGCGCAGAACGTCGGCGGCATCATGCACGCCGAGGGCGAGAACGCCTGGGAAGAGGCCGTCGCCGCCGCGATGACCTCGAAGATCGGCGTCGGCAACGCCGCCTTCCACACCGGCGGCCAGGCCGGCCCCGCCGACACCGTCTACCTCGGCGTCTTCCGCCGCGAGGCCCTCGAACAGCAGGGCGGGTACAACGAGGAGTTCATCCGCGCCCAGGACTGGGAGCTGAACTTCCGCATCCGCGAGGCGGGCGGGCTCATCTGGTTCTCCCCCGAGCTGAAGGTCCAGTACCGCCCGCGGCCCTCCGTACGAGCCCTGGCCAAGCAGTACAAGGACTACGGCCGCTGGCGCCACGTCGTGGCCCGCTACCACTCCGGCTCCATCAACCTGCGCTACCTCGCCCCGCCGACCGCCGTCTGCGCCATCGCGGCCGGTGTGGTGGCGGGCGTGGCCCTCACCCCGTGGGCCTTCGCCGTCCCGGCCGGCTACCTCGCCGCGATCACCGCGGGCTCCGTCCCGGCCGGCCGGGGGCTGCCGCTCAAGGCCCGCGCCCAGATCCCGCTCGCCCTCGCCACCATGCACATGAGCTGGGGCTTCGGCTTCCTCACCAGCCCGCGCTCGCTGGCCCGCAAGGTCATCGCGAGCCGCCGCCCGTCCGTCCCGGGCCCGGCCGGAGCCCGGGACCACTCGCAGGTCTGACACCGCCGCGGGCGGCGGAAACGGCACGAAGGGGTGACCCGGCCCTCCACGGACCGGGTCACCCCTTCGCGTTCGACCGGGCCGGCTCACCAGCGGTACGGCTTGTAGACCTCCATGCAGGCCCCGGTGTCCGAACCGTTGAGGGCGTCGGCCGTGTCCGGCACGGAACCGGCCTCCGGCGGCGCCTGCTGCGGGTAGACCGCGCCGTCGCGCCAGTCGCCGCCCACGATCAGGGTGATCCGCGAGACGTCCGCCGACTGCTGCACCGCGGTGCCCGGGATGCCCATGGCCGCCGCCACGCTCTGCGCCTCGCCGGCCAGCTCGGGGGACGGGTAGCGCACCACGGTGGCCTTCTCCGGGGTCAGCGCGCTGTCCGCGCGGGCCCCCGTGAAGCCCTTGGCGACCAGGGCCTCCGCCACCACGTTCGCCCGCCGGGGGGCCAGCGGCATCTTCTCCACCGCGGTGCCGTTGACCACGTTGACCTGGATCTTGTCCGGCGCGGTCGACGGAGCCGCGGACGGCCCCGGGCCCGGCTGCGCCGGCTGGCCCGACGGCGACGGCTGGCCCGGCTGCGAGGCCCCGGAGGAGGGCTGCGACGGAGCGGACGCGGAGGCCGAGGGGCTCTGCGGGGTGGTCGGAGTGCCGTTCTTGTCGAAGGCCACGTCCTTGCGGAGCATCGTCCACAGCTTGTCGGCGTCCGCCGGGTTCACCACGAGCCGGTCCGGGTCCGAGGGGTCCTGGAAGGTCGGCATCGTCGTCATCGTGATGCGGTTGGTCGGCACGTCCTTGAGCTGCATGGCCAGGTTGTAGAGCTTCTTGACCGAGCCGATCTCCTCCGAGACCTCCAGCGCCTTCGTGCCGGCCTCGGCCAGCGCCGTGATCCGGCCGACGTCGGTGAAGGCGTTCTGGCTCTTGAGCTCGCGCATCATCGAGTTCATGTACATGTGCTGGGCCTGCGCCCGGCCCAGGTCGCTGCTGAACGCGTGCCGGGTGCGCAGCCACTGCAGGGCCTGCTCGCCCTTGACCCGGGTGGTGCCCTTCTGGAGCTTGAGGCCGGAGCCGCCGCCGGAGGTGGCTATCGGCCGGTCCCAGACGTTGTCCTTGACGCAGACCGGGACGCCGCCGACCGCGTCGGCCATCTGCACCACACCGGAGAAGTCGATCATCATCCAGTGGTCGATGTAGACGTTGGTCAGCTTCTCCCACGTGGCCAGCGTGCAGCCGGGACCGCCGCGACCGAGCGACTCGTTGATCATCGCCCGGGTCTTCTTGAACTTCTCGCCGCTCTTGGGGTCCGTGCACTCCGGTATCTCGACCCGGGTGTCGCGAGGGATGCTCACCACGGAGGCGTTCTCCCGGTCGGCCGACACGTGCAGCAGCATCTGCACGTCCGCGAGCGGGGGGTTCCCCACGGTGTCGTGACTGCCGCCCAGTTCGACGTTCTCCGGCTTGTTGCGGCTGTCCGAGCCGATCAGCAGGATGTTCAGCGGCCGCTGGCCCTTGGCGTTGGCGTGGGTCTTCTCCACGCCGCTCTCCCCGCTCAGGCGCTGCCCGCTGCGGATGTTGCCGTTGAGGTGACGGTAGTAGAGGTACCCGGCCGCCGACGTCCCCAGGATCAGGAACGCCATGACGGACGCCACCCAGAACAGCACCCGGCGGCGGCGCCGCCGCACCGGGAGCCCGCCTTCCGCGGGCAGGGCCGTACCCGAGCCCTTCCGGGGCGGGGGCACCGATGCGGCGGTCTTCCGCTCGCCGTCGGATATGCCGTCGGCGGCCTGGTCGGGCGCCCCCTCCCCCCGCACGCTGCTGTGCTTCACGCGTCCCCCCTCAAGATCACTACTGGTCGGTGTGGTGCCGGTCCTGCCGGCTACCGCCCGTCATACGCCGGCCGGTCGAAAAGATCGGTGGTGCTGGTGCGTGCCGTGCCTAACAGCCGTCCGCCCCCGTGGCGCGGACCGCTCACTTCGCGCAGACCGCCTTGTCCGCCTCGACCCGCTGGAGCCCCTCGGGCGCCTGCTGCGGAGCCTGCGGCGCACCGAGCGGCTTCCCCGGCTCCTTGAAGTCGGCACCCAGTGTCAGCTTCATCGGCGTCCTCGGACCCGCGTCCACGGAACCCATCTTCAGCGCGGCACCGGACAGCCCCATCATGTCCGCCAGCGCCCGGGCCTGGTCGGCCTGGTTCGGGGCGAACTCCAGCTGGGTGGCGCCCAGCCGGGCGGAGGCGTTGCCGTGGTTGCCGGCCTTGAGGACGCCCTTGCTGTTCTGCAGCCAGGTCAGGGTAGTGGAGGCCGATCCCGGGGGCCCACCGCCGTTGTACACGTCCACCCGGACGTCCCCCGCGGGCGCGCGGTTGCCCTGGAGCACCGCGTCCTGCCGGGCCTTGGCGTCGGCGTCGGCCGCTTCCTTCGCCGCCGCCTCCTTCTTCTCGACCTCGGTCAGCGAGACGTCCGCCCGGACCATCCGCAGCAGCTCCTCGGCGGGCGCCGCGTTGAGGACCACGGTCGACTTCCGGTTCGCCGGCTCGTTCGGATTGTCGAGCACCGGGAGCGTGGTGAAGGTGATGTTCTTGAGGTTCATGTCCTTCAACTCACCGGCGAGGTCGGTGAGCTTCCCGATCGACCCCAGCCCCTGGTCCACCGTCAGCGACTTGGTGGCCGCCTCCGCCAGCGACACGAACTTCTTCGGACTGGTCAGCGTCTCCTTGGACTTCATCTCCCGCATCATCGAACCCAGGAACTGCTGCTGGGTCTTGATCCGGTCCAGGTCGCTCTCGTTGCCGAACGCGTGCCGCGTCCGCACGAAGGCCAGCGCCTGCTCGCCCTGGAGCCGGTGCTCGCCCGCCTTCAGGTTCAGCTTGGAATCGCGGTCGTTGACGTCCTTCTCCACGCACACCGGCACCCCGCCCACCGCCGTGCTCAGGTTCTTCACCGCGTTGAAGTCGACCATCATGAAGTTGTCGACCTCGATGCCGGTCAGCTGCTTGACCGTGCGCATCGTGCAGCCCGGGTCGCGCCCCTCCTGGCCCAGGCTGTTGTTGAAGCGGGTGCCCTTGGTGCCCGCGATGTCCTTCACCGAACCGTTCGGCTGCTTCGTCGGGCAGGCCGGGATGTCGGTGATCAGGTCGCGGGGGATGGACAGCGCCGTCGCGTTGGTGCGGTCCTTGGACACGTGGAAGAGGATCGTGGTGTCGGCGTGCCCGACGCTCTCCGCGTCCCCGTAGCCCTCGTTGCCCTTGCCGCTGCGCTTGTCCGTGCCGATCACCAGGATGTTGATCGGCTGGTCCTTCTTGAAGCCGCCGCCGACGCCACCGGTGTCGATGACCTTCAGATTGCCGTTCAGGTGCTCGTAGTAGAGGTACGAGCCCAGCCCGCCGGCGACCAGCAGCAGCGCCAGCGTCCCGCCCGTCGCCACCAGCACCTTCCGCCGCCGGGGCGGACCGCCGCCCTTGCGCGGACGCCCGCCGCGCCGCCCGCCGGGCAGGCCCTCGCCGCGGCGGGGCTTGGGTACGGCCGGGGAGGGAGCGGTCGGCGCGGAGGGAGCCGTGGCGGTCCTGCGGGATCTGCGGGGCGCGGCGACGACGGGCTGCTGCGCTGCGGAATGGCCCAGTCGCAGTTCGTAGTTGCCGGTGCGGGGATTGAGCACCCACTGGTCTGCGGGGTCGATCTCGTCCGCCCGCCCACGGCTTTGCGCATCCACGGTTGCTCGAATCCTCCGTCGGTGCTTCGCGACGCGCCTCCCCCCAGGCACGCGGTCAACGATCCGGCTGCTGGTGCGGGGCCCCTGTCACGGCCCGTGCACCGGATCGCTCACCTTATCCGGCCAGGTCAGCCCCAAACCATGCTGGTGACAAAATCCACTCTCTCTATAACGGGCCAAACCGCCCATCGGGCTCGGCCGGACCCCGGGCTTTTGGATTGCTTTACCGGCAGTCGGCCGCGGCCGCCGTGGTTCCCGTGAAAGTCGGCGCCGGCGTGACCCCCACCGGGCTTCCGCTTCGCGTCGGCGACGGCTCCCGCGAGGCAGCCGCCGGGCCGGTCGCCGTCGCCGGTCCGGCGCTCTCCCGGACCCGCTCCCAGGGCCCCGTACGAGGCTCCGGATCGGGTTCCGGATCGGGCTCCGGCCGGACCCGCGGATCCGGCTCCGCAGAGGTGACCGTCAGCGGGAGGTCCATGCGCAGCTGCCGGAACAACCTTGCCGCGTCCGGCTCGACGAGCTCGTCCCGATTGGGATCCGCCGCGTACGGGCGACGCGGCACGGTCAGGAACTTGACCTGATCAGTCGGTATGTCCCGTACGCCCCGTACGAGTTCATACAGGCCGCGCAACGACGCCAGCCCCGGATCGGTGGTCACCGACGAGGTGGCCGCGTCCAGCAGCGGATACAGCCGCCCCGGGTTCAGCAGCACCCCGTTGCTCTTCACCTTCTCCACCAGCGAGCCCAGGAACTGCTGCTGGCGCTCCATCCGTTCGGTGTCGCTGCCGTCGCCCAGACCGTACCGCGCCCGCACGAAACCGAGCGCCTGCTCACCCTGGAGCAGCTGGCGCCCCGCCGGGAGCCTGAGGTGCGCCTCCCCGTCCACCACCGGCCGCTTCAGGCACACCTCGACCCCGCCGACCGCGTCGACCATCTTCTTGAACCCGCCGAAGTCCACCACCATGTGGTGATCGATCCGGATCCCCGTCAGCCGTTCGACCGTACGGATCGTGCAGGCGGCCCCGCCCCACGAAAACGCCCAGTTGAACTGCGCGAGCCGCTCACCGGTCCGCGTACCGTCCGGCTTCAGGCAGCTCGGGACCTCCACCATCAGGTCCCGCGGTATCGACACCGCGGTCGCGCTCCCGCGGTCCGCCGGCAGGTGCAGCAGGATCGCGGTGTCCGAACGCTGCGTGCCCTCGTCCTGCCCGTAGCGCGAGTTGGCCGTGCCCGACCGGGAGTCCGAGCCGATCAGCAGGATGTTCTGGACGCCCGCCCCGAAGCGCGTCGGCCGCTCGCGCTCGTAGCGCCGCAGCTCGGCCTCGGCGGAGGTGTCCTCCGTGATGTTCCCGTCGAGCTTCGCGTACAGCCACCAGCCCGCCGCCGCGCCCGCCAGCACCAGAAGGACCAGCCCCAGCCCGACCCAGCGCAGCATCCGGCGCCGACGCCCGCGACCACGGCCGCGGCCGTGCGGGGGCGCGCCGCCGCTCCCGGCCGCTCCGCCGTCCGGTATGCCCGCGCTGTCCGCCACTGGCGCTCCATCCCTCGCCCTGCCGGCAACCAGCCGTACGGGTGAGCACGGCCTGGAGCCGATCCTGCCCCCGGGCGAGCCCGACGGCCCGGGGGCAGGGGGCGGGCAAGGGCCATGTGGGTGACAAATCGCGGCGGAGCCCCCGCACGGCCCCCGGAGGGCGCCCTCAGACCCGCAGGGTGACGCGCTCGCTTTCCACGCGCTGCTCCAGCGCCTGCGGCGACAGCGCGTCCAGGTTCCGGCACAGCACCACCGAGCCGCCCGTGGCCAGAGCCCCGTACAGCCCCGCCGACAAACCCTCCCAGCTGTCGTAGCCGAGCCCCGACAGCACCCGGGCGCCCTCGCCGGCGCCCCGGCCGGCCGCGTCGGCCCGCGCCCGCTCGACCACGTCCGCGTGACTGAGCTCCTCGCCGCCCACCACCAGGCCCGGGCCGTCGGCGTCCACCGGCACGAAGGGAGCGAACCGGTCGCCCTGCCCCGGCACCTCCACCGCGTAGTCCGCGAACCCGGCCGGCGGCTGCGGGAACCGCCCGCCCAGCGGACGCAGCGCGAGCGCCACCCGCTCACCGGAGCAGGCGCGTGCCTCCTCCAGGGTGTCGGGCCCGCTCACCACCAGGTCGGCACCGGCGGGATCCCCGCCCACCTCGGCCACCACCCCGACGGACGCACACGCGAGCAGCCACACGGCGCTCTGCCAGTGCGCCGGCAGCAGCAGCGCGAGCCGGTCGCCCGGCTCGGCGCCCAGGTCACCCTGGAGCAGATTGGCGGTCTTGGCCACCCAATTGGCGAAGGTGGCGACGGACAATTCGACGCGCTCGCCCGTGGCGTCGTCGTAGAAGGTCACGAGCGGGCGGCCCGGATCGGCGGCGAGCGCGGATCGCAGCAGGTCGGCAGGGGTGCGGTCAGTGGCGTTCACCCGGCCCAGCGTACGCGGGCCCGTCCCCCGTACGGCGGGTGGCGGCTCGCCCGTACGGGGGTGGGCGGCCGCACTGATCGTCGGACGGATCGTCAGTTCTCCGATGGCGCTTCGTGGAGGCTGTGCCCAGCATCGCTTCCATGCGCGGATTCCTTGCTTCCTCCATCGGCGTCGCGACGGCTGCCGCACTGGCCATGCCGCTCGCGCTGTCCACTCCTGCCCAGGCCGAGTCGGTCCCCGCGGACCCCGCCGGATCCACCCAGTCGCTGCCGCTCGTCCCCCTGGCGCCCTCGGGCGCCCGCATCCCCGGCGTGCCCGCATGAGCGCCGCACCGGACCCGGCCGAGACCCGGGGCCTGGCGGCGCGCGAGGTCAAGACGTTCTCGCTGGTCGGCGTCGTCTGGGACGACGTGAGCACCCCGCTCGTCGGCAGCGTCCAGGTCCGGACCCGCGCGGTCGGCACCCGGCAGTGGTCGGACTGGCAGGACCTCGACACCCACAACGGCGAACACGCCGCCGACCCCGACGCGACGGAACGCGGCACCGGCCGCGTCCGCGGCAGCACCGCCCCGCTGTGGGTCGGCGCCTCCGACGCCGTGGAGATCCGCGTCCAGGCGGAGACCAGCACCCCCCGGGCGGCGTCCCGGCTGCCCTCGGGCATGCGGATCGAACTCGTCGACCCCGGCTC
This sequence comes from Streptomyces racemochromogenes, assembly GCF_039535215.1. Lineage (GTDB taxonomy): Bacteria > Actinomycetota > Actinomycetes > Streptomycetales > Streptomycetaceae > Streptomyces > Streptomyces racemochromogenes. The sequence continues at coordinate 4,257,029 of NZ_BAAAWT010000001.1, forward strand.
GGCGGCGCCCGTGGAGGTCCTCGACGGCAAGAACGGCACCGGCGGCGCCACGACCCGTCCGGCACAGCACCCCGCGGACGACTCGGACGACGACAAGGGCGACACCGCGGCACAGACCGGCATGACCATGGAGACGGCGGAGGCCTCCTCCGCCAACCTCCCGCACGCCCCCCTCGGCGCCCTGGAGATCCCCGCCCTGAACAAGGCGGACTCCACGGCCGACGCCGTCTTCGCCGCCGACGGCGAACTCACCGCCGCCGCCGCGCCGTACATCGGCCCCCGCCCGAAGATCGTGACCCGGCGCGGCTGGGGCGCGGACGAGTCCCTGCGCGAGACGGGCTTCGTCTACACCAGCACCGTCAAGGCCGCCTTCGTCCACCACACCGCCTCCGGCAACAACTACGCCTGCAAGGACGCCCCGGCGGTGATCCGGAGCCTGTACCGGTACCACGTGGTCAGCAGCGGCTGGCGGGACTTCGGCTACAACTTCGCCGTCGACAAGTGCGGAACGGTCTACGAGGGCCGGGCGGGCGGCGTCGCGAAGCCGGTGCTCGGCGCGCACACCATGGGGTTCAACGCGGACAGCATGGGCATCGCGGTGATCGGCACCTACACCTCCACGGCCCCGCCGGCCCCGGCGGTGGACGCGGTGGCCCGCCTGACGGCCTGGAAGCTGGGCCTCTTCGGAGCCGACCCGAGGGCGAAGACCACCCTCAAGTCGGGCGGCGGCAACCGCTACCCGAAGGGCAGCAACGTCAAGCTGAACGTCATCTCGGGCCACCGCGACGGCTTCGCCACCGAATGCCCGGGCCGCCTCCTCTACAACCAGCTCCCGCCGACGAGAACCACCTCGGCAAAACTCCAGGGGCGGTAGGCGGGGTACGTCGCCTGCGGCGCGAGCCCGCTATCACCCCCTCGAGGGGCGGGGGCAGGGCGGTGGCTGCCCACCCGCCCCCTCGCCTGCGGGCCGAGGGCCGGGGGCGGGTTCCCCTCGGGCGGTCTCATAGCCGGTTGGGGGCTTCCCGTCAGTCCCATCGTCCTTCCGTGTCGTGCCGGCCTGTCAAGGGCGCTCCTTCGTCGCGTCACTTCGTGATCGCCTTCGGCGACCCTTGACAGACCGACCCGCCCCGGAAAGCCGAAAGACTGCCGGGAAACCCCCAAAGAAACGGCACGGTCCAAGGTGGAGGGACGGGTCACTCAGCGATGAGACGAGGGGGCCGGGGCCGGCCCGCCCGACATCCGCCCCCACGTCCGCAATTCCGGACCAGGGGCGCGACAACCCGCACGAGAGGTTGATGCGGGCGACCTGGGAAGCCCCCAGACGCGTCAGATCGCTACGCGCTCCTGCTGGCATGGCGTCCGACGACCGTCCTGGGCTGATGCCTGCACCGTAGGACGAACAGGGCAGCCCACGGGGCCGGTGGACGCGCCAGATCGCTACGCGCTCCTCGCGTCTCGGCGTCCGGCGGCCGGATTTGCCTTGGAATCCCTACCATCGGGGTCATGGCCTCTGAGTGGGAAGTTCGGTTCCGGTCGCTGGACGGTACAGAGCTGGCGGGCACGGTCGCAGCGCCGTCCGAGGCGGCGAGGGGATGCGCCGTGCTGGTGCACGGTGCCGGGGTGACGAGGGAGGAGGGCGGATTCTTCCGCCGCCTGGCCGAAGGGCTCGCAGCATCCGGCTTGCTGTCCCTGCGGTTGGATCTGCGGGCGCACGGGGCGAGCGGAGGTCGTCCGCAGGACATCACCATCGCAGGCGTCTCCAACGACATCCGGGCCGCCGGAGACCAGGTGCGGCGCGAATGGGGGCTCGACGGGCCGCCCCATGTGATCGCGGCTTCCTTCTCCGGTGGAGCGGCCGCCCTGCACGCGGCGTACCGGCCGCAGGACGTGGGCCGGCTGGTGCTCCTGAACCCACGCCTGGACTATCGGGACCGCTACGTGGACAGCCGCCCGTACTTCGAGGGCGACTACATCTCCGGCCGCGCTGCCCGCGATCTGGACGAGCTCGGCTTCTCGGAGAAGTCACCGTTCGCGCTGGGGCGGGCCCTGCACAACGAGGTGTTCTACCTGGATCCGGACGTCTACCTCCGGGCCGTGCGGGCACCGGTCCTGATGGTGCACGGGACGAAGGACACCTTCGTCCCGGTGGAGTCCTCGCGTCGGTACCAGTCCGTCTTCGCGAGCCAGGCCGACCTGATGGAACTGGACGGAGCCCAGCACGGTTTCGCCGTACACGACGACCCCGGTTATGCCGATCCTCAGACCCAGGTCTGGCAGACACAGGTCATCGAGCGGGTGACTCGTTTCCTCACCTCCTAGGCGGTCAGCGCCGTGAGCGCGCAACTCGGAGGCGGTCCGGCGCAGCTCGCCGAGTGCTTGGCCGAAGCCCGGAGCGGCGGCGAGGCTGAGCGCGGACATGCCGGTGGCGGCGGCCTGATCAGGTTCGCCGGCCGCGGCAAGAGCGCCCGACAGGTGGGCGGTGAAGAAGGCCCGGTCCCTGGGCGCGAACGTGCCGTGGGCGAGGTGCTGTCGGAGCAGGTCCGCCGCACGGCCCGGTTGGCCGGCCTCGCGGTGGCTGATCGCGCTCTGAGCCATCAGCCGGTCGAGGGTGTATCCGGCGCAGAGCGGCCCGGTACAGCTCGCGGGTTCGGCACGCCCCGCCCGGCCCAGGGCGTGGTGGGCTGAGTCCAGCGTGCGGGCGACAGTGTCCGGTGGGGCTCCGGTGAGGGCGAGGGCCCGTGCTTCCTGCTGAAGGGCCTCGGCCTGTGCACGGGGCGGCAGCTTCCAGGGGCCGTTGGCCGCAGCGTGGGCGAGGTCAAGCATGCGGGCCGCGTCATGACGGTCGGTGGCCTGGGCTTTTCGGAGCAGGACATAGGCGTGCATGGGTGCATCCCCGTCACGGTCGCCCACTCGACAGCACGATCGTGGAAGAAGACCGTGACGTGTGCCGGGGCTCCCGCGTCCCGGTGGAGCCAGGCGGTGAACTCCGCAGCCCGAGCCCCCACCCGAAGCAGGCCGACGTCGAACTCACCTCAGAGCAACCCTCGACGGCCGCCGGCCGCAGAGATTCGAGGAGCGCGTAGCGATCTGTCGCGCCCACCGACCGGTGGGCTGACCTGGTCGTCCTCTGGTGCGGGTATCAGCCCAGGACGGTCGTCGGACGCTGAGACGGGAGGAGCGCGTAGCGATCTGTCGCCTTGGGGGGTCTGGAGGCCGCCCGGATCAACCTCTCGTGCGGGTAGTCGCGCCCCTGGCCCGGGATCTGGACTCTTGAGGGCCCGGATGCCCGGCGGGCCGGCGTCCGGCCCCTCGCCTCATCCCTGAGGGACCCGTCCGCCCTCCTCTGGACCGTGCCGTTTCTTTGGGGGTTTCCCGGCAGTCTTTCGGCTTTCCGGTTCGGGTCGGTCGGTCAAGGGTGGCCGAAGGCCATCGCGTAGCGACGCGACGAAGGAGCGCCCTTGAGGGACCGGCCCGAACCGGAAGGACGATGGGACTGACGGGAAGCCCCCAACCCGCTCTGATCCGGGCCGTGGGGATACCGCCCCCGCCGGGCTACGCTCGACGCATGGCCGGCCGCTTCAGCCCCTCCACCCCCAGCACCACCACCCCCACCACCCGGACCACCGTCCGGGGTGGTCACACCGCCGTGCCCGCGGGGCGGGGACGGTCCGGCGGGGTGGGCGGGAAGGGGCGGCGCTGGAACCCCGGGACCCCCGTGGATCTCGGGCTGGTGCTGGGGCCGCTGCGGCGGGGGCCCGGGGATCCGACGTTCCGGACCACCCCCGACGGTTCCGTCTGGCGGGCCACCCGTACCCCCGACGGCCCCGCCACGCTCCGGGTCGCCGCGACGCCCGAGGGGGCGGACGCCGAGGCGTGGGGGCCCGGGCGGGACTGGCTGCTGGAGAACCTGCCCGCGCTGCTCGGAGCCGCCGACGATCCAGCCGTCTTCGTACCCCGGCACCGGCTGGTGCACGCCAGTCACCGCCGCAGTCCGGGGCTGCGGCTGACCCGGACCGGGCTGGTGCTGGAGTCGCTGATCCCGACCGTTCTGGAGCAGAAGGTCACCGCCGACGAGGCGTACCGTGCCTGGCGCCGTCTGGTCCGGCAGTACGGGACGCCCGCGCCCGGGCCGCTCGCGGGGGAGCTGTACGTGATGCCCGCCGCCCGGGAGTGGGCGCTGATCCCCTCCTGGGACTGGCACCGGGCCGGGGTGGACATGAAGCGTTCGTCGACCATCGTGCGGGCCGCCCGGGTGGCAGCCCGTCTGGAGGAGGCGGCCGCGATGGAGCCGGGGCCGGCCGCCGCGCGGCTGGAGGCGGTGCCGGGGATCGGGCCGTGGACCTCCGCGGAGACCCTCCAGCGCAGCAACGGCGCACCCGACGCCGTGACCACCGGCGACCTGCACCTGCCCGGCATCATCGGCTACGCCCTCGCCGGTGAGCGGGACGCCGACGACGCCCGGATGCTGGAGCTGCTGGCCCCGTACGAGGGGCAGCGGCACCGCGCGGCCCGGCTCGTGCTGCTGGCGGGGCGCACCCCGCCCCGCCGCATGCCCCGGATGCCGCGCACCGACATCGGCAGGCTCTAGGAAGTCACCGAAGTCACCGAAGTCACCGAAGTCACCGCACCTCGATGAAGGCCTCGGGCGTCCGCGCCGGCCGGTCGGCGGCGGGTGCCGCCGGGCGGCCGACGGCGACGGCCCCCATGGGGTCCCAGTCGTCGGGCAGCGCGAGCACCTTGCGCACCACGTCGCGGCAGAACATCGTCGAGGACACCCACGCCGAGCCGAGCCGCTCGCCGGCCAGGGCGACGAGGAAGTTCTGCACGCCGGCGCCCATGGCGACGACGAACATCTCCCGTTCGGCGGCGTCCCGCCGCGCGTGCCCGTAGTCGTGGGCGCCGTCCGTGACCATGCACGGCACGACCAGGTACGGGGCGTTGCGCAGCACGTCGCCGCGGCGCACCCGCCTGGCGATGGACTCCTCGGACTTGCCGTCGCGCCGCAGGTCGGCGATCCAGGCGTCCCGCATCGCGTCGAGCAGTTCCAGCCGGGCGGCGGCCGACTCCAGCAGGACGAACCGCCAGGGCGTGGTGTGGTGCGGTGCCGGGGCGGTGACGGCCGCGGCCACGGCGCGGCGTACGGCGCCGGGGTCGACGGGGTCGTCGGTGAAGGCGCGTACGGTGCGGCGCTGGGTGACGGCTTCGCGTACGGCTTCGGAGGTGCCGAGGCGGAACATGTCGTCGGCGGGGGCGCGGACCAGGTCGGCGGCGGTGGAGCCGTCGCCGAGTACGTGCGGGAGTCCGCGGACGACGGCCACGGGCAGTCCGGCGGCCTTGCCCTTGACGAGGTCTCCGGCGGCGGCGAGCTCGTCGGCGGTGGCCACTATGGTCGCGCTGAGCGGGTTGCCGTGGGCGTCGGTGCCGCCGCGCAGGTCGTCGAGTACGCGTACCCCGGCGGCGCCGATGGCGACGTCGGTCAGTCCGGAGCGCCAGGGCCGGCCGAAGGTGTCGGTGACGACGACGCCGACGTCGACGCCGAGCGCGGCGCGCAGTCCGGCGCGGATCGCGGCGGCCGAGGCGTCGGGGTCCTCGGGCAGCAGCAGGACGGTGCCGGGTTCGGTGTTGGAGGCGTCGACGCCGGCGGCCGCCATGACCAGTCCGCGGCGGTTCTCGGTGATCCGCAGCGTGCCGCGGCGTGCGACGACGCGTACGGTCTCGGCGTCGATGGCGTCCTCGCGGGAGTCGGCGCGGACGATGCGCCCCTCGGCCTTGGAGACGATCTTCGAGGTGACGAGGAGGACGTCCCCGTCGCGCAGGCCGGGTTCGGCGTCGGCGATGAGGCGGGCGAGGTCGTCGCCGGGCCGGATCTCAGGGATGCCGGGGACGGCCCGCACCTCGTAGGAGGGGACGGTCACCGGGTGGCCTCCGCGAGGTCGAGCGCGGCGCGGGCCATGGCGGCGGTGGCGTCGGTGTCGGTCATCATCAGCGGGACGGCCCGGCAGGGGATGCCGGCGGCTTCGACCTCGGTGACGGCGTCGGCGTCGGAGGTGTCGACGAGCCAGCCGTCGAGGAGGCCGGAGCCGTAGTGGCGGGCGACGGCGGCGGCGGTGGTTTCGACGCCGACGGCGGCGAGGACCTTGTCGGCCATGCCCCGTACGGGTGCTCCGCCGACGATGGGGGAGAGGCCGACGACGGGTGCCGGGGCGGCGGCGAGGGCCTCGCGGATGCCGGGTACGGCGAGGATGGTGCCGATGGAGACGACGGGGTTGGACGGCGGGAAGAGGATGACGTCGGCGCCGGCGATGGCGTCGAGGACGCCGGGGGCGGGCTTGGCCTGTTCGGCGCCGACGGGGACGACGGCTTCGGCGTCGAGGGAGGCGCGGAGCTTGACCCAGTACTCCTGGAAGTGGACGACGCGGCGTTCGCCGGTCTCCGGGTCGGTGACGGCGACGTGGGTCTCGACGCGGTCGTCGGTCATGGGGAGCAGCCGGACGCCGGGCTGCCAGCGGTCGCAGAGGGCTTCGGTGACGGCGCTGAGCGGGTAGCCGGCGCCGGTCATCTGGGTGCGGACGATGTGGGTGGCGAAGTCGCGGTCGCCGAGGCCGAACCAGGTGGGTCCGACCCCGTACGCCGCGAGTTCTTCCTTGACGGTGAAGGACTCGTCGGTGCGGCCCCAGCCCTGGTCCTCGTTGATGCCACCGCCGAGGGTGTACATCACCGTGTCCAGGTCGGGGCAGACCTTCAGCCCGAACAGGTGGATGTCGTCACCGGTGTTGCCGATGACCGTGATGTCCGCGTCGGGGACGGCGGACTTGAGTCCGCGGAGGAAACGGGCGCCGCCGATGCCGCCGGCCAGAACAACAATGCGCATACCCCGCAGTCTGTCAGGCGGGTACGTGCTCCTGGCGGGCCGGGGAGCAGCTGTGCATCGGCATCTCGGTCAGGCCGGGGAAGTAGACGTGCAGGCTGACGGCTCCGTCGAGGGTGTCGTTGACGACCTCGTGGGCGTAGCCGGGGGCGAAGACGCGCTGGGATCCGGCGGCGTGGGTGAGCCGGCCGCGGGGGGTGTGCTCGGTGAGCCGGCCGTCGAGGACGGTGAGGATGCCGGAGGAGCTGCCGTGGTCGTGGAGGCCGCTGCCCTGGCCGGGGACCCAGCTGAGCAGCCAGACCTCGTAGCCGGGTCCGGTGCGCAGGCGGTGGTACCAGCGGGTGGTGGCGTCGTAGCGGACGAGGTGTTCCCAGCTGGCGCGGTCCTCGGCGATGGACCGGGCGAGGCCGGCGAACTCGGCGACGGTGACGGGGTGTTCGCGGGCGGGCTGGAGGAGGTGCTGGACGGCGAGGATGTCGCCGGCGATCTGGAGGTCGCTCTCGACGACGGCGGCCGGCGCGGGCGCGGGGGCGGTGGCCGGGGCCGGGACGACGGTCGCCGGGACGACGGCGGCCGGGGCAGCGGTCGCCGGGGCGGGCGCGGTCGTGGCGGAGGATGCGGAGGCGCTGTTCATCGTGGGGGTGTCCTCGACGGGTGTCAGTCGTGCGGGGCGGTTGCTGTGGGGGAGTGGCCGGAGCTCTGCGGAGCCAGGGGCTCCGGGGGCATCAACAGCTGCAACAGCAACAGCGAACCTGGGCAGCGCGCAGGAACCCACGAATGGGGGTCCAGGTGGCGGCTGCGGGCGCTGACATGAGGACAAGGAGACCGGGCCGAGGGCCGGACTGTCAACCCAATGTCCGGTTTGTGGGAAAAGTTTCACCTCATCCGGTTACTGTGCGCGGAGAAAGGTTTGTGCACTCACGGCCCGGGGATGTGCCGCTCCGACTCGACGGGAACCGAGATCAAACCCGTGGGCGTCACTCGTGATCGGAATGTGATCTCGGCTGCATCTTCGGCCGAATCGCAACCCCTCCTGAGAGTGACGCGTCGACCTCGAACGAGGGCGGCAGCCGCGGACAGCCTGTGGCTTGTGTCACGATTTTTGGCGATATGAACACTTTCTGTATACGCTTGGTTCCGCAGAGTGAATAAGGGCCCCAATAGCAGATCTCGGCTTGACTGCACAGGAGCCACACACTTGTAATTTCACTCGTGTCGTTGCTCGGCGATCAGTAACGGCAACATCACGGGGACGCACAGACAGAGCGAGGGGCGCACATGACCGAGCTGTTTCAGGAACTGCTGGTCGAAGAGGCGGACGAGGAGCTCGGTTGGCAGGAGCGCGCACTGTGCGCGCAGACCGACCCCGAATCCTTCTTTCCCGAGAAGGGCGGCTCCACCCGCGAAGCCAAGAAGGTCTGCCTCGCCTGCGAGGTCCGCTCCGAATGCCTCGAGTACGCCCTCGCCAACGACGAGCGATTCGGCATCTGGGGCGGTCTGTCCGAGCGCGAGCGGCGCCGGCTGAAAAAGGCCGCGGTCTGAGAGCGGCGACGACCGGCGATCCGAAACGGTCCCGGAGCACCACCGAAAGCAACGTCAAACAACGTCAGACCGAGCAAACGGTCCGCCTCCCGCACCTTCCCCGCAGGAGGCGGACCGTCGCGTTCCGGACCTTCTTCCGACGCGGCATACCCTCCCCTTCCCAGCCGTTAGTGTGGGGCGCTGTCCAGCAGCCTCCGAGGGCACAACACCCCCGGATCCCCAGGCCGGAGGGCCCGTACCGCGATGTCCCCGCACAGCAGCTCGCCGGCCTCCCCGCAGGCGGCCGCCACCCCCGAGTTCCCCCGGCACGTCGTCACCGCGGTCCTCGTCGCGCACGACGGAGCCCGCTGGCTGCCCGAGACCCTCGCCGGACTCCTCACCCAGGAACGCCCCGCGCAGAACCACGTCGCCGCCGACACCGGCAGCGCCGACGACTCCGCCCGCCTCCTCGCCGAAGCCCTCGGCGACGACCGCGTCCTGCACCTCGCCCGCCGCACCGGATTCGGCGCCGCCGTCGACGAAGCCGCCCGCAGCGCCGGCACCCTCACCCCCGACGAACTCCCCTACCTCAAGCGCCCCAGCGGCTGGGACCCCGTCAGCCGCACCTGGCGCGACGACGCCTACGACCTCCCCGACCTCCCCCACGGCGAACCCGTCCAGTGGCTCTGGCTGCTCCACGACGACAGCGCACCCGAACCCGACGCCCTCACCGAACTCCTGCGCGTCGCCGACGGCAACCCCGACGCCGCCGTCATCGGCCCCAAGCTCCGCGGCTGGTACGACCGCAGGCAACTCCTCGAAGCCGGCGTCACCATCGCCCGCAGCGGCCGCCGCTGGACCGGCCTCGACCGCCGCGAACAGGACCAGGGCCAGCACGACCAGGTCCGCCCCGTCCTCTCCGTCTCCACCGCCGGCATGCTCGTACGCCGCGACGTGTACGACGCCCTCGGCGGCTTCGACCGCCGACTGCCCCTGATGCGCGACGACGTCGACCTCTGCTGGCGCGCCCACAGCGCCGGCCACACCGTCCTCGTCGCCCCCGACGCCGTGCTGCGGCACGCCGAGGCCGCCTCCCGCGAACGCCGCACCGTCGACTGCGCCGGCCGCTCCGCCGTCAGCCCCCACCGCGTCGACAAGGCCGGCGCCGTCCACACCCTGCTGGCCAACACCCCCGGCCGCGCCCTGCCCTACGTCCTGCTGCGCCTGGTCCTCGGCACCCTGCTGCGCACCCTCGGCTACCTCCTCGGCAAAGCCCCCGGCCAGGCCGTCGACGAACTCACCGGCCTCCTCGCCACCCTGCTCCGGCCCGGCCGGATCCTCACCGCCCGCAGGGCGCGCCGCCGCCCCGCCGTCCCCGCCGCCGAACTCCGCCCCCTCTTCCCCCCGCCCGGCGCCACTCTGCGCGCCGGCGCCGAACAGCTCGCCGCCCACCTCGGCTCCGCACGCGACAGCGACCCCGCCCCCGCCGGCCGGCACGGCGCCGGCCTCGAACCCGGCCCCGGCGGCGACGACACCGACTACCCCGAAGCCGACCGGCCCGGCCGGCTCAAGCGGATCGCCCGCAACCCCTCACCCGCCCTCCTCGCCGGACTCCTCCTCGTCTCCCTCGTCGCCTGCCGCGCCCTCATCGGCGGCGGCAGCCTCACGGGCGGCGCCCTGCTCCCCGCCCCCTCCGGCGCGGGCGGCCTCTGGCACACCTACACCGGCGAATGGCAGCCCGTCGGCACCGGCACCACCGCCGGAGCACCCCCCTACCTCGCGGTCCTCGCCGGCCTCTCCGCCCTGTTCCTCGGCTCCACCCAGGCCGCCCTGACCCTGCTCCTGGTCTTCTCGGTCCCCCTCGCCGGCCTCACCGCCTACTTCGCCTCCCGGCCCCTGGTCACCTCCCGCCTGCTGCGCGCCTGGGCCGCCGTCGGCTACGCCTTCCTCCCCGCCGTCACCGGCGCCCTCGCCGGCGGCCGCCTCGGCACCGCCGTCCTCGCCGTACTCCTGCCGCTCATCGCCCGCTCCGCCGCCACCGCCCACGGCTTCACCGACACCGAGCCCGGCAGCGGCCGCCGCGCCGTGTGGACGTACGCCCTCCTGCTCACCCTGGCCACCGCCTTCACCCCCGTCGCGTGGCCCCTCGCCGCCGTCCTCGGCACCGCCGCCGTCCTCGCGCGCCGCGCGCACCGGAAGACGTACGCCCCCCGCCTGCTGGCCGTCCTCGCCGTCCCCCTCGCCGTCCTCGCCCCCTGGTCCCTCGGCCTCCTCGCCCACCCCGGCCGCTTCCTGCGCGAAGCCGGACTGCCCTACGGCACCGGCTCCGCCACCCCCCTCGGCCTCCTCACCGCCGACCCCGGCGGCCCCGGCACCACCGGCGCGTTCCTGCTCGCCGGCGTCCTGCTCGCCGCCCTCGCCGCCCTGCTCCGCGCCGACCGGCGGTTCGCCGTCGGCACCGCATGGACCGCCGCCCTCGCCGGACTGTTCCTCGCCGTCCTCCTGGACCGCACCGGCTGGGCCGGCCCCGGCACCCTCCTGTACGGGCTCGGACTCCTCGCGGCCGCCGCACTCGGCGCGGACGGCGCCAAGTACCGCGTCGCCGCCCGCAGCTTCGGCTGGCGCCAGCCGCTCGCCGCCCTGACCGCACTCGCCGCCGCGGCCGGCCCGCTGCTCCTCGCCGCGGCCTGGGCCGCGGCCGGCGCCGACGGACCCCTCAAGCGGCGCGACCCCGTCCAGGTCCCGGCCGTCGTCGCCGAGCACTCGGGCGACACCAACCGCACCCGCACGCTGGTCCTCGGCGGAGACTCGCCCGCCACCGTCTCCTACGCCCTGGTCCGCGGCTCCGGCGCCCGCCTCGGCGACGGCGAACTCCTCGCCGCCGCCGGCCCCGAACCCCGCCTCGCCAAAGCCGTCTCCAGCCTGGTCTCCGGCTCCGGAGCCAACCAGTCCGAGCAGCTCAGCGCCTTCGCCGTGCGCTACGTGATGATCCCGGCCGGCGGCTCCGCCCCCATGCGCCGCATCCTCGACGGCACCCCCGGCCTCAAACAGCGCCACCAGAACGACGGCACCGCCCTGTGGGAGGTCGAACGGCTCACCTCCCGCGTCGCGATCGTCCCCGCCCGCCAGGGCCAGACCGCCACCCTCACCGTCGAGGCCGGCCCCGTCGAGGTCCACGCCGACCTCCCCGCCGGCCCCGAGGGCCGCACCCTGCGCATCGCCGACCGGGCCGACGCCGGCTGGCGGGCCACCCTCGACGGCGAACCCCTCACCCCCCGGACCGTCGACGGCTGGGCCCAGGGCTTCGCCCTGCCCACCGACGCCGGCCACCTCGACCTCGTCCACCAGGACTCCTTCCCCCGCACCGCCTGGCACTGGGCGCAGGGCACCCTCGCCCTGCTGCTCCTCGTGATGGCCCTGCCCGGCCGCCGCGCCCGCCTCGACGACGACCTGCCCGAGGAGACCGCCCCCGACGCCGCCCCCGGGGACGGCGCCGGCGAGCCCGGCCACGGCCGCCGCCGCCGCACCGGGCCGGCCGCCGCGCCCGACCCGGAGCCGGTCCCCGCCGAGGCCGTCGTCGACCCGTACGCGCAGATCCCCGCGCAGCAGGTGTACGGCGAGGAGTCGTACGCCTACCAGGAGCCCCACCCGTACGAGGCGCGGCAGCCGCACCAGCCGGAGCCCGCCCCCGACGCCTACAGCCCGTATCCCCCGACCGGGGGACAGCCGCACTTCCCGCAGCAACAGCAGCCCCACCCGTACGAGTACGAGCAGCAGTACGACGCCTACGGACAGCACCACCCGCGTCCGGACGGGAGCAACCAGTGAAGCAGCGCGCCCCCCTGACGCTCGCGGCCGTGACGGCGGCGCTGGCCGCCGCCACCGGGCTGGCCTTCCTCACCGCCCCCGCCGCCACCCCGGCCGGCGGCGCGGGACGGGCGGCCGCCGCCCGGATGCCGGTGGAACGGTCGGTGCTGGTGTGCCCCGCCCCCAGCTCCTCGGACATCGCCGAGACCACGTACACCTCCCTCACCCCCGGCAAGGGAGGCGCCGCCGGCCCGGCCCGGCTCGCCGACAAGGACGGCAAGGCGGTCCTCGACCTCAAGGAGCCGGGCAAGCCCGTCGCGGCCACCGCCTCCGGCGCGGAGGCACCGGCGCTGACGGGCGCCGCCCAGGGCGCCCTGGCCCCCGGCTGGACCGCCCAGCAGACCACCAAGGTGTCCGCCGGCCACGCGCGCGGCCTCCTCGGGCTGGCCTGCACCGCGCCCGGCACCGACTTCTGGTTCCCCGGCGTCAGCACCGCCAAGGGCCGCCAGGACTACGTCCACCTCACCAACCCCGACGACACCGTCGCCGAGGTGGCCGTCAAGCTGCACGGCCCCGACGGCCTGCTCAAGGACAAGCCGGGCATCGCCGACCCCGTGTACGACGTCGCCCCCCGGTCCACCACCAAGGTGTCGCTGTCCCAGCTGGCCCCCGACAGCCTGCTCGCGGACGCCACCGCGCACGTCACGGCGCGTTCCGGCCGGGTCGGCGCCTCCGTCCACGTGGCCGAGGACGGCACCGGCGCCGACTGGCTCCCGGCCTCCGCGGGCCCGGCGGACACCCTGGTCCTGCCCGGCATCCCCGCCGACACCACCTCCGTACGGCTGGTCGCCTTCGCCCCCGGCGAGGACGACGCCGACCTCACCGTGAAGCTGTCCGGCCCCACCGGCCCCATCAACCCGGCCGGCCGGGAACGCCTCCACCTCAAGGGCGGCATGACCGAGACCCTGGACCTCGGCGACGTCACCCGGGGCGAGGCCGGCTCCCTGCTGCTGGCCCCCGCCGACCCGAAGAAGGCCGTACCCGTCGTCGCCGCCCTGCGCGTGGTCCGCGGCACCGCCGCCAAGCAGGAGCTGGCCTTCGTCCCCGCGAGCACGCCCGTCGGCGAGCGGGCCACCGTCGCCGACAACCGGGCCGACGACAAGGCCACCGTCCTCACCCTCACCGCCTCCGGCGCCGACGCGAAGGTCCGCGTCACCGCCTCCCCGGGCACCGAGGGCGGGCAGGGCGCCGCCACGGAGATCACCCTCAAGGGCGGTACCACCCGCGCGGTCACCCCGCCGGCCCCCACCGGCGGCAAGGGCCCCTACGCCCTGACCGTCGAGACCCTGTCCGGCGGCCCCGTCCACGCGGCCCGCACCCTGACCCTGCCGCACGACGGGATCCCGATGTTCACCGTCCAGGCCTTCGGCGACGACCGCTCCACGGTCTCCGTCCCCCGGGCCGCCGAGGACCCCTCGATCCTGCTGCGCTGAAACCGGGTGCCGAAACCGGGTACGGGCGGGGCGTCAGTCCTGCCCGTACCGGGGGTCCACCGTCTCCGGCGACAGCCCCAGCAGCTCCGCGACCTGCTCCACCACGATCTCGTGCACCAGCAGCGCCCGTTCGTCCCGCGTCTTGGCCCGGATCTCCACCGGCCGCCGGAACACCACGATCCGCGCCGGCTTCCCGTCCCGGGCCTCCACCAGCCCGCCCAGCGGCACCGCCTCGTCGTTCCAGCCCGCGTCGGGCCCGCCCGGCGGCCCCGGCACGTCCGCGATGACGAACTCCACCTCGGCCAGCTGCGTCCAGCGCCGCTCCAGCCGCTCCACGGAATCCCGTACGAGGTCCCCGAACAGCTCCGCCCGGCTCGCGGACAGCGGCACCTGCGGCGGGGCCAGCGGCCCGCGCATGCCCCGGCCGTGCCGGTCGCGCCGCCGCTGGCGCGGCTCGGAAGGGGCCGCGGCGGGGACCGCCGGGCGGGGAGGAAGCGAACTGTCCGTCACCCCCGCAGGGTAGCCCGCACGCCACGGCCAGGACCCGATACGGTCACGACCTGGTGTCACGTCGGCCAAGATCGGGCCGCGTTACGGACCCGTTGCCCCTCTTCGTCACCCGTGGCACGGCCCGGACGGAGTACGACACGGGAGGACGGCCGGGGGGCGAGTCGTCGCGGCCCGGTCAAGAGTGCGGTACCGTCCAACGTCGTGAGCCTTGTACGTCGCTGTTCGCGCACCGCGTGCGGCCGCCCTGCCGTCGCCACACTGACGTACGTCTACGCCGACTCGACCGCAGTTCTCGGCCCGCTCGCCACCTACGCCGAACCCCACTGCTATGACCTGTGCGCCGAGCACTCCGAGCGCCTGACCGCCCCGCGCGGCTGGGAAGTCGTGCGCCTGTCGGACGGTTCCGGCCCGTCCCGCCCCAGCGGCGACGACCTCGAAGCCCTGGCCAACGCGGTCCGCGAGGCGGCCCGTCCGCCCGAGCGCGCGGCCGAGGCCGGCGGGTCCGGACCGGGTGCCCCGGTGGCCGGCGAGACGCGTCGCGGACACCTGCGCGTCCTCCGTTCGCCCGATTCCTGACGTACGGATCGTCTGAAAAGCCGCTCTGCGTACAAGGTAGGTTTGCTCCACCGCACAGAACCTTCAGGAGGGCAGGCAGTGGCCGCAGATCTTTCGAACATCGTCAAGGCGTACGACGTACGTGGCGTCGTACCCGACGAGTGGGACGAGCCCCTGGCCGAACTGTTCGGTGCTGCGTTCGTCGAGGTCACCGGCGCCACGGCGATCGTGGTCGGCCACGACATGCGGCCCTCCTCCCCGGGCCTGTCCGCCGCCTTCGCCCGGGGCGCGGCCGCCCGCGGCGTCGACGTCACCCTGATCGGCCTGTGCTCCACCGACCAGCTGTACTACGCCTCCGGCAAGCTGGACCTGCCCGGCGCCATGTTCACCGCCTCGCACAACCCGGCCCAGTACAACGGCATCAAGCTGTGCCGCGCCGGCGCCGCACCCGTGGGCCAGGACACCGGCCTCGCCACCATCCGCGAGCTCGCCGAGAAGTGGACCGACGAGGGCGCCCCGGAGATCCCCGCCGGCACCGTCCCGGGCACCATCACCGAGCAGGACACCCTCACCGGCTACGCCGAGCACCTCAAGGGCCTGGTCGACCTGACGGCCATCCGCCCGCTGAAGGTCGTCGTCGACGCGGGCAACGGCATGGGCGGCCACACCGTCCCCACCGTCTTCGAGGGCCTCCCGCTGGACCTCGTCCCCATGTACTTCGAGCTGGACGGGACCTTCCCGAACCACGAGGCCAACCCCCTCGACCCGAAGAACATCGTCGACCTCCAGGCCCGCGTGATCGCCGAGGGCGCCGACCTGGGCCTGGCCTTCGACGGCGACGCCGACCGCTGCTTCGTCGTCGACGAGCGCGGCGAGGGCGTCTCCCCGTCCGCCATCACCGCCCTGGTCGCGGCCCGCGAGCTCGCCCGCAACGGCGGCACCGGCACGATCATCCACAACCTGATCACCTCGTGGTCGGTCCCCGAGGTCGTCCGCGAGAACGGCGGCACCCCCGTCCGCACCCGCGTCGGCCACTCCTTCATCAAGGCCGAGATGGCCGCCTCCGGCGCCATCTTCGGCGGCGAGCACTCGGCGCACTACTACTTCAAGGACTTCTGGAACGCGGACACCGGCATGCTCGCCGCGCTCCACGTCCTCGCGGCCCTCGGCGGCCAGCAGGGCCCGCTCTCCGAGCTGGTCGCCGAGTACGACCGCTACGTCGGCTCCGGCGAGATCAACTCCACCGTCGCCGACCAGGCCGCCCGCACCGCCGACGTCAAGGCCGCCTACGCCGGCCAGGAGGGCGTCACCTTCGACGAGCTGGACGGCCTCACGGTCTCCGCCGCCGACTGGTGGTTCAACCTCCGCCCCTCCAACACCGAGCCGCTCCTGCGCCTCAACGTGGAGGCCCGCGACGAGGCCACCCTGGCCAGGATCCGCGACGAGGTCCTCGCCCTCGTCCGCGCGTAACGCCCGACCGGCGGGCGCAGGATCCAGGGGCGTCGCCCCTGCCCCGCGCCCGCCGGCGGCTCCGCCAGGCCGGCGAAATCCAGCCCCGCCGGCGTTTGAGGCGCGGGGGTCCGGGGGCAGAGCCCCCGGCGACGGACCCGCACCCGAAACCGGGTACCCCGCCCGGCAGGGCAACGGCGCCCGGCCCCCGTCAAGCCGCACCGCAGGTGACTCGGCGGTACGCTGACCTCGCCCAATCCGCGATAAGCGATCCGCATCCCCGAAGGGAACCGCCCCATGCCGCTCGAAGCCGGCCTGCTGGAGATCCTCGCCTGCCCCGCCTGCCACGCCCCCCTCCGGGACGAGTCGGCGGACGAGACCGCCCCCGAGCTGATCTGCACCGGCCAGGACTGCGGTCTCGCGTACCCGGTCCGCGACGGCATCCCGGTCCTGCTCGTGGACGAGGCCCGCCGCCCCGCCTGACCGGCCCCCGTTCCCCACCGCTCGACCAGCCTGGATCCGTCAACCCCGCCGGAGGCCCCCATGCTCGACGAGTCACTCCTCGACGCACCGGACGATCTCGCCCGTGCCGACCGCCGCGGCCTGCTCCGCGGCGCCGCCGAGGCCGGGGCCCGGGTCCGCACCGCGGCCCGGCACGCCACCGAGGCCGGACTCGCGGACCTGCGCCCCGACGGGCGCCCCCGCTCCGTCCTGATCGCCGGCTCCGGCACGGCCGCCACCGGCGTCGCCGACCTGCTCGGCGCCCTCGCCGGAGCCTCCGCGCCGGTCACCCGCCTGCAACCCACCGGCGTCGCGCACGCCGCCGGGGCGCTGCGCTGGAACCTGCCCGGCTGGGCGGGAGCCGTGGACCTGCTCCTCATCGCCACCACCGACGGCACCGAGCCCGGCCTCGCGGCCCTCGCCGAGCAGGCCTACCGGCGCGGCTGCGCCGTGGTCGCCGTCGCCCCCGAGCGCTCACCGCTGGGCGAGGCGGTGAACGGCGCGCACGGAGTCCTCGTACCGATGGCCAAGGCCCCCTACCAGGAGTACGACGAGTCCGCCGCGGCCGGTCCGGGCGCCCTCTGGGCCCTGCTGACCCCGCTGCTGGTCCTCCTCGACAAGGTCGGCCTGATCAGCGCCGCCCCCGAAGCCCTCCAGCGCGTCGCCGACCGCCTCGACCGCACCGCCGAGCGCTGCGGCCCGGCCATCGCCACCTACTCCAACCCGGCCAAGACCCTCGCCGCCGAACTGGCCGACTCGCTCCCCCTCATCTGGAGCGAGGGCGAGGGCGCCGGCCCCGCCGGCCGCCGCTTCGCCGCGACCCTCGCCGAGCTGGCCGGCCGCCCCGCGCTCTCCGCCACCCTCCCCGAGGCGCTGCCCGCGCACGGGGTGCTGCTCGCCGGGGCCTTCGCCGCCGGAGCCGACCCGGACGACTTCTTCCGGGACCGCGTGGAGGAGCCGCAGGCCCTGCGCGCCCGCATCGTCCTGCTGCGCGACCGGCCGACGGGCGCGCTCAGCGCCGCCCCGGCCGCGCGCGAGCTCGCCCTCAGCCACGACACGGCCATCAGCGAGCTCGAACCGGAGGAGGGCGGCGACCTGGAACAGCTCGCCGAGCTCCTCGCCGTCACCGACTTCGCCACCGCCTACCTGGCGCTGGCGGCCCGGGGACACAGCTAGGCACACCCGTGCCCGCACCACATCCAGATCCAGGAAGACGACGACGATGGACCGCCTCACCAACACGATCCGCCCCTACGCGTGGGGATCCACCACCGCGATCCCGGCCCTCCTCGGAGTCGAGCCGACCGGTGAGCCCCAGGCCGAGATGTGGATGGGCGCCCACCCCGGCGCCCCCTCCCGCCTCGACCGCGGAGCCGGCGAGACCACCCTGGCGGCCGTCATCGACGCCGACCCGGAGGGCGAACTCGGAGCAGCCGCCGTCGCCAGGTTCGGCCCCCGCCTGCCCTTCCTCCTCAAGATCCTCGCCGCCGGCGCCCCCCTCTCCGTCCAGGTCCACCCCGACCTCGCCCAGGCCCGCGCCGGGTACGAGGACGAGGAGCGGCGCGGCGTCCCGATCGACGCGGGCCACCGCAACTACAAGGACCCCAACCACAAGCCCGAGCTGATCTGCGCGCTCACCCCCTTCGACGGCCTGTGCGGCTTCCGCCCGCCGACGGAGGCCGCGGACCTCCTCGAAGGCCTCGGCGTCGACTCCCTCAAGCCGTACGTGGACCTGCTGCGCGCCCACCCCGAGGAGGCGGCCCTGCGCGAGGTCCTCACCGCCGTCCTCACCGCCGACCGCGAGGAGATGGCGCGCACCGTCGCCGAGGCCGCGGCCGCCGCCGAACGCCTCGGCGGGCCGTACGAGGCGTACGCGGGGCTCGTCCACGACTACCCGGGCGACCCCGGCGTGATCGCGGCCATGCTCCTCAACCACGTGCGGCTCCAGCCCGGCGAGGCCATGTTCCTCGGCGCCGGCATCCCGCACGCCTACCTCGACGGCCTCGGCGTCGAGCTGATGGCCAACTCGGACAACGTGCTGCGCTGCGGGCTGACGCCCAAGCACGTGGACGTCCCCGAGCTGCTGAAGGTCGTCATCTTCGAGCCGAGCGCCCCGGGCATCCTGCGTCCCGAGGGCGACGGCGAGGAGGTCTACGAGACCCCCATCGACGAATTCCGGCTCTCCCGCCACGTCCTGGCCCCCGGCGGAGCCCCCCGCGCCCTCCCCGACGGCGCCCCGCAGATCCTGCTCTGCACCGCAGGCGCCCCCCGCGTCGGCGAACTGGCCCTGGCGCCCGGCGAGTCGGTCTTCGTCCCCGCGGGCGAAAAGACCGAACTGTCCGGTGCTGGTACCGTCTTCCGGGCCACCGTGGTCCTCTGACGTAGCGTCGGCCGCACCCGCAGCTGCAACAATGTGCGGCCGTAGTCAGCGGCCAGGAAGGACACCCAGCACCCATGAGCGCGTCGGGCGGTACCAGGGCGATCGTGGCGGCACTCGCCGCCAACCTCGCCATCGCTGTAGCCAAGTTCGTGGCATTTCTCTTCAGCGGCTCCTCGTCGATGCTCGCGGAAAGCGTCCACTCGGTCGCCGACTCCGGAAACCAGGGCCTGCTGCTCCTCGGCGGGAAGAAGGCCCAGCGCGAGGCCACCCCCCAGCACCCCTTCGGGTACGGGCGCGAGCGCTACATCTACGCCTTCCTCGTCTCCATCGTGCTCTTCACCGTCGGCGGCATGTTCGCCATCTACGAGGGCTACGAGAAGATCCACGACCCGCACCAGATCGAGGCCTGGTACTGGCCCGTCGGCGTCCTCGTCTTCGCGGTCGTCGCGGAGGGCTTCTCCTTCCGCACCGCGATCAAGGAGTCCAACGAGAGCCGCGGCAGCCAGAGCTGGAGGCAGTTCGTCAAGAGCGCCAAGGCCCCCGAACTGCCCGTCGTCCTGCTGGAGGACCTCGGCGCGCTCGTCGGCCTCGTCCTCGCCCTCATCGGCGTCGGCCTCGCCCTGCTCACCGGCAACGGGGTCTGGGACGGCATCGGCACCCTGTGCATCGGCGTCCTGCTGATCGTCATCGCCGTCGTCCTGGCCCTGGAGACCAAGTCCCTGCTGCTCGGCGAGGCCGCCGGCACCGCCGAGGTCGAGAAGATCAAGGCCGCGCTCGTCGACGGCGACACCGTCACCGGCGTCATCCACATGCGCACCCTGCACCTCGGCCCCGAGGAGCTCCTCGTCGCCGCCAAGATCGCCGTCCAGCACGACGACACCGCGACCGAGGTGGCCAACGCCATCAACGCCGCCGAGGCCCGCATCCGCGCCTCCGTCCCGATCGCCCGCGTGATCTACCTGGAGCCGGACATCTACCAGCCCGAGCTCGCTCCCCGCCCCGACCTCACCAAGGGCGACGGCCGCTGACCGGCCCCGCCCGCCCGTACGTACGAAGGCCCCCGCAGCTCACCTGCCGCGGGGGCCTTCGTACGTACGGGCGGGTGCCGGGGCTACCGGATCTAGACCAGGCGGGCCTTCGTCCCGTCCAGCGCGCCCCACTCGATGCCCTCCGAAGACCGGGCGAAGCCGACCGTCGGGCGGGCCACCGCGTCCGTCTTGGCGTGCGGGATCGCGATCGACTCGCCGAGCCCCGTGGTGCCCTGCGCCTCCCGGGCGAGGGCCACCCGTACGAGCTCGTCCACCTCTGCCAGCTCCCGGATCGCGGCCCCCTTGGTGTCCGAGGATCGCGCGCACGAACCGATCCACCGGCATCCTGCACCAGGTGAGGGGCGGATCAAAAGTCCGAAAGGCCCCGAACATCCCGCCGGACGGCCTGGAAACGAAGAACGACTTGTTCCCGTCCCCACTGGGGTCCGCTCCGCCGATCGGTGTAGATTCGTCATCAGTGTCAGGCGTCGCTGCTGATGGCGGTCGGGCGGTCCTCGTGACCGGCCGAGGGGAGAGAGGGCCCCGCGACGGACTGTGCTCAGTGCACCGGCCAGCCCCGTGCGCGGCCCAGCCGTACCCACCTCTCGAACCATGAGGAGCATCACCCATGGACTTCAAGGTCGCCGACCTTTCCCTTGCCGCCTTCGGCCGCAAGGAGATCACCCTGGCCGAGCACGAGATGCCGGGTCTGATGTCGATCCGCAAGGAGTACGCCGAGGCGCAGCCGCTGGCCGGCGCCCGCATCACCGGCTCCCTGCACATGACCGTGCAGACCGCCGTCCTCATCGAGACCCTCGTCGCGCTGGGCGCCGACGTCCGCTGGGCCTCCTGCAACATCTTCTCCACCCAGGACCACGCCGCCGCCGCCATCGCGGTCGGCCCGAACGGCACCCCGGAGAACCCGCAGGGCGTCCCCGTCTTCGCCTGGAAGGGCGAGACGCTGGAGGAGTACTGGTGGTGCACGGAGCAGGCGCTGACCTGGCCGAACACCCCCACCGGCGGCCCGAACATGATCCTCGACGACGGTGGTGACGCCACCCTCCTCGTCCACAAGGGCGTCGAGTTCGAGAAGGCCGGCGCGGCCCCGGACCCGTCCACCGCGGACTCCGAGGAGTACGCCCACATCCTCACGCTCCTCAACCGCACCCTCGGTGAGGCCCCGCAGAAGTGGACGCAGCTCGCGTCCGAGATCCGCGGCGTGACGGAGGAGACCACGACCGGTGTCCACCGCCTCTACGAGATGATGGCCGAGGGCACCCTGCTCTTCCCGGCGATCAACGTGAACGACGCCGTCACCAAGTCGAAGTTCGACAACAAGTACGGCTGCCGGCACTCGCTGATCGACGGCATCAACCGTGCCACCGACGTCCTGATCGGCGGCAAGGTCGCGGTCGTCTGCGGCTACGGCGACGTGGGCAAGGGCTGTGCGGAGTCGCTGCGCGGCCAGGGCGCGCGCGTCATCGTCACCGAGATCGACCCGATCTGCGCGCTGCAGGCGGCGATGGACGGCTACCAGGTCGCCACCCTCGAGGACGTGGTGGAGACCGCGGACATCTTCATCACCACGACCGGCAACAAGGACATCATCATGGCCTCGGACATGGCCAAGATGAAGCACCAGGCCATCGTGGGCAACATCGGCCACTTCGACAACGAGATCGACATGGCCGGCCTCGCGAAGATCGAGGGCATCGTCAAGGACGAGGTCAAGCCGCAGGTCCACACCTGGAAGTTCCCCGACGGCAAGGTCCTGATCGTGCTGTCCGAGGGCCGCCTGCTGAACCTGGGCAACGCCACCGGCCACCCCTCGTTCGTGATGTCGAACTCCTTCGCGGACCAGACCCTGGCCCAGATCGAGCTCTTCACCAAGCCGTCCGAGTACCCGACCGACGTCTACGTGCTCCCCAAGCACCTCGACGAGAAGGTCGCCCGCCTCCACCTCGACGCCCTCGGCGTCAAGCTCACCACCCTGCGCCCCGAGCAGGCCGCGTACATCGGCGTCAAGGTCGAGGGCCCGTACAAGCCCGACCACTACCGCTACTGATCCACCGCCACCGATCCCCACGGATCCGCAGCACTCCAGGCAGGCCCCCGGCATCCGCGCCGGGGGCCTGCCCCGTACCCAAGGACCCGACGCCATGCCCCGCGGCCGCTACTCGCTCCACGACCCGCACGACCACACCCCCCTCGGCGAGGAGCACTTCCACTGCGCCCCCGGCCCCTCCGGCTGGCGCTACGTGGCCCAGCTGACCACCCCGGACGGGGACCACCGCGGCTCGCTGGACCTGGCCCTCGACGCCCTCGGCCGACCCATCCGCATGGAGGCCAACGCCGGCGGCTGGCAGGTGCGCGGCGCAGCCATCGACGGCGTCACCTGGGTCCGCACCGACCCCGCCGGAGCCGAGGCCACCGAGGGCAACGTCGCCGCCCCCGGCTTCACCGGCAGCTCCCCGGCCTTCCTCATCGCCACGGCCCGCCTGCTGCGCCTGACCCCCGGCGCCCCCGCGACCCGCGTCCGGCTCCTCGCGCTCACCGATCCCGTACTGGCACCCCGTACGGTCGACCAGGCCTGGACCCTGCTCTCCCGCGCCGAGCACCCGACGGACAGCGGCCCCCTGGTGGTGGACGAGTACCAGGTCACCGCCCTGGACACGGGCGAGGTCCACACCGTGCACCTCGCGGGCGACGTGGTCCTCTCGGCGCCCGGCATCGAACTCGAACACCTGGAGACCCCGCCGTCGTCCTTCGCGGACGCCGACGATCCGGACGGCTTCGAGGACTAGGCCGGCGGCGCGAACCCGGTCCCGCGCGGCGGCGTCGGCGACACGGGCGCCACGACCGGCGCGGGAGCGACGACCGGCCCGGCCACGGGCACGGGTGCAGGCATCGGCGCCGACATCTGCTCAGGCATCGGCGCCGGGGCGAAGGCGCGCGCGGCGTCCCGCGACTGCCGCTCGTGCACCACCGCCATCAGGAACGCGGCGGCCGGCACCCCGGGCGGCGGCGGCGTCCCGGTCCGGGCCACCACGTCATCGGCCAGCCGCCCCGCCATCGCGGCACCCGTGTGCGGGTCCAGCTGGTTCATCCGCGTCAGGTACTGCCGGATCGCCAGCCACAGCCCGTCCGGCACCGCCGACAGGTCCAGCGCCGCGAACTGCCCGGCCAGCCACGGCGGCGGCGGGGGCACCGGCATGACGCGGGTACCCGGCACCCGCTCCCGCACCACCAGGGTCCCGGCGAACACGTCACCCAGCCGCCGGCCCCGCTCCGACATCAGCGAGGCGATACAGGCGACCGCCCCGAAGGTGAGCAGCAGCTCAACGACCCCCATGGCCCCGCGCACCAGCGCGTGCCGGAACCGGATCGGCCCGCCGTCCTCCCGCACCACCCGCAGCCCGCACGCCAGCTTCCCCAGCGAGCGGCCGTGGCTCAGCGTCTCCACCGCGATCGGCACGCCGACCACCACCAGCAGGAGGCTGGCCACCGCCACCGCGGCCTGCGCGGCCTCGTCCAGGGAAGCCGTCGCGGCCACCAGCCCGACGATCACCACCACGAACCCGACGCCGTACACGACCAGGTCGAGCAGGACAGCCAGGGCCCGGCTCGGCAGCCGCGCCGGCCGCAGACCCAGGACGACCGCGTCTCCCGTCACCAGATCGCTCAACGCGCGCACCTTTCCCCGACCTGACCCGCCCCTGTGCACCCCAGTCTGCCAAGCTGACCACAGGAGAAGTAAGCCGTATCGGGTGGCCAGGGGCAGGGGAGCGGTAACCGGATGGATCTCGACGTCTTCGTGGCGGCCCACCAGACGGAATGGGCCCGCCTGGAGCAGCTCCTCGGCCGCGGCCGCCGGCTCACCGGCGCGGAAGCCGACGAACTCGTCGCCCTCTACCAGCGCACCTCCACCCACCTCTCCCTGATCCAGTCCAGCGCCCCGGACCCGATGCTCACGGCCCGCCTCACCCAGCTCGTGGCCCGCGCCCGCTCGACGGTCACCGGCACCCGCCGCGCCGGCTGGCGCGACGCCGCCCGCTTCTTCACCGAGGGCTTCCCGGCGGCCGTCTACCGCAGCCGCCGCTGGTGGATACCCACCGCGCTGCTCTCCACCGCCCTCGGCGTGCTCATCGGCTGGTGGATAGCCGCCCACCCCGAGGTGCAGAGCGCCATAGCCGCCCCCGAGCACCTCAAGGACCTGACGCGGCCCGGCGGCCAGTACGAGACCTACTACTCCAGCCACCCGGCGGCCTCCTTCGCCGCGCAGGTCTGGACGAACAACGCCCAGGCCGCAGCGATCTGCCTCGTCCTCGGCGCCTTCCTCGGACTCCCGGTCCTGTGGATCCTGTTCCTGAACATGGCCAACCTGGGCGTCGGCCTGGGCCTGATGACCTCCGCCGGCCGCCTCGACGTCTTCCTCGGCCTGATCCTCCCGCACGGCCTCCTCGAACTGACCGCCGTCTTCGTCGCCGCCGGTACGGGCCTGCGCCTCGGCTGGACGGTCATCGACCCGGGCCCCCGCACCCGCCGCACGGCCCTCGCGGAACAGGGCCGCGCCGCCCTCGGCATGGCCATGGGGCTGGCCGCGGTCCTCTTCGTCTCCGGCCTGATCGAGGGCTTCGTGACCCCGTCGGGCCTTCCGACCTGGGCCCGCATCACGATCGGCGTGGTCGCGGAGGCCGCGTTCCTCACCTACGTCTACGTCCTCGGCGGCCGCGCCTCCCGCGCGGGCGAGGTGGGCGACGTGGAGGAGGCGGACCGCACGGCGACGCTCCCGACGGCAGCCTGATGTGCGTACAAGGCAGCTGAGCTGCTAGTCTCCTCGTCGTCCCGCAGACCGTTGACACGGCCACTGTGGGGAGGTAGATTCGAACGGTTGCCTCGAACTGGACAAGTTCGGCAGCGATGGTTTAAAATCTCTCTCGCTCCCATTCGGAATTGAATTCCTGTGGGGCGCAGTCGACTCCTCATCCAGGAATCCGAAGCCGGGAAATCCGGTGGAAAACTTCTGATAGAGTCGGAACCGCCGGAAAGGGAAAGCGCGAAAGCGCAGGACCTGGAAAGCGAGCGAGAAAGACTCTGATAGAGTCTGAATCGCAAGAACGAAGAACGAAAGCCCGGAGGAAAGCCCGAGAGGGTGAGTACAAAGGAAGCGTCCGTTCCTTGAGAACTCAACAGCGTGCCAAAAATCAACGCCAGAAGTTGATACCCCGTCCACTCCGGTGGATGAGGTTCCTTTGAAAAAGACCTGTCGGGCCCTCGGGCACTGGCAGGCAACGAACACAGCGAGGACGTTGTGGTCAGTCGGTCTTATTCCGACCGTGACTGGCCCGCTCTTTCGTGGT